>NZ_JBSFKQ010000002.1:0-445398 GCF_053598615.1 Kitasatospora sp. NPDC001095 | reverse complement strand
AGGCCGGGGATGTCAACATATCTGGCGTTGACTTTTGGCACGCTGTTGAGTTCTCAAGGAACGGACGCTTCCTTCGGACCGCCTTCCAGCGGGCCCTCCGGGCTTCGTTCTTTCGTGTTTCCAGCTTATCAGATGTTTTCCGCTCCGTTTCCGGGGCTTCGTCATCCAACTCGCCGGTGTCTTCCGGGGCTTGACGCCCTGTCCGACGTTTCAAACTCTAGCCGATCTCCGCTCCGAAAAGCGAATCCGGCCGCAACCCGATAAAACGAGCACGCCAAATAAGCGCTCAGCCGCGACGCGGAAATGCCGACGCGACCCAGCCCGAACCTGGGAAGTGGTGTTTCAGAGGATTGGCCGCCCCGGGACCGTCCGCGCCGATGCGTGTCCGGTGCTCCCTGCCAGGCAGCTCGAAGAACACTAGACCTCTGGACTCTCCGGGTCAAGTGGCGCAAGCGGATTTCCGGCTCTCTCTTCCGCCGGCAGCTGGAAGGCCAGGACGGCGACGTCGTCGTCGTGCTCGGAGGTCACGCCCATCGCCCGCAGCAGCCTGGCGCAGACCACCTCGGGGGCGCCGATCGCACCGGTCAGGGTGCGGGCCAGGAGATCGAGGCCCTCGTCGATGTCCTCGTCGCGGCGTTCGACCAGTCCGTCGGTATAGAGGACGCCGGTCGTGCCGGGGAGCAGGCGCAGGGTGTGGGAGACGTGCAGGCCGCCGCCGGTGCCGAGCGGCGGGCCGTTCTGTTCCTCGCTGCGCAGGATGGTGCCGTCGGGGCAGCGCAGCAGGACGGGCAGGTGTCCGGCGGAGGCGTAGGAGAGGGTGCGGCGCTGCGGGTCCCAGACGGCGTAGGTGCAGGTGGCGATCTGGTTGGCGTCGATCTCCATGGCGAGCCCGTCGAGCAGGCGCATCACCTCGTGCGGGGGCAGGTCGAGGCGGGCGTAGGCGCGGACGGCGGTGCGCAGCTGGCCCATGACGGCGGCGGCGCGCAGGCCGCGGCCCATGACGTCGCCGATGACGAGGGCCGTGCGCCCGCCGTCGATGGCGATGACGTCGTACCAGTCGCCGCCGACCGCGGCCTCGGCGCCGCCCGGTTGGTAGGTGGCGGCGACCCGCAGGCCGGCCGGCTGGTCGAGCTTCTGCGGGAGCAGGCTGCGCTGGAGGGTGACGGCGGCCTCGCGCTGGCGGCGTTCGGCTTCGCGCAGGCGGGCGGCGGCGAGGACCTGGTCGGTGACCTCGGCGGCGAAGATCAGCACTCCGGCGGGTTGGCCCTCCACGGGGGTGTCGCCGTTCTCCCCGGCGCCGAGCGGGACGCAGGAGACGTTGTAGTAGCGGTTGCCGGTGAGGCCGAGGATGCAGCGGGCCTTGACGCTGCGCGGGCGGCCGCCCCGGATGACCTGGTCCATCAGGGGCAGGACGCCCATGGTGGCGAGTTCGGGGAGCGCCTCCGCCGCCGGCAGGCCGGTGGGGCGTTCGCCGAAGAGTTCGCGGTACGCGCGGTTGGCGTAGCCGAGCTGGTGGAGCGGGCCGTAGGTGACGGCGACCGGGGCGGGGATGCGGTTGAGGACCTCGCGCAGGTTCTGCGGCTTGTGCGGGTCGAGGAGCTCGGCGGTGGCGGCGGGACCGGTCGGGTCTCGAGGGCTGGGCACGACGACGCCGTCGGGGCAGGGCGCACCGTCCTCGGTGCCGGTCCCGGTGGGCGGGAGGGCACGCCAGGGGACTCCGGCGAGCCGGGCGCTCCAGCGCATGAGGTTCAAACGACGGCCGCTTCCTCGTTTTCCAGGCATATCATCACTTTTTGTGTGCGCAGCACCACAAGGGGTAATGACCAGGTCGGGCTGATCCTGTCAGGCGGAGGCCCGGTTCCGGAAGTCGCACGCCCGGCGTGGCCGTCCGGACGACTGCCGGGCCGGGTCGGCGGGCGCGTTCACCGGGGAGCATCCGGGCCGGCGTCGGACCGCCGCCCGGACTTCGGGCCGAACCCTCCCTCGAAGGCCGAACGCGGGTGCTCCGTCGCTCCCAGCGAGACCACCTCGCGGGAGAACACCCCGCCGAGTACCCAGTCCATCAGCACCCGCACCCGGCGTTCGGCGCTCGGCAGCCGCCTCAGGTGCCGGGCCCGGTGCAGCCACCAGGCCCGGCGGCCGGTGAGCGTGCCGCCCCGCCGGGTGTGCGCGACGGCCCGGCGCGGGCCGAGCGAGGTCGAGCAGGCGGCGGGGCCCGGCCGGTAGTCGGCCAGGCGGGGGTCGTGCGGCCCGCCGTCCAGCGCCACCACGACGTTGCGGGCGAGCAACTCGGCTTGGGCGAACGCGTGCTGGGCGTTGGGGGCGCAGGGGGCGCCGTCCGCGTTCGGGTCGGGTACGGCGGCGCAGTCGCCGGCCGCCCAGACCCCGGGCAGGGCGCGTCCGTCCGGTCCGACGGCCTGCAGGGTCGCCAGGCACCGCACCCGGCCGAGGGTGTCCAGCGGCAGGTCGGTCTCGCGCAACAGCGGGGACGGCCGAACGCCCGCCGTCCAGACCAGGGTGCGGGCGCCGAAGCGGCTGCCGTCGGAGAGTGCCACGACCCGGTCGGCGGCGGACTCCAGGGTGGTGCGCAGCCGGATGTCGACGCCCCGCTCGCGCAGTTCGCCCAGGGTGTGTTCGGCGAGTTCGGGCGACTCCCCGGCGAGGATCCGGCCGGTCGCCTCGACCAGGACCCAGCGCAGGTCCTCGGCGCCGACGTTGTGGTAGCCGCGCACGGCGGTTCGGGCCATGTCCTCCAGCTCGGCGAGCGCGCCGACACCCGCGTAGCCGGCGCCGACGAAGACGAAGGTGAGCGCGGACTGGCGCAGCGCCGGGTCGCGGGTGGCGGAGGCCAGGTCGAGCTGCTCCAGGACGTGGTTGCGCAGGCCCACCGCCTCGCCGACGGTGGAGAAGCCGAGGCCGTGTTCGGCGAGTCCGGGCGCCGGAGCCGTGCGGGAGACCGAGCCGGGGGCCACCACGAGGATGTCGTAGGGCAGTTCGACCGGGGCGGGGGGTTCGCCGGGGCCGGCGGCGTCGGCCAGGGCGCGCCGGGCTGCGTGTTCGATCCGGGTGATCCGGGCGGTGAGCACCCGGCAGTCCGGCAGGACCCGACGCAGCGGCACGACCACGTGTCTCGGGTCGATCGAGCCGGCCGCCACCTCGGCCAGCAGCGGGTGGTAGGTGAAGTAGGCCTGGGGCTCGACGACGGTGATCTCCACCTCGCCGCGCCGCAGCCGTTCCCGCAGGGCGCGCTGGAGGTGGAGGGCGGCGGCCGTTCCGGCGCAGCCGCCGCCGGCGATCAGGATCCTGATGGTGCGCCTCCTGCCGATGCGACGTTTCGTCCCCGGCCGCCCCGCGGCCGGGTGTGTCCCCCCATCACGCCCCTATGAAGGACCGGCGGAGGCGGTCTTGTCCACAGTCCGTACGGGGCGGGTTGCGACACGAGTGACCGCCGTGGCCAGTTGTGCCTACTGGGCGACTTTCTGACGCACTTTCGGCCTCGGAGACTGGTGAACTATGGTCGGATTGTGTACCGGGGCGGCCGTCGCCATGACAATCGGCGGCGACGCACCGTGGAGCGGCCACTACGGCCAGTTCCAGCGTTGGCGTGTAAACCCGACTGGGGGCCGGTCATCCGGGGAAGGGTAGTTCCCGGACAGGGCCCCGGACGGTGCCGACGCGCCGAGCCGGACGTGGACCCGGCACGGCGGCACGAACCGTGGTCACCGGATCGGGACGGGCGGCACGAGCAATGGGTCATCGGGTCATTTCTGACGGGCTGAGCTGCACCGGGGGGTGCAGGGGCGGGCGACGACAGGGTCCGGTTTCGGACGCCTGCGGGGGAGAGTTGGGATGATGGATCAGGAGCAGGTGTTGGGGCGGGCGGTCGCACCGCAGGCCGGGCCGGGCGTGGTCCCCGAGCAACGCGGCCCGGTGGAGCTGCCGTCGCAGAGCGGGCTCGCGCAGGTCGGCATGGTCCAGGCGGCCGTCCCGTACCGGGCCGAGCCGGCGGCGGCCGCCGCGGCGGTGCCCGGGGCCAGGCTGCGGGTGGACGCCCGGCGGAACCTGGAGAGCGTGCTGCGGGCGGCCCGCGAGGTGTTCGGCGAGTTCGGCTACGGCGCGCCGATGGAGGAGGTCGCGCGCCGGGCCGGGGTCGGGGTCGGCACCGTCTACCGGCGCTTCCCGAGCAAGGAGGTGCTGGTCCAGCGGATCGCCGCCGAGGAGGTGGCGTGGCTGACCGCGCAGGCGCGGGAGTCGCTGTACGGCGGTGACGGCGCCTGGGACGCGCTGGCAGGCTACCTGGCCCGCGCGGTGAGCAGCGGTGCCGGGCGGCTGCTGCCGCCGGAGGCGTTCCGTTACGCGGAGGAGCTGGGCCGGGTGCCCGAGCAGCGGACGGCGGAGCAGCCCGCGGCGGTCCGCTTCGACCTGCGGGGCGAGGAGGCCCGCTCCGGCGGGGTGGTCGAGCCGTCGGCGGCCGACGCCGACCCCCGGCTGCTCCTCCAACTGCTGGCCGCCCTGGTGGCGCGGGCCGGTGCCGCGGGCGAACTGCGGCCGGGCGTCACGGTGTCGGACGTGGTGCTGGTGCTGACCGCCTCGGTGCCGGTGCACGCGGTCCGTCCGTCGCTCTCCGCGCCGGCCGCCGGCGGTTTCTCGCCGATTTCTTCGCAGACGGACGGTCAACCGGCGGCCGGGCCCTCGGACCGGCTGCTGCAGATACTGCTGGACGGCCTGCGGGAGCGCTGACGCCCGCCGGTCGGCCGGTCCGCCACGCCCGGCGGGCAGGGGAGTTGGAGGAAGGACCGGCGCGCGGCCCGGGTGCGCGCGCCGGGTGTGGGAGTCGCACACCCCACCGCCGCACGCTGGGCGAACACTCCCGCGACGGCCCCTCGGAGGGGTGGAAGGCGGTCGCTCCGGCTACCGCCCGCCCCTGCGCTATGCCATCCTTTGCCCGTGGTTGGAGCCAATGTCCCGATGCGCGCCGTTCGCGCGCCGTCGGCGCCGTACGCCGGGGAGCCGTGCGCCCGCGCACGCCCGCGCGCCCTGCCACGCTACGGGGGCTGTCGTGGAATCTGGGGTCCGTTGTGAGCGCCGAGGAACAGAACGACTACGGGTACGGTCTCGACTTCGGAGGCCTCTCCGGTGACGGCGCCGAGGGGTCCGTCACGGGCCCCTGCAGTCTCGGCAAGGCCGGCGGGGCGGCCCAAGTGCCGGGCTCCGCGCCGGGTGCGGCCGCCGGACACGTCCCCGACCAGGCCGGGATGCCCAGCCGCGAGACGCTCTCCGCCTCCGCCGCCGCGCTGCCCCCGGGCCGGGTGCCCGGGCAGGCCCCGGCGGGCCGCGGCGGTGTCTCCCCCGAGGCGTTCGTCGGGGAACCGTTCACCGGCGACGGCCGGACCGCCCGGCCGACCGTGCCCGCCCCCGCCGATCCGGTGGACGGCGAGCGCCCCGCCTCCGACGCCGAGTTGACCGCCCGGGTGCGGGCCGGCGACGACGCCGCGTACGAGGAGATCTACCGCCGGCACGCCGACTCGGTGCGCCGCTACGCGCGCACCTGCTGCCGGGACAGCTTCACCGCCGAGGACCTCGCGGGCGAGGTGTTCGCCCGCACCCTGCAGGCGCTGCGGGCGGGCAAGGGCCCCGAGTTCGCCGTCCGCGCGTACCTGCTGACCGCCGTGCGCAACGTCGCCGCCGCCTGGCACCGCAGCGAGCGGCGCGAGCAACTCGTCGACGACTTCGCCGTGTTCGCGCAGACCTCGGCCGCCGTGGTCGACGTCGACCTCGCCGACCCGGGCGCCGACGCCTGGGCGATGGCGATGGCCGACCAGCGGATGGTCATGCAGGCCTACGCCGAACTGCCCGAGGACGACCGGGTGGTGCTCTGGCACACCGAGGTCGAGCGGGAATCCCCCAAGACCGTCGCGGTGATGCTCGGCAAGACCGCCAACGCCACCGCCGTCCAGGCCCACCGGGCCCGGGACCGGCTCGCCGCCGCGTTCCTCCAGGCGCACGTCTCGGGCAGCCAGGACCGGGCATGCGAGGCGTACGCCAACCGGCTCGGGGCGTACGCGCGCGGCTCGCTGCGCAAGCGGGCCTCGGCGGAGGTCGGCCGGCACCTCCAGGAGTGCGACCGCTGCACGGCGGCCTGCCTCGAACTGACCGAGATCAACACCGGGCTGCGCGCCCTGCTGCCCGGCGGGGTGCTCGTCTGGATCGGCGTCGGCGGGTTCGGCGCCGCCGCGGCCGCCGTGGGCGGTGCCGCCGCCGTCGGCGGTGCGGCAGCGGCCGGGACGGCCACCGCGGCCTCCGGGTCCTCGGGGGCGGCGGCCGGTGCGGCCGCCGGTGCGGCCGCCGGTACGGCCGCCGCCGGCTCGACCGGGGCGGCCTCCGGCGGGGCCGGTGCCACCGCGGTCGGCGAGGGCCTGGGCACCGCGGCCAAGGCCGGGATCGTCGCCGCCATCGCGGTGGCCGCGGCCGCCGTCGCCGCGTACGCGTTCACCGGCTCGCCCGAACCGAAGCCCCCGGCGGCCGCTCCCCCGGCCCCCAGCGCGCCGACCGCCGCCACACCCGGGGCGCCCGCGGCCTCGCCCGCGCCCGCGCCCACGGCGGCTCCGGCCCCGGCGTCCAGCGCCGCCGCCGCGGCCCCGGAAGAGCCCGCGGTGAGCCCCGCGGCCAAGCCGACCACCAAGTCCACGCCGGTTCCGCCGGCCGCCACCGACCAGGCCCCGCAGCCCGGAACGCCCGCACCCGGCGGCCCGAAACCGCCGACGCCGAGCTTCACCCCCCCGGTCGTCACCGTGCCGACCCTGCCGCCGCTGCCCACGCCCGACGTGCCGGTCATCCCGACGCCGACCCTGCCGCCGCTGCCGACCCCGACCGTCAGCCCGCCGGTGCCGCCGGTGCTCAGCGACTTCTGGGGCGACTCGCTGCCCGTACTGAAGCCCGGCAACAACCGGGTGCCACCCCCCGAGCCGAGCATCCGGCAGAAGGGCAGCGACAACTTCTGGCAGCGTGACGGCGGCTGGATCGGCGGCGCCCACCACCCGCACGCGATCACCGTGCACGCCCCGGCGAGCACGGTGATCGACCTCAACCGCACCTGCACGTCCTTCGACGCGGTGGCCGGGGTGGACGACGCGACGCTCTCGCCGGGCCGGGTCGTCTTCACCGTCCACGGTTCCGACGGCAGCACCCTGTGGCGCTCCCGCGCGCTGGCCGTCGGCGACGACGCGGTGCCGGTACACGTGCCGCTGGCCGGGCAGAAGTCGATCAAGCTGACGGTCACGCCGGTGAACGGGATCTGGTCGGCGCTGAACGTCGCGGACTGGGCCCAGGCCCGCTTCCGGTGCTCGTGACCGCCCGGACGCGGTCCGGGCGGTCATGACCCGGGGCCCGCTCCAGGGCGTCCTGGAACGGGCCTCGGGCCGACGGTGACCGTCGGGTGGCCTTGACCGTCAGATGGCGCAGGAGCCGTCCGCGCAGGCCTCCCCGGCCGGGGCGACCTGCACCGGGGCGGGGCGGCGCTCGCCGATCTCGGTGGCGACCTGCTCCAGCACCTTGCGGAAGGTCGCCGCGTCCTGGCCGCCCTGGACGGCCCACTTGCCCTCGAAGACGAAGGTCGGCACGGCGCTGATGCCCAGCTCCCGGCCCTCGGCCAGCTGGGCGTCGACCTCGGCGGTGCCCTCGTCGCCCGCCAGGTAGGCGGCCACCCGGTCGCGGTCCAGGCCGGCCGAGACGGCGACGTCGGTCAGCGCGGCGCGGTCACCGACGTCGACGCCGTCGGTGAAGTGCGCCTTCAGCAGCGCCTCCTTCAGCCGGCCCTGGACGGCCGGTCCGTACTCGACCTCGGCGAGGTGCAGCAGGCGGTGGCCCAGGAAGGTGTTGGCGTGCAGCGCGGCGTCGAAGTCGTACGTGATGCCCTCGGCGAGGCCCAGCTCGGCCACCCGCGCGTCCATCGCCACCGACTGCGGGCCGTAGCGCTCGGCCAGCCAGGCGCGGTGCGGGCTCGCGGTTTCGGGGGCGTCCGGGACCAGCTGGTACGGACGGTAGACGACCTCGACCTGCTCCCGGCCCGGGAAGTCCGCCAGGGCCTGCTCGAAACGGCGCTTGCCGATGTAGCACCAGGGACAGGCGATGTCGGACCAGATCTCGACCTTCATGCGGGGGGCTCCAGGGGGCGTCTTGTCAGGTGTGGACAAGACGGGTGAACGGTGAACCATCTCGGTACATTCCCGGCACCCCGCCGATCAGGCCGCGGGCGGCGCCGGGACCACCAGCACCGGGCAGGCCGCGTGGTGCACGACCGCCGAACTCACCGAGCCCATCAGCAGCCGGGCGAAGCCTCCGTTGCCCCGGGTGCCGACCACCAGCGTGTGCTGCCGGGTCGCCGCCTCCAGCAGCACCTCGATCACGTTGCCCAGCACCACGTGCAGCGACAGCTCCCCCGCGTACGGCGCGGGGCGCTGGCGCTGAACGGCGGCCACCGAGCGGCGCAGCCCGTCCGCCATGCTCTCGACCAGCGTCTCCACGCTCTCCTGCACCAGCTCCGTCATGCCCGGCGGGTAGCCGGCCGGCGCCGGATTGACGACGGCGAGCACGTACAGCGGCAGCCCGAACAACTCGGCCTCCGTCATCGCCCGGTCCAGCGCCCACAGCGACCCGTCCGACCCGTCACACGCCGCCAACACCCCCGGCGGCCGCCCCGACGGCGGACGCCCCAGCACCGACAGCACGACCGGCACCTCCCGCCCCGCGCTCCCACCGGCCACCGCACGTCCTCCTCGCCCCGGACCCACACCCCCGCCATCATCACCGCCCCGTCCACCAGGGCCCGGCAACCGCGCCGCAGACCGGGGCCGACGGACGGGAGGGCCGGGGCCCGCAGGCGGCAGGCCGGGGGACCGGCGGGAGCAGCCGGTGGTGTCAGGACGTGAGCGCGGGTTGGCGGGGGGCGGGCAGGCCGGTCCAGCAGGCGCCGTGGCGGCGGGCGCGGACGCGGCGCAGCCACAGCTCGGTGGAGACGAGGTCCGCGAGGCCGGCGAGGGCGGCCGGGGAGAGCGGGGTGGCGGGGTCGGCGGAGCGGGCGAGGTCGGCCCGGACGGCGGGGAGGTCGATCAGGCCGGCTTCGGCGAGCAGCGGGGCGTCGAAGAGTTCGGCGAGTCCGTCGGCGGCGAGGCACAGGCCGGCGCGGGTGGGGGCGGTGCGGTCGGGGCGGGGGCTCCGGCCCCAGTCGGGGGGCAGGTCGGTGCGGCCGGCGCCGGTGAGGACGGCGTGCAGGAGGGCGTGCCGGGCGCCGGGTTGGAGGCGGACGTCGTCGGGCAGCAGCCGGGCGGCGCGCACCACCTGGTTGTCGAGGAAGGGCGCGTGCAGCCGCTGGCCGGGCTGTTCGGCGGCGTGCACGAGGGTGCGGAAGGAGCGCGCCTGCCGGTAGAGGGCGTGCCGGGCCCGGTGCGCGCCGGGGTGTTCCTCGGGCGCCGGTCTGCGCGCCGCCAGGCGCAGCCGCAGCGCGACCGAGGAGAGCGCCTCGTCGGAGAGCCAGCGGGCGGCCGGGCCGGGCACGCACCAGGCGAGGTCGACGGCCGAGCGGGCCCCCGCCGTGCCGTCGCCGTCCGGGACGTGGCGGGCGGTCAGCCTGGCGGCCGCCTCGTCCAGCGCCTCCGCGTAGCGGACCCGGGAGAGCCGGTGGGCGGCCCGGAGCACGGTGAGCGGGGTGCGCAGCGTGCCGGTGAGGACGCCCGCGGCCGCCCGGTCGGCGCCGGCCAGCGCGACGACCGGGGGCAGGAGTTCGCGTGGCCGGCCGGCCCGGATCAGGTCGGCGAGCCGGGCCGGGTGCCCGTCCAGGACCTGGCGGGCGCCGTAGCCGGTGAGGTGGTCGGTGCCGCCGGCGTCGAAGCGGGCCTCGGCCCGGGCGGCGGCGACGAGTTCGGGCCCCGGCTCGTCGGTGAGCCGGCCGGACCGCGGGTCGGCGTCCAGCCCGGCGTACGGGAGGGTGTCCGGGCCGGGGTCGAGCACGGTGTGCCGCAGCCGCGGGGTGTCGGGGGCGAGCACGAGGCCGGCCGGGGGCTCGGTCTCGCCGAGGGTGACGGCGGCCAACTGCTCGGGGGCGGCGGGTTCCCGGGCGGTGGCGCGGGCCCAGGAGCCCTTGACCGCGCCGCTCCTGGCCCCGGCGGTGGCGGCCCGGGCCGCCGGGACGGACGCCGTGGACGCGGCGGCCGTCGGCGCCGGCGGCAGCGGGACGGCGGCGGCGAGCAGCGCGACGGTCGCGGAGGCCGTCCCGTACGAGAGGTCGACGCCGAGCCGGGCCCGCCCGGCCGGATCGAGGGCCGGGGTGGTGGTGCGGACCCGGGAGCGGACGGACTCCAGCAGGGCGCGGGTGAGTTCGCGGACGGCGGGCGCCTCGTCGCGCGGCTGCTCGGCGCCGGCCGGGTCGTCGTAGCCGGACAGGTACGGGCGGCCGCCGCGGATGCCGAGCACGTGGCCGGGCGGCACCCGCTGGACGCCCAGGTACGGGGTGCCGGTGCCGAGCGCCTCGGGGGACTCGGGGCAGGCGAGCCGGGCGGCGAGGTGGCCGGTGTCCAGCGGGGCGCCGACCAGGTCGGCGAGCGGCAGGGCGGCGGTGGCGTACGCGGTGCCGCCGGCCCACGGGGTGTGGAAGACGGGCCGGGCGCCGGCGAGGTCGGTGAGCAGCAGGGTGGAGCGGGTGCCGGAGCGCAGCACGACGGTGTAGCTGCCGGGCCAGGCGGTCAGGTGGCGGACGGCGCCGCCGCGGGCGGCGGCGAGGCCGGCGGCGAGTTCGGCGTCGGTGGCGCCGCAGTGGCCGAGGACGGCGAGCCGGGAGGTGGCGGGGGTGTCCTCGACCTGGTCGGGGGCGGTGGGGCCGGTGCTGACCACGGCGGGGGCGCCGGGGCGGAGGGTGACCAGGCGGATCTCCCCGGGGCGCCAGTCGCCGACGGCCCAGAGCGGGTCGGGCCCGGCCCACAGGGGCCGCGCGGCGATCGGCTCGACCCTGCCGAGCGTCTCGTGCGCCGGGGTGCCCGCGCTCGGCGCGCCCGTGCACCAGCCCGTCAGCCACCGCATCGCGCCTCCACCGGACGAGGACCTGCATCCGTACGACGCGTTCGCCGCCGCCGGGCGGCCGGGTGGGGTGCCTGACCGGCCCGCGCCGTCCCGGCGTGCCCCGCAGCTCGACGCGCCGTCAGGAGACATCGTGCCACCGCGGGGCGCCGCCGTGGTCGGTGTTCCGGGTTCCGTTTCCGTTCGAACCGGCCGTTCGACGGCCGACGCGGCCACGACGGCGGACGGGGGTGGGCTCCCGGTCGCGCCCGCCGGACCGCTCCGGAGCCGGGGGGCTCCCACGCCGCCTCGACCGCTCCGGGTGAGCAAGTTCCGCGCGCCGGAGGCGAGTTCGATCCGTCCGGCATTCCCGGGGGCGGGCGGGCCGGGCCTCCCCCTCCCCGGCCCGGAACCACCCGCGAACACCTTTGACATGGGCATCGCGAGATGGCCGAAAGGTGTCGCCCGGCCCGGGAGGGCATCCGCATGCCCTCCCGGACTTCACCGCCACCCGCGGGGATTGAGGCGGCGGCTTCCCCCGGCCCGCCGGGTCCTCGACGGCAGGCCGACCCACGACCACCAGCGAATCGCCGACCTGCCGGTCGGGCCAGGGAGCACGGCCGGGCGCACGTGAACACGGGACCGGAGCACGAGGCTCCGGAGCGCCGCGCGGTCGGCCGGATCCGAGTGGTCCGGACCAACTCCGGTGCGGCACCGCCGAGTGCGCGATCCCGCCATCCGGAATGCGACCTCTTAACCGTCGGAACGCGTCCGACTACGCTAGGTACTGCAGCTACGACCCGGTGCCGCCCGGGCCCCGCGCACAAGGCCGCAGGAGGTGCAGCCGCCACCATGACCGTCAGCCCACGTGGACCGAACGAACGGCTCGGCACGCTCCTGACCCTCGCCCAGATCAGCAACGCCGGGCTGGCCCGCAGGGTCAACGACCTCGGCGCCCAACGCGGGTTGACCCTGCGGTACGACAAGACCTCGGTGGCCCGCTGGGTCAGCAAGGGCATGGTGCCGCAGGGGCCCGTCCCGCACCTGATCGCCACCGCGATCGGCGGCAAGCTCGGCCGGCCCGTCCCGCTGGAGGAGATCGGCCTGGGCGACACCGACCCGGCGCCCGAACTCGGCCTGGCCTTCCCGCGCGAGGTCGCCGACGCGGTCCGCTCCGCGACCGACCTGTGGCGGGTCGACCTCGACCTGCGCCGGGGCCCCGGCGGCGGCCGCTGGAGCGACAGCCTGGCCGGCACCTTCTCGGTCGCCGCCTACGCGACCCCCGTCTCCCGCTGGCTGATCAACCCGGCGGACGGCTCGGTGGCCCGCGAGGTCCCGCGCTCCCCCACCGACACCTCCTCCTACCGGGTCGGCCACTCGGACGCCGCCAAGCTCCGCGAGGCCGCCCAGGAGGCCCGCCGCTGGGACTCCAAGTACGGCGGCGGGGACTGGCGTTCGTCGATGGTGCCGGAGTGCCTGCGGGTGGAGGCGGCGCCGCTGCTGCTCGCCTCGTACAGCGACGCCGTCGGCCGGGCGCTGTTCGGCGCGACCGCCGAACTGACCAGACTGGCCGGTTGGATGGCCTTCGACACCGGGCAGCACGAGGCCGCCCAGCGCTACTACATCCAGGCGCTGCGGCTCGCCCGGGCCGCCGCCGACGTGCCGCTCGGCGGCTACGTGCTGGCGTCGATGAGCCTCCAGGCGGGCTACCGGGGTTTCGCCGAGGAGGCGGTGGACCTCGCCCAGGCCGCGCTGGAGCGCAACCGGGGCCTGGCCACCGCCCGCACCATGAGCTTCTTCCACCTGGTGGAGGCCAGGGCCCAGGCCAAGGCACGCAACGCGGCGGCGTGTGCGACGGCGCTCGGCGCGGCGGAGAGCGCTCTCGAACGGGCGCGCGCCGGGGACCCCGATCCCGCGTGGATCGACTTCTACGCCTACGACCGGCTCGCCGCCGACGCCGCCGAGTGCTTCCGCGACCTCGGAGTGCCCTCCAAGGTCCGGCAGTTCACCCGCGAGGCGCTGGCCACGCCCACCGAGGGCTTCGTCCGCTCGCACGGCCTGCGGCTGGTGGTCTCGGCGATGGCCGAGGCGGAGGCGGGCAACCTGGACGCCGCGGTCGCCGCCGGCGAACGCGCCGTCGAGGTGGCCGGCCGGATCTCCTCGCAGCGCAGCAGGGAGTACGTGGTGGAGATGCTGCGGCGGCTGGAGCCCTTCCAAGGTGAACGCCGGGTAAGGGAGTTGACCGAGCGGGCCCGGGCGGTGATCGTCGCTCCGGCCTGAGCGGCGTCCGCGCCCGGCCTGCGGGCCCGGTGTGCGGGCCTGGCGTGCGGGCCTCGCGTGCGGGCCCGGTGTACGGGCCTGGCGTGCGGGCCCGGGGCCACGATCCGGGCCCGCCGGTGGATCCCGACGGTAAATGGAGTGCGGCGGCGGGAGGGGCCTGGCTAGGGTTTCTCCCGTCCAGGTGCGCAGGCAGAGGTTACTTCCACTCCAAATGGGCAGGTCGCGGGTTCGAATCCCGTCATCGGTGCTCCGTGCCGGTGTAGCTCAGTCGGCCAGAGCAGCTTCGTCACCTCAGCCGCCTTCGATCTCTGGACACCTACACGTGAACAGATTCCGCACCTCCCGGTGCGACGGCAGCGGTTACTTCTTGGTGAGGCGTCCGCAGGACGCCGCGGTTCGAGCCCGCGAAACACCGCCGCCATCCTTGATCTCGGGAGGCAACGCGTTCCGGAGTGCCCGGTGCGCAGGCGGGGGTTACTTCGGATCTTGCGGTTCCGGGTTCGAGTCCCGGGCGTGCCGTGCGCGAGCGCGGCCGCCGGCTCAAATCTGACAGAGCACAAGGCATACACCTCCGCCGACGTCGGCCGCCCGCGGCCGGCACGAACTCGGGCACCCCTGGCCGCGGCATGCCTCCCTCCCCACTGACACCAGCAGGCCGAGGGGGCTGCCGCATGTCCAGGTTCAACTTCCGCAGGACCAAGGCGAGTCCGAGCTCGCCGGTGGCCACCACCGGCCTGCGCACCGTCAACCACAACGGCGGCACCGGATTCGTCCGGGACCGCAAGTCCGAGCTCTTCCTGCTCGCGGTGGCCAACATGGTCGGCCAGGACACCTTCCACGAGCGCGGCGGCGAACGCGACGACCGCTACACCGCGCTGGTGCGCGAACTCGCCGTCACCGAGCCGGAGTGGACCCTCGGGCTGCTGCGCTGGCTGCGCCACGGCGCCCAGATGCGCACCGCCGCCCTGGTCGGCGCCGCCGAGTTCACCCGGGCCCGGCTGGACGCGGGCGCCCACGGCCACTCCCGGCAGGCCGTCGCGGCGGTGCTGCGGCGCGCCGACGAGCCCGGCGAGCTGCTCGCCTACTGGACCTCGCGCTACGGCCGGGCGCTGCCCAAGCCGCTCAAGCGCGGCGTCGCCGACGCCGTCCGGCACCTGTACGACGCCCGCGCGCTGCTCAAGTACGACACCGCGGGCAAGGGCTACCGCTTCGGCGACGTGATCGAGCTGACCCACCCCTCGCCGGCCCCCGGGAAGGAGTGGCAGGGCGCCCTGTTCGCGTACGCGCTGGACCGCCGCCACCGGCCGGAGGAGGCCGTCCCGCCGGCCGCCGACCGGATGCTGACCGCCAACCGGGCGCTGCTCGCGCTGCCCGTCGAGGAACGCCGGGCGGCGGTGACCGCCGAGGGCGGCGCCGAGCGGCTGGCCGCCGCCGGGCTGACCTGGGAGGCGCTGGCGGGTTGGCTGCAGGGGCCGCTGGACGCCGCGGTCTGGGAGGCGGTCATCCCCTCGATGGGACCGATGGCGCTGGTGCGGAACCTGCGCAACTTCGACCGGGCCGGGATCTCGGACGCCGTCGCGGCCGAGGTGGCCCGGCGGATCTCCGACGGGGGCGAGGTGCGGCGCTCGCGCCAGTTCCCGTTCCGGTACCTGGCCGCGCACCGCAACGTGACCTCACTGCGCTGGGGGCACGCGCTGGAGACCGCGCTCGGCCACTCGCTGGCCAACGTGCCCGAACTGCCCGGCCGGACACTGGTCCTGGTGGACCGCTCCGGATCGATGTTCGACCGCTCCGGCGGGCCGACCGAGCTCAACCGGGCCGACTCGGCGGCGATCTTCGGCACCGCGCTGAAGGTCCGGGCCGCCGAGGCGGACCTGGTCGAGTTCGGCACCACCAGCCGGGTGGTCGAGGTGGGCCGGGGCGAGGCGGTGCTGCGGGTGCTGGACCGTTTCTCCGACCTCGGCGGCACCAACACCGCCGACGCCGTCCGCACCCACTACCGCGGCCACGACCGGGTGGTGATCGTCACCGACGAGCAGACCGGCCCGAACCACCGGGGCGGCGACCCGCTCGCCGCCGTCCCGGCCCACGTGCCCGTCTACACCTGGAACCTGGCGGGCTACGCCACCGGCCACGGCCCCAGCGGCGGCGCCCACCGGCACACCTTCGGCGGCCTGAGCGACGCGGCCTTCCGGCTGATCCCCCTCCTGGAGGCCGGGGCGAACGCCCGCTGGCCCTGGGAGGAGTAGCGGAACGCCGGGGAGAGGGGGGAGCCACCGAAGGGGACGGCTCCCCCTCTCTCCCGAGGCCGGAGCGGCGGCGGCCGGACCGGGCGACGGGAAGCGGCGGCCGGACCCGGCGACGGGAAGCAGCGGCCGGACCGGGCGACGGGAAGCAGCGGCCGGACCGGGCGCTCGGGCGGATGAGCCCGGTCACAGGCCCCGCCGGAGCGCCCCGACAGCCCCGTAGACTCGGGTGATTGTGACTGCCACCGCCCCGATCCCCCAGCCCTCGCCGTCCGCCCGGCTGTCCGCCGCGCCGGCCGCCTACCCCGCGCCGATGTACCCGCACAAGGCCACCGAGGCCCAGCACCGCGAGCGTCGCATCCGCAGCTTCCAGCCGCGCCGGGGCCGGATGACCAACGCCCAGGCGAGCGCCCTGGACCGGAGCTGGGAGACGTACGGCATACCCATCGACGGCACCCCGCTGGACCTGCCGGAGCTGTTCGGCGGCCTGCCGGTGACCCTGGAGATCGGCTTCGGCATGGGCGAGACCACCGCCGCGATGGCCGCCGCCGACCCGGACATGGGCATCCTCGCCGCCGACGTGCACACCCCCGGCCACGGCAACCTGCTCGGCCTGCTGGAGCGCGACGGTTCCCGGAACGTCCGGACGGCCGCCGGCGACGCGGTGATCCTGCTGCGCGACATGCTCCCGGACGCCTCGCTGGCCGGTCTGCGGGTCTACTTCGCCGACCCGTGGCCCAAGCCGAAGCACCACAAGCGCCGGCTGGTCCAGCCCGCCTTCCTCGACCTGGTGCTGCCCCGGCTCGCCCCGGGCGCCCTGGTGCACTGCGCCACCGACTGGGAGCCGTACGCCGAGCAGATGCTGGCCGTGCTGTCCGACTCCCCGGAGCTGGAGAACCTGCACCCCGAGGGTGACGGGACCGGCTGGCTGGAGCCCGCGGACCACCCGGACGGCAGCATCCCCGGCTACGCCCCGCGGCCGGACTGGCGTCCGGTCACCAAGTTCGAACGGGCCGGGATCGCCAAGGGCCACGTCGTCCACGACCTGCTGTTCCGCCGCCGCTGACCCACCGGCGCCGTTCGAACGGGCGCCCGTGCGGCGGCCGTTCGGGCCGGCCGGGGACGGCCGGCCCGGCCCGATTCCTCCCGACGGGCCGCCACCGTGGCCTACCCTGTGCCGCATGGGCAGCCCGTCCGGCGGCGGGTTCCGGACGAACGGCCGGACGACGGTCAGCGCCGCCGCCGACGCACCGGAGACGGTCCCGAGCACCGGCGGCACCCGGACCATCCCGGGGCCCCGGAGGCGCCGGGCCCACCGCCTGCTGTCCCGGCCGGGTGCCGCCGCCGGACCGGTCCCGGCCTTCGGCCCGGGGGAACGGCGCCGGAGGCCGGCCGGGGCCCCGCCGGGCCGCGGCCGCTCGATGGCGCTCTCCTCCGTCACCGCGACCACCGTGCTGACCCTGATCGGCTGCGGGGTACTGATCCTCCACCTGGTCCAGCGGCAGACCGGCACGGTCGGCCTGCTGGTCGGCCTGGGCCTGGCGATGGTGCCGCTGCCGTTCGTCCTCGGCGGCCTGGCCTGGCTCAACCTCACCGCGCGGGTGCCACTGCGGCACACCGTGTTCTGCCTCGGTTGGGGCGCCTGCGCGGCCACCACCGTCGCGATCCTCGCCAACAACTGGACGGCGAGCTACGTGACCCGGCACCGGGGCCCGTTCGGGGAGCTGCTCGGCGCCGGGATCGCCACCCCGGTGATCGAGGAGACCGCCAAGGCCACCGCCCTCCTGGTGCTCCTGCTCCCGCTCGGCCAGCGGCTGCGCTGCCGCGGCCGCCACACCGGGCGCCCCTGCGCGCCGCTGCTGCGCCGGTCGCCAGCGCCCCGGAGCCCGCGCCCGTACCCGCGCCACCCGGTCGGACCGCACGCCCGCGGCCGGCTGCGGCTGCGCCCGTACCTGCGGCCGCTGCCCTACCTGCGCCCCGCCCCGCCCGGCGGCGGGCCGCACCAGCGCTCCCGACCGCGCACCCTGGCCGCCGGGATGGTGCTCGGCGGGATGGCCGCCTGCGGCTTCGCCTTCACCGAGAACGCCCTCTACCTGGGCCGGGCCTTCACCAGCGACCAGCGCCAGCGGCTGGACAGCATCGGCCTCGGCGACCCGCCCAGCCTGCGCGACTTCGACAGCACCGTGCAGACCTTCGTGCTGCGCGCCCTGCTCTCCCCCTTCGCGCACCCGCTGTTCACCGCGCTCACCGGTATCGGCCTGGCCGTCGCCCTCACCACCGCGCGGCGCTGGCTGGCTCGGTTGGCGGCGCCGGCCGGGCTGCTGCTGGCGATGGCGCTGCACGGCACCTGGAACGCCGCCGCCGACCTCGGTACGGACGGCTTCCTGGTGGTGTACGGGGCCCTGATGGTGCCCTGCTTCGCCGCGCTGGTCTGCTTCGCGGCCTGGGCGAGATGCCGCACGGCCCGGCATCCGCTGCCCGGCCGGGTGCCGGGCAGCGGGGCGTCCTGAGGAACCGATTTCCCATCTCGGCGACTTCCCCGTATCGTTGTGTTCACCGACGCGGGGTGGAGCAGCTCGGTAGCTCGCTGGGCTCATAACCCAGAGGTCGCAGGTTCAAATCCTGTCCCCGCTACTCAGTAGCCGGAAGGCCCGGAGGATTCGTCCTCCGGGCCTTCCGCGTTTCCGGGTACGGGCAGAACACGGTCCTGCCACGAAGCTGTAACAGCGGCCGATCCCATGATCCGCTGTCGGAGGCCTGAACCATACTGATGAAAAATTCATCACATTTGGGGCGGGCTGTTCGGGCCGCCCCGGACAGGAATCACCTCATGCTGTCGAAGCGACTGGTCAGCACCGCCGCGATCTGCCTCGTCCTGGCCGCCGGCACCGCCGCGTGCGGTAGTGAGAAGAGCGACGGGAAGGGCGGCGACGCCAAGGCGGGCGCCTCGAAGAAGCTCGACACCGACAAGCTCAGCGCCCAGGACATCATGAAGCAGGCCAAGGACGCCCTGGCCTCCGCGACCTCCCTCAAGATGGCCGGCACCATCGACGCCGGCGAGGGCAAGATGGAGATGAACCTGTCGCTGGACAACAAGAGCCAGTGCACCGGCACCATGGCGATGCCGGGCATGGGCAAGTTCGAGATCATCAGCGACGGCAAGACCTCCTACGTCAAGCCGGACACCGCCTTCTGGACCAACGTGGGCGGCCCGAACGGCGCCAAGGCCGCCGAGCTGTTCAAGGGCCGCTACCTGACCGGCTTCGAGAACGACCCGTCGATGGGCTCCCTCACCAGCGTCTGCAACCTGGCCGAGTTCAGCAAGAAGATCACCGAGGACAAGAGCACCAACGAGAAGGCCGAGAAGGGCTCCGCCGGCGAGGTCAACGGCGTGAAGACCTTCAGCCTGAAGTCCACCGACCCCAAGGGCGGGGTCTCGACCATGCAGATCGCCACCGAGGGCAAGCCCTACCCGGTGCGGGTCGAGCACTCCGGCGGCGAGGACGGCAACGGCAAGATGGACTTCAGCGACTTCGACAAGCCGCTGACCATCCAGGTCCCGTCGCCCGACAACACGGTCGACTTCACCAAGTTCAAGGACCAGCTCAAGAGCGCCTGAGCGACGGCCGCGGCAACCCGCGAAATAAATCCGTTGCCCTCCGACCGGGGTGCTGCCTACGCTGGCAGCACACTGAAGGGAGGTGATCCTGAGTTGAGTTACATCAGGATGCGTGAGGTGGCTGCTCGCTAGAGCCGCCCCTGCCTGCGCAGGGTGAGGCCCTCGGCCTCCGGCAGGCGAAATCCAAGCAGTCACCCGGCCCGCGGGCTCACCGGTACATCCCCGGTGCCTCGGCGCCTGGCCAGTGCACGGGCCGGCGCGGAGGAGCAGCCCGCGGGCCGTCTGCGTTCCCGGGGAGCTTCCGGCATCGGTTCCGGAGGCTCCCCGCGGCGTGTCCGGGGTCAGCCCGGGGCGTGGCCGGCGGGGCTGCCCGGGATGCGGCCGGGAGCCACCAGGGGCGTGGCCGCGGCTGCGGCGCCGCGGCGCTAGAGTCGGCCCGGATTCCGGGGCGGAGCGGCGCGGACACAGGGGGTAGGCGATGGCGAAGGCGCGACGGCTGGGCGGCGGGGCGACCGTGCTGCGGAAGGCGCGGTGGGGCGCCGCCGGGGCGCTGGCCGGGACGGGGCTGGTCGGGCTGCTGCTGTTCGCGCTCGGCCGGGAGCACCTCTGGCAGGCGCTCGGCGGCGGGCTGGTGGTGATCGGGGCCTCGGTCGCGCTGGGCGGCGGGCTGGGCTTCCTGTTCGGGGTGCCCCGGGTGCGCGGCGGCGCCGGCTCCGAGGAACCGCCGGGCTCGTACGCGCCGAACACCAATTTGGAGCAGGTCTCGGACTGGCTGACCAAAGTGCTGCTGGGCGTCGGGCTGACCCAGCTCGGCTCGCTCGGCGAGCGGCTGCACGACCTCGGTACGGCGCTGGCGCCCGTGCTCGGCGGGGGCGAGGCGGCGGTGCCGTTCGCGGCGGCGCTGGTGCTGTACTTCCTGGTCTTCGGCTTCCTGGCCGGCTGGCTGGTGACCCGGCTGGCGCTTCCCCAGGCGCTGACCGAGACCGACCAGGCGCTGGACCTCTTCCTCGCCGGACAGGACCGCGACCGGCACGGCGACAAGGTGGGCGCGGACGACCTGCGGGTCCGCGCGATGCAGCAGCTCGGACTGCTGGGCGGTACCACGCAGCGCCCGGCCGCGCTGGCCGGGCAGCTGCCGCCCGCCTCCGGCACGCCGGCCGGCCCGGAGGGCGTGGTGGCGGAGGTCCGCTCGACCGCGCGGCGCTCGGCGCTGACCGCCGAGCAGGTGCGGGCCCTCTTCGCGGACGGCTCCGAGGGCCGGCGGATCCAGGCGCTCGCGCTGATGCAGGGCGATCCGGCGCTGGCGGACCTGCCGAGCGTGCTGGACGCGATCGAGCACCCGCGCTCCGACTTCGAGCAGTACCACGCGCTGCTGGCCGCCCGGGGACTGCTGTCCCGGCTGCCCGCCGCCGGGGCGCAGCGGCTGCGGGACGCGGTGGCGCGGCAGCTGGTCGACCCGCGGGGCATTCCGTACGGGTCGGACCGCAGCTGGCTGGCGGAGAAGATCCTGTCCCGGCTCCCGGCGGCGGCCGTCCTGCCGGAGCAGCAGTCGGCGCCGCCGGCCGCGCAGGCCGTACCGGCGGTGCCGGACCGGCCGGGCGGGCCGTCCGCCGAGGCCGCCTCCTAGGAGCCGACGGTGAAGCGCAGTTCGGGCCGGTCCCAGGTGATCCTCCCGCGCGCGGGGAAGGTGCCGACGCGTTCGGCGCCCACCCGCAGGTAGAAGTGCTCGGCGCGCGGATGGGAGACCACGCGCACGCTGGTGACCCCGGCCGCGCGGGCCTGCTCCAGCATGTGGGCGATCAGTTCGCGGCCGGTGCCGCGCCCCTGGGCCTCGTCGGCGACGAACATCAGGTCAAGTTCGGCCGGTTCGCGGATCAGCCCGTAGAAGCCGAGCAGCCGGTCGGTGGCCGGGTCGGTGGCGAGGAACACCTCGTGGCCGGCGATGTACTCGGGTGTCACCCGGTAGCCGTCGACCATCGGCGCGTACTCGCCGTGGTAGGCGGAGGAAGCCTGGATCAGGTCGGTGAGCCGGTCGGCGTCGGTCTCGTCGGCCCGCCGGATCGTCGTCTCGGTCATGCGGGCGAGTATAGGGGCGCTCCGCATTGATGACTATTACATAACCTGGTCGTCGGGCCGCCCGGCGGCGGTGGTCGGCAGCCCGGCTCGCGCGCCTCGGCGGCCAGGACGTCCGAGGGAGCGGGGGGAATGCCGGCGGCGGCCACCCGGTCATCCGGACACGCGGCGGCCCCGGCCGCCTCCGGAAGCGTCCGGGGTGCGGGCGGGGCCTGGGCGGGTGTGGCCGGGGAACCGGGCGGGGCCTGGGCGGTCAGCGGCCGAGCAGGCCCTGGGCGGCGGCCCGGTTGACGTTGGTCAGGCCGCGGACCAGCTGGGTGGTGAGGAAGACCAGCACCAGCCCGAGGACCGCGAGCCCGGCGATCTGCCACGGCGCCTGGACCTCGTACACGTGCCGGACGCCCTCGTCGTCGGTGAAGTCGAACAGCCGGTACCCGTTCCAGGGGGTGTAGGTCGGGAAGACCCAGTGGTACAGCGGGTAGAGCGTCAGGGCCCAGCCGAGCACCAGGAACACCAGCGTCATCGAGAAGCTGAACACCGCCCAGGGGAACATCACCACCTGGTACAGCACGGCCTTCCAGCCGGCCCGGTCCGCCAGCCGCGCGGTGACGGCGCCCCAGCCGCCCGGGCGGACCTGGCGCACCGGCTCCGGGCCGGGGACGTCCAGGGCCAGCATGCCGCGCACCCGGGCCCGTTCCAGCCGGCCGAAGCCGCGGGCGAGGCCGGTCAGCGCGCCCAGGACGGGCAGGCCGATGACGGTGGCGAAGGTGCCGAGGCCGAGGCACAGCAGGGTGATCGAGGAGGCGAACCCGGCGATCGCCAACGGCAGGCCGCTGAGCGCGAAGCCGACCTCGCGGTAGTAGTAGGCCGAGAACGGCGCCCGCCACAGGGCCGGCCGCCGCTCGGTCCACCGGGCCCGGAGGGGGCGCGGGTCGTCACCGTAACCGCCCGGGACGTCCCAACCCCGGTCCTCCATGCTGCGGCTGCTGCTCATGCTCCCGGCCCCCGGCCCCTCGTACTGTCGGTCGTTCGTCCCGCTGACGAGGTCCAGTCTGGTGGACGCGCCGGCCGGCTGGGATCCGGAGGCCTGGCGGATCCGGGGTGGGGTTAACCCCCCTCCGTCCGGACGGCCGGGCCGCGCCACTCGTCGGCGAGCAGCGAGTAGAGGTAGGAGTCGGACCAGACGCCGTCCTCGAACACGTCGTGCCGCAGCCGCCCCTCCAGTCGGAAGCCCAGCCCGGTGAGCACCTTGACGGAGGCCGTGTTGGCCACGGCGACCCGGGCGGCCAGCCGGTGCAGGCCCAGCGGGCCGAAGGCGAGGTCGCAGAGCAGGCCGACGGTCTCGCCCGCGTAGCCGAGGCCCCAGCACCCGCGGGCCAGCACGCACCCGAGCCAGGCGGCGCGGTGCCCTTCGAGGGTGAGCGAGGCCTGCCCGATCGGCGTCGCGTCGTCCGGCTCCTCGGCGTCGGCGAGCCTGGTGACGGCGAGCCGGTAGGTGTCCCGCTCCTCGGCCATCGCCTCCTCCAGGTAGAGCTCGACCTGGTCGGCGCAGTCCTCCCGGTCGCTCGGCCCGAAGGGCAGGTACCGGGTGACCTCCGGGTCGCCGAACAGCGCGTGCAGCGCGTCCACGTCGCCCTCGGTGTGGTGGTACTCGCGGACGGCCAGTCGCGGGCCGGTGAGTCGTACGGGGACCATGGCTGCCGACCCTATCCCCGCCCGGCGGCTACCGTTCGGACTATGAACGACGAAGACCTGCGGCTCGCCCCGCGCACCAAGGCCGCCGACCTGCTCGCCTGGGCGGCCGAGCAGGACCGCGCGCCGGTGGCCGAGGGGCCGCTGCGCGCGGTGCTGGCGCTGCTGGAGCTGGGCGAGGGCAGGATGCACGACGGCTGGCCCGAACTGACCTCCGACGCGGTGGAGCACCTGCTCCACGAGCGGCTCCACCTGTACGTCCAACCCGCGCCCGAGGAGGACCCGCTCGCCTACGGCGACGCCGTCCGGCTGCTGGTCGACCACCAGCGGGCGGCCCGCCGGCTGAACGCCAAGCGCCAGGAGCGGCTGCACGAGGAGGCCGAGTGGCAGGGGGAGGTCGCGGCCGGGCTGCTGCGCCGCGCCGACCTGGTGACCTGGCCCCGGCTGTACGCGCTGCTGCTGCACGCGCACGGGGCGGACGTCACGGACCCGGAGGCGGTGCGGGAGTGGCTGGCCGGCTTCGGGGAGTTCGCCGAGGAGGAGCGGCTGGCGGCGTTCGAGGCGCTGGCGTCGGCCGGCTGGCTGGACGAGCCGGACGAGCGGGGCTGGGGCCCGGGCCGGGTGCTCTCGGTGGGCATGGCCACGGACGGCGCGCGTCGGCTGCTGGAGCAGGGCCTGATGCGGCGCAGCTACCGCAACCTGGCGCGGCTGACCGCGCTGGGCCGGCCGATGCCGGACGAGTTGGCCGGGGACTTCGGGAGGTTCGAGGAGGCGGCGGTGGACGCGGCGCTCGACCTGTTCGGCGCCTGGACGGTGCCGGGGCTGCCGCGGCTGCTGGTGACGGAGTTCCCGGAGCTGGCGCCGGAGCCGGGCCCGGAGGAGATCGACGCGTACCTGGCGCAGCTGCCCGTCGAGGAGTGAGGCGCGGCGCGGGAGGCCCCGGTCCAGGGCCCTCCCGCGGGTGCGTCGGTGGGCGTGCGTCAGGGGTTGAGGCCGCGCTGCTGGAGCCAGGGCTCCGGGTCGACCGGGGCGCCGCCGCCGGGGCGGACCTCCATGTGCAGGTGGGGGCCGGTGACGTTGCCGGTCGCGCCGACCTTGCCGATCTGCTGGCCGGTGGCGACGTTGCCGGAGCCCTTGGTGATCGAGGAGAGGTGGCAGTACCAGATCTCGGTGCCGTCGGGCAGGGTCTCGACGATCCGGTAGCCGTACGAGCCGGCCCAGCCGGCCGAGGTGATGGTGCCCTGGCCGAGCGCGTGGACGGGGGTGCCGGTGTCGGCGGCGAAGTCCAGGCCGGTGTGCAGGTTGGCCCAGTAGCGGGCGCTCTGGCCGTAGTGGGCGGAGAGCCGGTAGTCGTTCACCGGGAGGGTGAGGGCGGCGGCCTTGGCCCGCTCGGCCTCCTCTGCGGCGCGCTTGGCCTCGGCCTCCTTGGCGGCGGCCTTGGCTTCCGCCTCCTGGGCGGCCTGCAGCCGGGCGGTCTCCTCGGCGGCGGTGCGCTGGCTGTCGGCCTGGTGCTGGATGCGGGCGGCGAGCGCGAGGCCGGGGTCGGCGGAGAGGGCGACCGGGGTCTCGTCCGGGACCTCGACGGCGGGGGCGGCGGCCGGGGTCGCCGAGGCGAAGCCGGTGGCGCCCAGCGTGGCGGCGACGGCGGTGACGCCGAGCAGCGGGGAGGCCCCGCGGGTCTGACGCGGCATCCGGTGGCGGTTGGTGTCGGCCTCCGCGGCGAACGCCTCCGGGCCGAAGGCCTCGGGGCCGTCCGGGCCGGGGTGGTCGAGGAGCTGGGTACCGGCTGCGGGGCCGGCCGGGTGTGCCGGGGTGTGCGTCGACGCCACGGAGGCGCGCTCCTTTCCTTCCTTCGCGCCTACCGGGTTAGCTGACGGGTTCGGAGCAGGAAGGTCTCCTACGGCCGGGCCGGAGCCCCGCCGATTCACCCCAAGGAACGTGGTTCCCCGGCTCCCTGACCTGCCCGGGGGCGGGTCGGCGGGATTAGGCGACGGCGCACGGTGCCGTCTGGGTACGGCGTTGACAACCGCGCTGCGTTATCAAACGTTAATCCTAGGAGGCTCTGATTCCAAGCCATCCGTTTCGGGCCGCCCGATCCCAGGTGAACGGACGTCAACGAACGACCCCTCACGCACGGCCCCATCTGAGTACCCCTACTCATGTGCGGCCCGGCCGGGCGGCCGCATCCTGACGCCATGAGCGCACCGATGCAGACCCGCACCACGGCCGCGTACCACATCCAGGCCGTCCTCTCCTTCGCCCTGTCGGGCATCGCCCTCGCCGCCGGGATCGCCTACTTGCCGGTCGGCGGGTGGACCCGGGCCTTCCTCGGGATCGGCCTCCTCTACACCGTCACCTCCGCGTTCACGCTGGCGAAGGTGGTCCGGGACCGGCAGGAGTCCAACGAGATGGTCACCCGGGTGGACCAGGCCCGGCTGGAGAAGCTGCTCAGCGAGCACGACCCGTTCAAGGTGGAAGGGGTCTGACCGCACCCGTCCGACCGCGCCCCTTCCCCCCGGCCCGCCGACCGCTTGACGGCTAAGGCTATTAGCCTTAGCTTTATGGCTATCGGCAGTACCGCCGATGCCCAGCACCCGCGGCCCGAGGAGGACCCCGTGAACGGCACCATCACTCCGAGCACCCAGTACCTGAGCGTTCCCGGCGGCCGGATCGCCTTCGACGACACCCGGCAGGGCGACGGCACCCCCGTCGTCCTGCTCCCGGGCATGCTCGACAGCCGGGCCGCGTACCGGCACCTGCGCCCGCTGCTGGTCGCCGCCGGCCACCGCGTCGTCACCATGGACCTGCGGGGCTTCGGCGAATCCTCGATCAGCTGGGACGACTACAGCCCGGCCGCCATCGCCGACGACGTCCTCGCCCTGCTCGACCACCTCGGCATCGAGCGCGCCGTCCTCGCCGGCAACTCGTACACCGGGGCGACGGTCGTGAAGGCCGCCGGGGACGCGCCCGAGCGGGTCGCCGGGATCGTCCTGATCGACGCCTTCGTCGAGAGCCCGCCGCCGGGCGCCCTGATGCGCGGCGTCATGGCCCTGATGGGCCCCGCCCTCGTCCACTGGCCGGCCTCCTGGGGCTTCTACCTGCGCCGGATGGCCTTCCCCGGCGCCAAGCCCGCCGACTTCGACGCGTACGTGGACGGGCTGGTCGCCGCGCTGCGCACGCCGGGACGGAAGACCGCCACCCGCGGGTACGTCCACGGCGACTCGGCGCCGGTCGGCTGGACGGCCGCGGTGCGGTGCCCGGCGCTGGTGGTCATGGGCGACAAGGATCCCGACTTCCCGAAGCCGGAACTCGTCGCCGACCGGCAGGCCGCCGCGCTCGGCGCGCGGAAGGCGATGATCGAGGGGTCCGGGCACTACCCGATGGCCGACAACCCGGCGGCCACCGCGGACGCCCTGCTGCCGTTCCTCGCCGAACTCGGCTGAGCGCCGCCGCCGGCCCCCGCCCGACCCTGCCCCTGCCTGCCCCTGCCCGCCCCGCCGACGTCACCGGCACCCGCCCGGCAGCGCCCGACGTCACCCGACTTCGACCCGTACGGAGAGCCCGAACCCATGCCCCGCGTAGGACTGACCCCCGACCAGGTCGTCGACCACGCCCTCGCCCTCATCGACGAGCAGGGCGCCGAGGCCCTCACCCTGGCCTCCGTCGCCGCCCGGGCCGGGGTCGCCACCCCCTCGCTGTACAAGCACGTCAGCGGCGGCCTCGCCGAACTGCGGCGGCTGATCGCCGTCCGGGTCACCGGGGAACTGGCCGACCGACTGGCCGAGGCGGCCGTCGGACGCAGCGGGGACGACGCCGTCGCCGCCGTGCTGCGCGCCTACCACGCGTACGCCACCGAGTACCCGCACCGCTACACCGCCCTCCCCCAGGCCCCGCAGCCGGACGACGACCTGGCCCGCGCGGCGGCCCGGCTCGTCGGCGTGATCGTCGCCGTCCTGCGGGAGTACGGCCTCGACGGCTCCGAGGCGATCCACGCCGCCCGCACCGTCCGCTCCCTCGCCCACGGCTTCGCCTCGCTCACCACCGCCGGTGCCTTCCAGCTCGCCGAGGACCTCACCACCACCCACGACCGCCTCGTCGCCACCCTCACCACCGGCCTGCGCGCCTGGCCCGCGTAGCGGCCCGGCACCGTAGCGGCCCGGCACCGCAGCGGACCGGCACCGAATCGGCCCGGCCGCGCCCCTTCCGAACAGCGTGAGCACAGACCCCACACATCGTGGAACGCGATCCGGCCACCCGGCTCGATTCCGACGCTGCCCGCCGGTGCCGGTCGGGCAGGTCCGGGCCCTCGTCAGGCGGTGGGATCGGGGTCGAACGAGTGCCGATTGCCGCCGAATTGACTCGATATTGACGAGATCCGGTCACTTGGCGAGATCCGTTCACACCTTCGTAGGATCATCACCCTAGAATTCGCCGCGTGACGATGACTCAGTGGTCCGTAACGGCAACCGGCGTGCTCGCCGTCCTCGCCCTCGTGGCCGCCGCGCGCTACCGCGCCGTGTCCGTCACCCAGCGCGGCCGCGCCGACCGTCTGCAGGGCGAACTCGCCGCCGTCCAGGAACAGCTGGCCGCCGAGCTCTCCCGCCGCGGCGCCGACCTCGCCGCCGTCCAGCAGGAGCAGGAGCACACCGCCTCCACCCAGCGGGCCTTCCTCAGCGTCGCCCGCCGGATCCTGGTGATGGCCCACGACCAGCAGGCGCTGCTGGACGAGATGGAGCGCACCCACGACGACCCGGCGCTGCTGGAGGGCCTGCTCAAGGCCGACCACGCGGCCGCCCAACAGGCCCGGCTGGCCCAGACCCTGGCCGTGCTGTGCGGCGCGCGGGCCGGCCGGCACTGGCCGGAACCGGTCTCCCTGGAGGACGTCGTCCGCGGCGCCCAGTCGCGCATCCTGCCGTTCCAGCGCGTGGTGGTGCGCAGCCGGATCGAGACCGCGGTGGTCGGCGCCGCCGCCGAGGCGCTGATCCACGCGATCGCCGAGCTGCTGGACAACGCCACCCGCTACTCCCCGCCCAGCACCCAGGTGTTCGTCACCCTGGTGCCCGTGCACAACGGCGCCGTCATCGAGATCGACGACGGCGGCGTCGGCATGCCGGAACAGGCCGTCGCCAAGGCCGCCGCCGCACTGGCCGGCGGCAGCACCCTGGAGGTCTCCCGGCTCGGCGAGGTGCCGCAGCTGGGCCTGGCCGCGGTCGGCCGGCTCGCCGAGCAGTACGGCTTCCGGGTCACGCTCAGCTCGGCGCCCTCGCCGTACGGCGGCGTGCGCGTCGTCCTGCTGCTCCCGAACGCGCTGCTCACCGAGCCGCTGCCGCCCACCGTCCCCGGCCTCGGGCCGGACGACCGCGCGTTCAACCCCGGCCCCCCGCCGGCCTCTCCCTCCGGCCACCCCCTGGTGGAGACCCCACCGACCGGCCGGCACGCCGCCGACGGCACCCCTCCCCCGCTGCCCCGCCGGAGCCACCGGCGCGACCGCAACAGCCGCCCGGCCCAGCACGCCGCTCCCCCTCCGCCGCCCGCGCCGCCCTACCGCTCGGCCCGGGACGCGCAGGCGTTCATGGCGATGTTCCAGGCCGGAACCGCCAGCGGCCGGTCCGCCGCCCGGGCCCAGGCCCAGTTCGACCCTTCCCCGCCCGTTTCCCCCCGACTTCCCCAGCGCTCCGGAGAGTTCCATGACCACCACCCCTGATCTCGGCTGGCTGCTCGCCGACATCATCGCCGTCCCGCAGGTCCAGCACGCCGTCGTCGTCTCCAACGACGGCCTGGAGATCGGCCGCAGCGAGGGCATCGGGCGCGACGACGCCGAACGGCTCGCCGCCGCCTGCTCCGGACTGCAGTCGCTGGCCCGCGGCGTCGCGACGGGCTTCGGCGGACCGGGCAGCGCCACCCGACAGATCATCATCGAGTACGGCGGCGGCTACCTCTTCGTCGTCGCCGCCGGTGCCGGCGCCCACCTGGCCGTGGTGACCAGCGAGGCGGTCGACGCCGGCCTGGTCGCCTACCAGATGCAGGTCCTGGTCGAACGGATCGGCACCCACCTCACCAGCCCGCCGCGCGTCGACCACGCGGCGGGGGGCCACCGGTGAGCGGGCCGGTCCGGCCGTACGTCATCACCGGTGGCCGCAGCCGCTCCACCCGGGCCGAGCTGGCCGTGGAGAGCCTGGTCAGCGCGTCACCCGAACCACCGGACCTGCCCGAGCACGAGCTGCTGAACCGCGAACACCGGCGCATCCTCGACCTCTGCCACAGCCTGCTGTCCATCGCCGAGGTGGCGGCCCACCTGAGGCTGCCGCTCGGCGTCGTCAAGGTGCTGGTCGGGGACCTGTGGGACCTCGGTGCCGTGCAGGTGCTCCCTCCCGTCCCGCAGGCCGAACGCCTGCCCGCAACCCTCCTGGAAGAGGTGCTCGTTGGCCTCCGCCAACTCCGCTGAAGCCGTCCCCGGGGCCGCCGGGTCCACCGACGGGCCGCAGTACCTGCCCTCCTCGGTGCAGGGCGCGGTCAAGATCCTGGTCACCGGTCCTTTCGGGGTCGGCAAGACCACCCTGGTCGGTTCGCTGAGCGAGATCACCCCGCTGCGCACCGAGGAGACCATGACCGCCGCCAGCGCCGGCGTGGACGACCTCACCGGGCGCCCCGGCAAGACCACCACCACGGTGGCGCTGGACTTCGGCCGGATCACGCTCAACTCCCGGCTCGCGCTGTACCTGTTCGGCACGCCCGGGCAGCAGCGGTTCTGGCCGCTCTGGGACGACCTGTCGCGCGGCGCGCTCGGCGCCATCGCCATGGTCGACCTGCGCCGCCCGGACGAGAGCTTCGACGTGCTCGGCCGGCTGGAGGAGCAGCGCATCCCGTTCGCGGTCGCGGTCAACACCTTCCCGAACACGCCGAGTTACCCGGAGGAGGAGCTGCGCTCCGCGCTGGACCTGCTGCCGGAGGTACCGATCCTGCACTGCGACGCGCGCGACCGCCGGCAGTCCTACGACCTGCTGATCGACTTCGTCGACCACCTGCACCGCAGCTCGATCCTGGAGCTCCAGCGATGACCGCTCCCGAACACCCCGTGCCCCCCGGCACCTCCGGCGGGTGCCCCGTCGCCCACGGCGGCAGCCTGCCCGGCGGGCTGCCCGTGGGCGTGCCGCTGACCCCGCTGTACGGCCCGGCCCTCGCCGAGGACCCGCACGGCCTGTACGCCCGGCTGCGCGAGCGCTACGGGCCGGTCGCACCGATCGAGCTGGAGCCCGGGGTCGAGGCCTGGCTCGTCATCGGCTACCCCGAGCTGCTCGAACTCACCCGCAACGAGGCGCTGTTCTCCAAGGACTCGCGGCGCTGGCGGGTGCCCGCCGAGGGCCGGCTGGCGCCCGACTCCCGGCTCCAGCCGATGACCGCCTGGCGCCCCACCGTGCTCAACCTGGACGGCGCCGAGCACCAGCGGCTGCGCACCGCCGTCGCCGACACCCTCGCCCAGATCGACCACCGGCAGCTGCGCGGCACCACCGAGGCCGCCGCCAACGGGCTGATCGACAGCTGGGGCCCGGACGGCACCGCCGACCTGGTCACCCAGTACGCGAACCGGCTGCCGCTGCTGGTCTTCACCCAGCTGCTCGGCCTGCCCACCGACGCCGGTCCGCACCTGATCCGGCTGATCAACGACATCTCCGACAGCGGCGCCGAATCGGTGCGCGCCAACGAGGAGTTCCACGCGATCCTGGTCGACCTGGTGCGCCGCCGCCGGACCGAGCCCAGCGCCGACCTCACCTCCTGGCTGCTGGCCCACCCGGCCGCGCTGACCGACGAGGAGGCGGTGCACCACCTGGTGGTGATGATGGTCGCCGGGAACGAGACCACCATCGGCTGGACCGGCAACACGCTGCGGCTGCTGCTCACCGACCGGCGCTTCCGGGCCACCCTCACCGGCGGGCGGCTGACCGTCTCCGACGCGCTGGAGGAGGTGCTCTGGCGCGACCCGCCGACGCAGAACTTCCCCGGCCGCTGGGCCACCAGCGACACCGTCCTCGGCGGTCAGTACATCAGCGCCGGCGACCTGCTCGTGCTCGGTCTGGCCGCGGCCAACGCCGACCCGGCCGCACAGGGCGCCTCGGCCGCCGCGCAGGGTTCGCTGGGCGGCAACCGGGCCCACCTCGCCTGGGGCGCGGGCAAGCACGTCTGCCCGGCCCAGCAGCCGGCCAGGATCATCGTCGAGACCGCCGTCGAGACCCTGCTGCACCGCCTCCCCGACCTCCAACTGGCCGTACCGGCCGGTGACCTGACCTGGCGCCCGTCCCCGTGGGCGCGGGCCCTGAACGCCCTTCCGGTGCTCTACAGCGCCTTCACCCCACCCCGTCCGCCAGCCCCCGAGAGGCCCGCATGGACACCACCGACGACGGAACCCGCGCCGAGCCCGTCAGGCTCGACCCCTTCGGCCGCGACCAGCACGGCGAGAACGCCCGGCTCCGCGCGGCCGGCCCCGCGGTCCTGGTGGAGCTCCCTGGCGGGGTGGTGGTCTGGGCGGTAACCCACCACGACACCCTCCAGGCTCTGCTGGCCGATCCCAGGGTCGGCAAGGACGCCCGGCTCTGGAACACCTTCCGGGAGGGACGGCTGCCGGAGGGCTGGCCGCTGCTCAACTTCATCGCCGTCCCCGGCATGGTCACCGCCGACGGCGAGGACCACCGGCGGCTGCGCGGACTGGTCTCCCAGGCCTTCACCCCGCGCCGGATAGCCGGCCTGGCCCCCGCCATCGAGGCCCGGACGATCGCGCTGCTGGACGAGGTCGCGAAGCTGGAGGGCGAGTTCGACCTGCGGCGGCACTTCGCCTACCCGCTGCCGATGCAGGTGATCGGCGAGCTGCTCGGCCTCGCGCTGGAGCAGCAGGACGAGCTGCACGAGCTGTCCGACACCATGGTCTCCAGCTCGGCCACCCCGGCGGCGGCCGTCGCCGCGCAGCGGGGCCTGAACGCGCTGCTGGCCAAGGTCGTGGCGGCCAAGCGGGCCGAGCCCGGCGACGACCTGACCTCCGACCTGATCGCCGTCCGGGATGAGGGCGACCGCCTCAGCGAGGCCGAGCTGGTCGGCACCCTGCTGCTGATGCTGGTCGCCGGGCACGAGACCACGCTCAACCTGATCACCAACGCCGTCCGCGCCCTGCTCGCGCACCCGGACCAGCTGCGGCTCGTCCTGGACGGGGAGCAGCCGTGGTCGGCGGTGGTCGAGGAGACGCTGCGCTACGACTCCCCGGTCGGGCAGTTCCCGCTGCGCTACGCGATCGAGGACATCGAGGTCGGCGACGTGGTGATCCGACGCGGCGAGGCGCTGCTGGCCTCGTACGCGGCGGCCGGGCGGGACTCCGGGCACCACCCGGACGCGGACCGCTTCGACCTCACCCGGCAGCCCGCCAGGCACCTGTCGCTCGGCCACGGCCCGCACTTCTGCCTCGGCTCCGGGCTCGCCCGCCTGGAGGCCGAGACGGCGCTGCGGCACCTGTTCGCCCGCTTCCCGGGGCTGGCCCCGGCGGAGGGCAGGACCGACGAGCCGATCGCCTCGTTCGTCAGCAACAGCGTGCGCACCCTGTGGGTGACGGTCTGATCCCGCCGGTTACCTGAGGGCGGTCCGGGTCGTTCGGCAGGGCATGAAGAAACTCGCCACCCTGGCCGCCCTCACCATGGCGGGCCTCGCCCTCGCCGTCCCGGCGGCCTCCGCCACGACCCAGACCGCCGCCTCGCCGGACGTCACCGGCGGGCTCACCGACGGGCTCTCCCTCTCCCCGGCCGACCTCGCCCTGAAGACCGCCGGCAAGCTCCCGGTGGTCGGAAAGGCCGCCAACGAGATCGAGGCGATCGGGGACAACCAGATGGAACACCCGGGGCTCAGCGGGCACGTCCTGAACTGACGGCCGCTCGGGTGCTCGACCCGTGGGCGGCCGGCCGACCCCCGAACGGCCGGCCGCCCACGGCCGTCGGGCCGCTTCCTTCGGCCCACGGTGCCGGGCCCCCGCGGCGGACGGCCACGGTGGTCGGCACTCAGCCCGCGGACAGCCGGTTGAGCTCCGGGTAGCTCAGCCCCTCGGCGAGCGCGGTGAACGTGCCGCTCCCGTACACCTCCTCGGCGGCCCGGCGGACCGCCGCGTACGCCACCTCGGCGAGGCCGGGGCCCAGGCTGATCCGGGCCACCCCGAGCTTCGCCAGCTCGGCGACCGCAGGGGCGCCGGGACCGGCCAGCACGTTCAGCGGCGCCGGGACGGCCTCGACCAGGGCGGCGATGGTCTCCGGATCGGACACCCCGGGGGCGAACACCCCGTCCGCACCCGCCTCGACGTACGCCCGCAACCGGCGGACCGCCTCGTCCAGCCGGCCCTCCGGGGCGCCGATCCCGCGCAGGAACACGTCGGTGCGCGCGTTGACGAAGAGCGGCACACCGGCCGCGTCCGCCGCGGCCCGGGCGGCCGCGATCCGTTCGGCGGCCTCCTCCAGGGGGCGGCCCTCGTCCTCCAGGTTCACCCCGACGGCGCCGGTGGCGAGCAGCCCGGCGACCGTCTCGCCGACCCCGGCGGCGCTGTCCGCGTAGCCGCCCTCCAGGTCCGCGGTGACCGGCAGGTCGACCGCCCGGACGATCTGGGCCGTCCGGGCCAGCACCTGCTCTCGGTCCGCGCCGCCGCCGTCCGCGCTGCCGAGCGACCAGGACACGCTCGCGCTGGCCGTCGCCACCGCGCGCGCCCCTGCGCCGGCCACCAGCCGGGCGCTCGGCACGTCCCAGGCGTTCGCCAGCACCAGCGGCTCGCCCGGGCGGTGCAGCTCGCGCAGCAGCCCGGCCTTCTCCCGCCGGACGCTCCGATCGGCGGCGCTCACTTCGCCGCCGGGCTCATGCGGGTGGCGATGCTGAGCCGGTTCCAGACGTTGATCGTGGCGATCAGCGCGATCAGCTGGGCCAGCTCGGTCTCGTCGAACTGCGCGGCGGCCTCGGCGTAGACGTCGTCCGGCACGTGGGTCTGGGCCACCAGGGTGATCGACTCGGTGAGGGCCAGGGCGGCGCGCTCGCGGGCGGTGAACCACGGGGTCTCGCGCCAGGCAGGGAGGGAGAGCAGACGGTGGTCCAGCTCGCCGACCTTCTCGGCCTCGGTGGAGTGCATGTCGATGCAGAACGCACAGCCGTTGATCATCGAGGCGTGCACCTTGACCAGGTGGGCGAGCAGCGGGTCGAGACCCTGCCGGGAGGCCCGCTCCACGGCGATCATCGCCTGGTAGTAGGCGGGGGCCAGCTTGAACATCTCCAGCCGCTGCTCGGGGGCGGGCACCGGGCCCTGGTTCGTACGCGTCGTCTCGTCCGTCGTCTCGTCCGTCGTCATGGCCGCCAGCCTAGGAGCGCGGCGGCCCGCCGTCCTGGTGCGATCGGCCATCCGTTCCTTGGGCCACTTCCGGCGTACGAACGGCCGTGCGAGGATCGCTGGCAGGAGATCGCCGACAGGACGAGGTCAGGGGGCACGGCCGTGTGCACGGCGTTCGTCAGCATCGAGCCGGAAGCGGCCGTCCCGGTGCTGCTGCTGTCCGTCCGGGACGAGTACCTGGGCCGGGCCTGGCTGCCGCCGGACCACCACTGGCCGGACCGGCCCGAACTGCTCGGCGGCCTGGACCTCGCGGCCGGCGGCACCTGGCTGGCCGTCGACCCCGACCGGCGCACCGCCGCCTGCCTGCTGAACGGCTTCGGCCCGCTCGCCCCCGCCGACGCCCGGCGCACCCGCGGCCGACTGCCGCTCACCGCCGTCCGGGAGAACGGGATCGGCCACCTGGACCTCACCCCGTACGACCCGTTCCACCTCGTCCTGGTCCGGGCCGACGGCGCCCGGGTGTCCAGCTGGAACGGCGGACGGATGGAGGAGCGCGAACTGCCGACCGGCCTGAGCGTGGTGCTCAACGACGGGCTGGAGGGCCTGGCCGCCGGCCGGACCGCCTCCGCGCGGATCCGCGCCCTGATGGCCGCGCGGGCCGCCCACTTCCGCGCCCGCCTCACCGCCGAGCCCCGGCCGGAGCCGACCGCCGACGGGCCGGCCGCGACGGCCTGGGGCGACTGGCTGCCGGTCGTCGCCGGGGACGGGCTGGCGCCGGACGCGGACGCCGCGCTGGTCCAGCGGCGGGACTTCGGCGACGGGCGGATCTGGGGCTCCTCGTCAATCTCGCTGCTCGCGCTCGGACCGGACCTGCTGCGCTACGACTTCGCGGCCGCGCCGGTGCGCGCGGACGGGCCGGGCTGGCGGCGGGTCGCGGCGGGCTGACGGCGGGTGGTGGCGGACCGACGGCGGGTGGCGGCGGAGAAAAGGACTTGAACCTGACGTCGCGGTAGGCGGCATCGTGGCGCGGGTCGAGCCCGAAGGAGCCCCGCCGTGACCCGTCCGGACCGCCCGCACCGCCACCGCCACCTGCTCTCCGTACTCACCGTCGCCCTGCCGCTGGCGGGCACACCGGCCGCGGTCACCGCCGTCGTGCTGCTCGGCGACGCGGCGCACCGGGCCGTCCCGTCCGCCACCGTCCTGGCCACCGTGGCAGCGGTGTTGCTCGGACACCTCGGCCACGGTGTCCCGCAGCCGTACGGTCGGTGAACTTCCGACGGCGGGGTTGGCGAACGTCTACATGCGCGTAGTAGCTTCGCGAGGGCCCCGGATCCGGCCGGCCACCGACCCCCGAGCGAAGGTGCGCGATGTCGACCCTGACCTACCCGGAAGCGATAGGCGTCGGCCTGCTCCAGGGCGTGACGGAACTCTTCCCGGTCTCCAGCCTCGGCCACAGCATCCTGCTGCCCGCCCTGGTCGGCGGGAGGATCCAGCACGACCTCGACATGACCGCCGAGGGCTCCTCGTACCTCGCCGCCCTGGTCGCCCTGCACCTGGCCACCGCGCTCGCGCTGGTGGTCCACTTCCGCAAGGACTGGGTTCGGGTCCTCGAGGGGCTGGTCGGCTCGGTCCGGCACCGCCGGGTGAAGAGCCGCAACGAGAAGCTCGCCTGGCTGCTCGTCCTCTCCACCATCCCGGTCGGCGTGGCCGGCCTCGCGCTGGAGAAGGCGCTGCGCAACGCCCTCGGCAAGCCCGTCCCCGCCGCGGTCTTCCTCGCCCTCAACGGGCTCGTGCTGCTCGGCGCCGAGCGGCTCAAGCGCGGCGGCACCGGCCGCCGCCGGGCCGGGCACGCGGCGTCCGCCGACGAGCCGGGCGTGGACCCGGCGATCGCCTCCGACCGCCGGCTGACCAGGCTGGGCTACGGGCAGGGCGCCTGGATCGGCGCCGCGCAGATCCTCGCGCTGTTCCCGGGCATCAGCCGCTCCGGCGTCACCATGAGCGCCGGCATCCTGCGCGGACTGCACCACGAGGACGCCGCCCGGTTCTCCTTCCTGCTCGCCACCCCGGTCATCCTGGCCGCCTCGGTGCTGAAGGTGCCCGAGCTGTTCAAGCCGGAGAACTCCGGCGCGCTCGGCCCGGTCCTCGCGGGCAGCGTCGCCGCCTTCGCGGCCGGCTACGTCTCGGTGCGGTTCCTCACCAGGTACTTCGAGACCCGCAGCCTGACGCCGTTCGCGCTCTACTGCTTCGTGGCGGGCGTCGGCAGCGCGGTCTACCTGTCGCTCTGAACCCGGCTCCCGGCCCCGGCCAGGATCCGCGCGAGTTCGGCCGGACGGGAGAACATCGGCCAGTGCCCGGTGTCCAGCTCCACCAGCCGCCAGTGGCCCGCCGCGATCAGCTCGGCGGCCACCGGCGGCGGCTCCGGCCAGTCCAGCAGGCACTTCACGTACACCGTCGGGAGCGCGCTCAACGGGCCCGCCAGGACGGCGGGTTCGGTCAGCGACGGGCCCGGGTGCGGGGTCGCCCCGGCGACCATCCGGTTGATCTGCCCGACCGTCAGCCCCTGCCCGGCGAACTCGGCCGGCGGCAGCGGCGGCCACCAGCCCCCGTGCGCGGCGAGGTCCGCCCGCAGCGCGGCCGGCTCCGGCATCTGGTCGGCGAAGGACTCCCCCGCCACCGGCACGTTGGCGTCCACCAGGACCAGCCCGGCCAGCCGGTCTCCGATCCGCTCGGCGGCCTGGCCCACCGGGATGCCCGAGTAGCTGTGCCCGACCAGCACCACGTCGCGCAGGTCCAGCCGCTCCACCTCGGCGACGACGTCCGCCACGTGCGCCTGCTGCCCGGCGGGCGTGCCGCGCCTCTCGGCGAGCCCGGAGAGCGTCAGCGGGTACGCCCCGTGCCCGGCCGCGCGCAGCTCCGCCACGACCCCGTCCCACGCCCAGGCCCCGAGCCAGGCCCCCGCCACCAGCACAAAGTTCGCCATGGGCGGCACGGTAGCGCGCGGGTACGACAGCGGCCCCGGACGCACCGGGAAACACCCCGTGGAGGAAGTGTGACGGCCGCCCCGGACTCCGTGATGCCGAGGCCTCCGGACGGCCGGGCGAGAATGGGGCCGTGAGCACCTCCTGGACCACCTTCGGCGGCGACCTGCACCTGGACCTCACCGAACGGCGGGCCGCCGGCACCGGACTGCGGGCCGCCCTGGAGGACGCGCTGCGCGAGGCCGTCCAGGACGGACGGCTCGCCCCCGGCACCCGGCTGCCGTCCTCCCGGGCGCTCGGCGAGGACCTCGGCATCGCCCGCAACACCGTCGTCGAGGCGTACGGACAGCTCACCGCGGAGGGCTGGCTCAGCTCCCGGCAGGGCTCAGGCACCACCGTCGCCCGGCAGGCGGTGCCCGAACCGGCCCCCGGGCGGCGGCCCGCCGCCCGGTCGGCACAGCAACGGCCCACCGCCCGCCACGACCTGATGTCCGGCCGGCCCGACCTCTCGCTCTTCCCCCGCACCGCCTGGCTCGCCGCCGCCCGCCGCGCCCTCGCCACCGCACCGCACGAGGCCCTCGACTACGGCAGCCCGCTCGGCCGGATCGAACTGCGGCAGGCACTCACCCACTACCTGGCCCGCGTGCGCGGTGTGCGCACCGACCCCGACCACCTGCTCGTCTGCACCGGCGTCACCCAGGGCCTCGCCCTGCTCTGCGCCGCCCTGCGGGAGCGCGGCGCCCGCACGCTGGCCGTCGAGGAGTACGGGCTGCCGCCGCAGCACGCGACCGTCCGGGCCGCCGGACTCACCACCGCCCCGGTGCCGTTGGACCGGGACGGCGCCCTGGTCGACCGGCTCGACGCCGGGGCCGGCGCCGTCCTGCTCACCCCCGCCCACCAGTACCCCACCGGCGCGGCGCTGTCCGCCGACCGGCGGGCGGAGGCGGTGCGGTGGGCGCGGGAGCAGGACCGGTACGTCATCGAGGACGACTACGACGGCGAGTTCCGCTACGACCGGCAGCCGCTCGGCGCGATGCAGGCGCTGGACCCGGAGCGGGTGGTGTACGCCGGGACGACCGCCAAGAGCCTCGCGCCGGGCCTGCGCATCGCCTGGCTGGCCCTGCCGGACGCGCTGGTCGAACCGGTCGCCCGGCTGAAGGCGTTGGCCGACACGATGTCCCCGGTGCTGGACCAGCTGACACTGGCGGAGCTGATCACCTCCGGCACGTACGACCGCCACGTGCGGCGCTGCCGGCTGCACTACCGGCGCCGACGCGACCACCTGGTCGCGGCGCTCGCCGAACACGCCCCGCACGTCCGGGTCACCGGCATCGCGGCCGGCCTGCACGCCGTCCTCCAGCTGCCGCCCGGCTCCACCCCCGAACCCGAGCTCCTCGCCCGCGCCCGGCAGGCCGGCCTCTCCCTCAACGGCCTCACCTGGCACCGCGCCACCCCGCCCACCACCGAGGCCCCGCCCGCCCTGGTCATCGGCTACGGCACCCCGCCGGAGCACGCCTTCCCGGCGGCGGTCCGGGCCCTCTGCGAGCTGCTGCGCGGGGCGTAGGGGGGAACGCCGCCGGGGCCTGCCGGGGGGCTGGTTCGGGAACGGCGGTCCGCCCGCCTCCCTCGGGGGTGGGGGCGGGCGGACGTCGGGGGCGAACTACTTGTTGCGGCTGCCGAGTTCGAACAGGAGGATGATGAAGCCGGCGAAGAGGTGGCCCCCGGCGGTGTAGATCAGCAGGCGGAGGTAGATCCGCTTGTTGGCCCACTTGCCGGCGTCCATGGTCTTCGGGCCGGCGGCGGTGTCGGGGGCGACGGTGGTGGTGGTGGCGGGATCGGCCATGGTGATCTCCTCCGGGGTGTTCTGACGGCGGGTCAGTGCAGGGCGGCGGGGCCGCCGCCGAGGCAGAGTTCGCCGCCGGGGCTCTGCAGCAGGGTGTGGACGAAGAGCAGTTCGACGCCGCTGTCCGACTCCGCGGCGATGCAGTGCGGGGTCAGCGAGTCGTAGTGGGCCGAGTCGCCCACCGCGAGGTGGTGGACGCGGTCCCCGAGGGTGACCCGGAGCGCGCCCCTGAGGACGTACAGCCACTCCTCGCCGGGGTGGACCCGGACCACCGCGTCCTGCACGCCCGGCGGGACGTGCACCCGCAGGGCCTGCATGGCGCGGCCGGGGGCGCCGGCCCGGCGGTAGCCCCAGCCTCCGGCCCGGCCGGGCTCGATGGCGCCGCCGCGGACGATCGGGTCGGGCTCCGCCAGCGTCTCGCCGAGCAGGCCGGAGACCGAGGTCCCGTACGCGCGGGCGAGGCCGAGGAGGACGGGCAGCGAGGGCTGCCGGCGGCCGGTCTCCAGCCGGGACAGATAGGCTGGGGAGAGTCCGACCCTCCCGGCGGCCACCTCCAGGGTGAGGCGGCTGCTGAGCCGGTGCTCACGAAGGCGGGCGGCGAGGCCGGCGACCTCCTGGTCGTCGAGCTGTTCGCCCGTGGCGGCGGCACCGGTGGAGCTGCTGGTCATGTGTCCAGTGGACACCCGCCGTGCCGTAGGGGCAAGAATTTTGCCCCGGAGGCAAACCGTAGCCCCCGGCGGCCCCGCGCTCACGGCCGCGGGATGTTCCGCAGGTTGCTCCGCGCCAGGTCGATCATGCGCCCGACGCCGCCCGAGAGCACCGTCCTGCTCGCCGCCAGCGCGAAGCCCTTCAGCTGGGCGGCGGTGATGTGCGGCGGGATGGACAGCGCGTTGGGGTCGGTGACCACGTCCACCAGGGCGGGGCCCGGCCGTTCCAGCGCCTCCGCCAGCACCTCCCGGACCCGGGCCGGCTCGGTGACCCGCTTGGCCTGGATGCCCATCGCCCTGGCGATCCCGGCGTAGTCCACGTCCCCGTTGTCGATCTCGGACTCCGGGTAGCCGGAGACCACCATCTCCAGCTTGATCATGCCGAGCGCCCCGTTGTTGAAGACCACCGTCTTCACCGGCAGCCGGTGCTTGGCCACCGTGAGCAGCTCGCCGAGCAGCATGCCGATCCCGCCGTCGCCCGCCATCGCGACCACCTGCCGCCCGGGGCAGGCGAGCTGGGCGCCGATCGCGTGCGGGAGGGCGTTGGCCATCGAGCCGTGCAGGAAGGAGCCGATCACCCGGCGGCGGCCGTTGGGCTGGAGGTACCGGGCGGCCCAGACGTTGTTCATGCCGGTGTCCACGGTGAACACGGCGTCCTCGGCGGCCACCTCGTCGAGCACCGAGGCGACGTACTCGGGGTGGATCGGCAGGTGCTTCTCGATGTCCCGGGTGTACGCCCCGATCACGCCCTCCAGCGCCCGGACGTGCTTGCGCAGCATCCCGTCCAGGAAGGCCCGGTCGGACTTGGCGTCCAGCAGCGGCAGCACCGCCCGCAGGGTGGCGGCCACGTCGCCGTGGACGGCCAGGTCGAGGGCGGTGCGGCGGCCGAGCCGGGTGGCGTCGTGGTCGACCTGGACGGTGTGCGCCTGCGGCAGGAAGGAGTCGTACGGGAAGTCGGTGCCGAGCAGCACCACCAGGTCGGCGGAGTGCAGCGCCTCGTGGCAGGCCCCGTAACCGAGCAGGCCGCTCATGCCGACGTCGTACGGGTTGTCGAACTGGATCCACTCCTTGCCGCGCAGGGAGTGGCCGATCGGCGCGTTCAGGGCCTGCGCGGCCGCCGTCACCTCGGCGTGCGCGTCGCGCACCCCGGCGCCGCAGAACAGCACCACCTTGCGGGCCGCGTTGAGCAGCCGGGCCAGTTCCTGCACCTGGGACCAGGGCGGCGCGGCGACGGCCTGCTCGGTGAGGAAGTGGCTGGTGCCGGTGGGCGCGGCGGCGGGGAGCGCGGCGACGTCCCCGGGGAAGGAGAGCACCGAGACGCCGTGCGAGCCGAGCGCGTGCTGGATGGCGACCCGCAGCAGGCGGGGCAGCTGGGCGGGGGTGGAGAGCATCTCGCACCAGGCGCTGCAGTCGGTGAACACCCGCTCGGGGTGGGTCTCCTGGAAGAAGCCGGTGCCGATCTGCCCGGACGGGATGTGCGAGGCGAGCGCCAGCACGGGCAGGCCGCTGCGCTGGGCGTCGTAGAGGCCCTGGACGAGGTGGGTGTTGCCGGGGCCGCAGGAGCCGGCGCAGACCGCGAGCCGGCCGGAGAGCTCGGCCTCGGCGGCGGCCGCGAAGGCGCCGGCCTCCTCGTTGCGCACGTGCACCCAGCCGATGCCGTCGGCCCGGCGGATCGCGTCCACCACGGGGTTGAGGCTGTCGCCGACGACCCCGTAGACCCGCTCCACCCCGGCCTGCCGGAGCACCTCCACCATCTGTTCGGCCACGCTGGGCACGGCTGCACTCCTTCGGTCGCCACGGGACACCTGCACCCTCCGCCGGGGAGGTCGGGGGCGCAGCCGGGGCGGGCCGAAGGAGTGACCGGGGTGGAAGGGACGGCCGGGGCGCGGGCTACTCGGCCGCCAGGTGGTCCTGTTGGCCGAGCTTGCCCGCCGCGAGGCCGGCCTGGGGCTGGCGGCGGGCGGGTTCCCGGCCCGGGGGCTGGGCGACCCGCTCCTGGGCGGGCGGGACGGTGGTCGGCACGGTGACCGGGGCGCCGGTCTTGACCTGCACCGCCTCGCCGTCGTGCCACAGGTGGAGGACCTCCCCGCGGCGCAGGGTGTACGTCGTCGCCTCGTGGGTGATCTCGATGCCGAGCAGGTGGCCGCGCACCAGCAGCGAGAAGCTCAGTCGCATCAGCCCGGAGGGCAGCCGGGGCCGGAACGAGAGCGTCTCGCTGTGGTCGCGCAGTCCGCCGAAGCCGGCCACCAGGGCGATGCAGGCCCCGGCGAGCGAGGCCATGTGCAGGCCGTCGCGGGTGTTGCCGCCGAGGTCGTGCAGGTCCATCAGGGCGGCTTCGGCGGTGTAGTCGTAGGCGAGGTCGAGCTGGCCGACCTCGGCGGCGATGACCGCCTGGGTGCAGGCGGAGAGCGAGGAGTCCCGGACGGTCAGCCGCTCGTAGTAGGCGAAGTTGCGGGCCTTCTGCTCGTCGGTGAAGGCGTCGCCGCGGACCTGCATGGCGAGCACCAGGTCGGCCTGCTTGACCACCTGCTTGCGGTACAGGTCGAAGTACGGGTAGTGCAGCAGCAGCGGGTAGTTCTCCGGCGGGGTGTGCTCGAAGTCCCAGACCTGGTGGTGGGTGAAGCCGTCGGCCTGCGGGTGGACGCCGAGGTCCTCGTCGTACGGGATGTACATCGCGGCGGCCGCGTCGCGCCAGGCGGCGGTCTCCTCGGTGTCCACGCCGAGCAGGGCCGCCTCGTGCGGGTGGCGGACGGCGGCCTCGGCGGCGGCGCGCAGGTTGCTCTGCGCCATCAGGTTGGTGAAGACGTTGTTGTCCGCGACGGCGCTGTACTCGTCGGGGCCGGTGACGCCCTCGATGCGGAACCTCCCGGCCACGTCGTGGTGACCGAGCGAGCGCCACATCCGGGCGGTCTCGACGAGCAGTTCGAGCCCGTACTCGCGCTCGAACTCCGCGTCCCCGGTGGCCCGGACGTAGCGGGCGACGGCGGCGGCGATGTCGGCGCCGATGTGGAAGGCCGCGGTGCCGGCCGGCCAGTACCCGGAGCACTCCTCGCCGCGGATCGTCCGCCACGGGAACACCGCGCCGGACAGACCGAGTTGGATCGCCCGCTCACGGGCCAGCGGCAGGGTGCTGTGCCGCCAGCGCAGGGCCTGGTTGACGGCGGTTGGCAGGCAGTAGGTGAGCACCGGCAGGACGAAGGTCTCGGTGTCCCAGAAGCTGTGCCCGTCGTAGCCGGGGCCGGTCAGCCCCTTGGCCGGGATGGCCCGCTCCTCGCTGCGCGCGCCGGCCTGCAGGACGTGGAAGACGGCGAACCGGACGGCCTGCTGGAGTTCGACGTCGCCCTCGATCTCGATGTCGCTGGTCTCCCAGAACTCCCTGAGGAACTCGGCCTGTTCGGCGACCAGCCCGTCCCAGCCGGTGTACCGGGCGGCGGTCAGGGCCGCCTCCACCTGGTCCCGGAGGGCGGGCAGCGAGCGGGTGCCGGACCACCCGTAGGAGACGAGCTTGGCCAGCCGCAGCCGCTGTCCGGGCTCGAGCACGGTGGTGACGCTGATCCGGCAGTGGTCGGCCTCGGCCTCGGCGACGGTGTCGGACTTCTCCGGGCCCTCGATGACGTGGTCCATCCCGGCCGCGACCCGGATGCCGCTGTAGCGGGTGCGGTGCACCAGGACGGCCTTGGTGGCGCTGGCGTGGTGCGCCTCGGGCTGCAGCGGCGCCTCCAGCACGGCGGCGGCCCGCGGGTCCCCCTCGGGGCCGCCGGGCAGCTGCTCGTTGGCGACCAGCTCGGACTGGAGCACGATCCGCACCGGGCCGTCCACCGCCTCGACGCTGTACTCGACGGCGGCGATGGCCCGCTGGGTGAGCGAGACCAGCCGGGAGGAGCGCACCCTGATCGTCCGCCCGGCCGGGGAGGTCCACTCGGCCTCGCGGTGCAGCAGGCCCTCCCGGAAGTCCAACCAGCGTTTGTGGCTGATCAGTTCGCCGTAGCGCAGGTCGAAGGGCTCGTCGTCCACCAGCAGTCGGATGATCTTGCCATTGGTCACGTTGATGACGCTCTGGCTGGACTCCGGGTAGCCGTAGCCGCCCTCGCCGTACGGCAGCGGGCGCAGTTCGAAGACGCCGTTGAGGTAGGTGCCGGGCAGGCCGTGCGGCTCGCCCTCGTCCAGGTTGGCGCGCAGGCCGATGTGCCCGTTGGAGAGCGCGAAGACGGACTCGGCGCGGGCCATCGAGGCCAGGTCCAGGCCCTGTTCGGTGATCTGCCAGGGATCGATCGTGAAGTTGGCCTCCGGGCTCACGACTCACCACCCAGGAGTTCGGAGAGGTCCCGGACGACCACGGTGGCGCCGTCCCGGCGCAGTTCGGCGGCCTGGCCGGTGCGGTCCACCCCGACCACCGCGCCGAAGCCGCCGGCCCGGCCGGAGGCGACCCCGGCGAGCGCGTCCTCGAAGACCGCGGCGTGGGCGGGTTCGACGCCGAGGGCGCGGGCGGCGTACAGGTAGGTGTCGGGGGCGGGCTTGCCGGGCAGGCCCTCGGCCTTGGCGACGTTGCCGTCGACGATCACCTCGAACAGCTCCTCGATGCCGGCCGCCCGCAGCACGTCGCGGCAGTTGGCGCTGGAGGAGACCACGGCGCTGGGCAGCCCGGCCGCGCGCAGCCGGTGCACGTAGTCGACCGAGCCCTGGTACGGCCGGACGCCCCGCTCCCTGATCAGCCGCAGCACGGTGTCGTTCTTGGCCCGGCTGATCCCTTGCACGGTACGGGAGTTGGGCGGGTCCTCCGGGGTGCCCTCGGGCAGTTCGATCCCCCGGCTGAGCAGGAACGCGCGGGTGCCGTCCAGGCGTGGGCGGCCGTCCACGTAGGTGTCGTAGTCGGTGACGGCGTCGAAGGGGACGAACTGCCCGCCGCCGCGGGCGGCTTCGGCGCGCAGGAAGGCGTCGAAGGTGTCCTTCCAGGCCGCGGCGTGCACCTTCGCGGTCTGGGTGAGCACCCCGTCGAGGTCGAAGAGGAAAGCGCGGATGTCGTCCGGTAGCCCCAGCATGGGTGCAGTCTTACCCGGGAAAGCGGGGGAAGCCGCCCATTTCCCGGCGGCGCGTCGCGGGAAGGGCGGCTTCCGGCCGCGGGCCCGTCGGTCGGCGGGCCCGGGTCGATCGACCGGCCGGGGCGGGGCGGGCCACGGCGGCCGTTACGGGGAGTCGGGCATCTGGGCCTCGGGCGCCTCGATGACCGCGAAGGCCGCGCCCTGCGGGTCCTGGACCACCGCCATCCGCCCGGACTGCATGTCGAAGGCCGGCTGGATCACCGAGCCGCCGGCCTTGACCAGGGCGTCCACCGTGGAGTCGGTGCTGTCCACCGAGAAGTAGGTCATCCAGTGCGAGGGCGTGCCGGGCGCCAGGTAGTCGGGGATCCCCTGCATGCCGCCCACCGTGCGGTCGCCGACGTTGAGCGAGAAGCAGCCCTCCATGCCCTGGATGGTGGCCGGGCGCAGCCCGAGGGCCGGCTGGTAGAAGCGGCCGGCCGCGCCGGTGTCGGAGGTGTTGAGCTCGTTCCAGACCAGCGCGCCGGGCTCGTTGACCACGCCCGCGCCGATGAAGTCCATCGCCTGCCAGACGCCGAACACCGCGCCGGTCGGGTCGGCGGCGACCAGCATCCGGCCGATCGTGCCGACGTCCATCGGGTCGTAGAGGATCGTGCCGCCTGCCTCGGCGATGGACGTCCTGGCCGCGTCGGCGTCGTCCGAGGCGAGGTAGGTGGTCCAGGCGACGGGCGGCACCGGCTGCCCCTCGGGCGCCATCTGCGCCATGATCCCGGCGACCGGCCGGCCGTTGAGCGTGCACACGGCGTAGCCGCCGAACTCGGCCGGGCCGACCTCGCCCTGCCAGCCGAACAGGTCGCGGTAGAAGTCGAGCGCGGCCTGCTGGTCGCTCGCCATCAGGTCGACCCAGCACGGGGTGCCGGGCGTGTACGGATCGGTGACTACGGGCATTGCTGGGCCTCCCGGAGGCGGTGGTGGCCGGCTGTGGTGGTCGGGGCGGTCGGGGTGGCCTGAGCCGTCCGGCCGTCTGGGCTGTCGGGGTGGTCGGGCCGTCCGTCCCGACCGGGCCGGGTGGGGGTGCGGCCCGGCCGGGAGGACGGCGGTACACCGCCACCTTCGGCCCGCCGCCGCGATCCCGCCACCGGACGGCGCCCTGGCGGGCGACCGGCGGCCGGTCCGTCACGGGGCGTCCGCGGTGTGTTCACGGGGCGTCGTGGCGGTGCGCGGTGACGAAGTAGGGCTGCACCTTGCCGCTCTGCGCGTAGTCCTTGAGCCGGACCAGCAGTTCGGCCCAGGTGCCGGCCACCGCCGGGACGCCGCCCTCGCTGCCCGGCTGCCAGCCGCCGTGCCGGAACAGCAGCCGGGTGCGCTCGGGGCCGGCGGGCTGCCCCTCGGGCGCGGCGGGCTGCCCCTCGGGCGCGGCGGGCTGGTCGGGCGCCGCGGGCTGGTCGGCCAGCTCCCAGCTGATCCAGGTGCCGGCCCAGTGCGGCGGGAAGGAGCCTGCGTTGGTCCACACCACCCGGTCCCGGTCGGCGCGCTCCACCCGCAGCCGGAACGGCTCGGGGACGTCGGGGAAGTCGAACAGCAGGACGTCGCCGTCCCGGTCCGCCCCGGTGGTCCACCAGGCGGTCAGCCCGTCGTGCGTGGTGAGCGCGGCGAGCACCACGTCCCGGGGCGCGGCGATGTCGAGCTGGAGGGCGATCTCGGGCATGGGGTCCGCCTTTCGCGGTGGCCGCTGGGTCCCCGCCCTGGGCCCACCATGGCACGACCCCCGGGCCCGCGCGCCCCGGAGGGCGCCGGCCCGGGGGTCGTCCCCGTGGTCGCATGTTCCGGCCGGGCCGGTCAGCCGCCGCTGCCGTACGACGTGTTCGCGCAGATGTCGTCGTCCGCCGAGCGGGCTTCGTTGGTGATGGTGGTCGGGAGCGGCGGCGGGGGCGTCGGGACGCCCGGGGCGGCCGACGGCGCGCCGCCCGCGGGGGCACCCGAGGCCATCCCCATCGCGGCCGCGAAGTCCTGGCCGACGATCACCGAGATGCCCCGGGCACTGCTGGGCTCCAGGCCGGCCCCCGGGAACAGCTCGGCGACCTTCTCGGCGTTCGCCTTCTGCCCGGAGCCGTACTCGATCGTGGTGGCCTTGTACTTGGTGCTCGCCGCCTGGCCCGCCGTGCTGGCGGCGAACTTGGCGCCCTTCAGCTGCTCGGTCGCCTTGCCGGCCAGGCCGTTGAAGGTCGTTCCGTTGTAGACGGCCACCCTGATCGCCGAGTTGGCGGTGTCCCCGGCCGGGGCGGCCGTGGTGGTGGGCGCGGCGGGCGGCTGCGGGGCCGGGCTGGTGCCCTCGGCCGGGGCGTCCGGCTGCTGGCCGGTGGCGTTCTGGCCGTCGATGGTCTGGTCGGCCTTGAGGGTCGCCCAGAGCTTGCTGGCGTCCGCCTGGACGATGTCGAGGTCCTGGTCCTGGGTGCGGTAACGCCAGGGCACCGTCACGAACTTCAGGTCGTGCATGTCGATGTTCTTCAGCGACAGGCCGAAGGAGAGCAGCTTGTCGGCGGAGTCCAGGCCCGGATCGACGACCAGGGACTTGGTGGCGGCGTCAGCCAGCGGAAGGAGGGTGGTGGGATTCATCCCCTCCTTCTTGATCTTGGTGGCGAGCGAGCCGAGGAACGCCTGCTGGCGCTTCATCCGGCCGATGTCCGAGCCGTCGCCGATGCCGTGGCGCAGCCGGACGTAGTCGAGCGCCTTCTGGCCCTCCACGGTCTGCTTGCCCTGCGGCAGGACGACCGAGCCCTTCTTGGGCAGCTTGGGGTTGATGTCGCCCTCGTAGATCGGCTTCGGCAGGCAGATGTCCACGCCGTTGACGGCCGAGGTCATCGAGGCGAAACCGTTGAAGTCGACCACGAGGGTGTGGTCGACGCGGATGCCGGTGAGCTTCTCCACCGTGTTCTGGGTGCAGGCCGGGTTGCCGTCGTCGCTGCCGCCCATCGAGAACGCGGCGTTGAACAGGTCGGTGTTGCCGCCCTTGGTCCACTTGCCGTTGGGCAGCTTGCAGGAGGGCAGCTCGACCTTGGCGTTGCGGGGTATCGAGATCCCCACGGCGTGCTTGTGGTCGGCGTAGACGTGCAGCAGGATCGTGGTGTCGGAGCGGGCGCCGCCGTCCTCGCCGCCGCCGAGGTCGGAGTTGTTCTTGCCGCGGCTGTCGGAGCCGATCAGCAGCACGTTGACCGGCTTGTTGCCGTCCGCGTCGGCCTGCGCCTCCGGCGGGCGGTTGCGGGCTATCGCGTCGGCGTCGAAGGACTTGATGTTGGCGTTCAGCTTGAAGTAGATCGCGCCGCCGACACCGGCGATGACCACCAGCACGCCCGCCGTCGACCAGGCGACGATCTTCTTCACGTTCTTCTTGGGCTTGGCGCTCTTGCGCGCCGCGGCCCGGCCCCCGCCCGCGGCCGCCGGAGCACCACCCTTGCCCTGGGCGGCACGGCGGGCTTCCGCCCGGCCGCCGCCGCGCGGTCCGGGTACGGAGCCCGTGGCGTCTTCCGTCTTGGGCACGTCACCACCCCGAGCCGGGCTCTCGCCCCTCCGACCTGACATGCGCGTACCTTTCACCGACGGAAGCGACGCCCCTGACGATCCGGCGCACCGCACACAGAGAGACGGCCCGAACCGTTCCCAGGTTGCACATACGACCGTCACCACTAACCGACGATCGTGGCTTCCGATCATATTTAGGCCCGACGCGATCACCGACGCTCGCCCCTCGAACAACCCCACCAATCGGTAGGCAACATCCATACAGAACGGCTGAAACCGCCCCATTTCGACGTGACCCATGCCACTCCACCGGACTCCACCGGCGCCGGGCCGACGCCGAAATCCGGCCACGGGCACGCCCCGTGGGCGTCGTGGCGGCGGCACCCCCGCGGCCCCCGTCCTTTCCGCGGCGGCACCGGAGCGGCCCGCGGCGCACCGGGATCCGCAAGGCCGCGGCGGGGAAAGGGAGTTGGGCACGGTCCGCAGGCGGAGCGAACCGCGCCGGAGAACGGAGGAGGCCGGATCGGAGATCGCCCGATCCGGCCTCGCGCGTGGTGGGCCACCAGGGGCTCGAACCCTGAACCTACGGATTAAAAGTCCGCAGCTCTGCCAATTGAGCTAGTGGCCCGCGGCCCTTGCGCGCCCGGAGTTCCGGGCGGGAGGACCACGGCGATCCTACCCGGTGGGGCCCAGGGCTCCGCCAGTGGATTGCCCGGGCGTGCCGGGGTTGTGGAGCGGTTCCCGGGGCGGGGTGTAGTGGGCGGCGCGGACCCGGCGGAGCCAGGACTCGGCGGGACGCGGGTCGGGCGCGGCGGGCAGCACGCCGGGGCGGGCGAGGCGATCGGCGGCCCCGGCGAGCAGACCCTCGGCGAGGGCGGGGCGGTCGGCGATGCGTTCGCCGAGCTCGCGGACGCGTTCGGGGTCGGGCAGCCGGATCAGGTTGCGGCCGGTCTCGTGCAGGCGGACGGCCTGCTCGACCAGCCGGACCAGGTGCCGGGCGTGCTTGGCGGCCCGGTGGCGGGTGGCCGGGTCGGTGGTGTCGCGGCTCAGCAGTTTGCGGAACTGCTGGTCGGCGTAGCCGAGGTAGGCCTTCCGTACGGCGGGCGCGCTGAGGAACGACGCACGCAGGCCGACCAGTTCGTCGCCGAGCGGGGTGCGGACCTCGTACAGCTCCTGCGGCAGCCAGACCAGTTCGGAGGCGGTCGGGTTGCAGCTCAGCGCCAGCCGGCACCACTTGGCGGCCTCGTGCAGGGTGAGGTCGGGCGCGGTGCCGACATGGGACTCGGCGGGGCGCGCCAGGCCGTGCAACTCCTCGGTGGGGGTGGCGAACAGGCCCAGCCGGTCGATGTCGGAGCCGGCGTGGGCGAAGCCGTACGCGGTGGAACCGACGATGCCGGAGAGCAGCACCGTGCCGGGGACATCGGGGGCGGCGGGGGCAGGGGGCATCGGCGGGCTCCTCTCGGACGGACGGGCGGGCAGCGCATCCTCGTTCCGGCATCCTCGTCGCAGCGGGCCGCGCCCGGGAAACGAATTCCCGTCCGGGGCCGGTCCGGCCGCCGATACTGGGCCCATGAAGCACGACCCGCTCACCGAAGGACCCCCGGAAGCCGCCGAAACCGCCAAGCTGCGCGCCTGGTGGTCGCACCGGCAGTGGCTGGACCGCCCGCACCCCGGCGCCGGTGTCGCCGAGGTGCTGGCTGCCACCGGGTGGGCCCGCTCGGTGGGCGGCGCGGCGCCGTACCTGGGCCTGTTCGCCCGGGCCGGGCTCGGGCGAGCGGCGGTGGACGCGGCGGTGGCCCGGCTGGAGGTGCACGAGCTGCCGTCCGCGCGCGGCTGCACCTACGTGCTGCCGGCCGCCGACTTCGCGCTCGGACTGGCCGCCGGGGCGGCCGCGCCGGCGGGCGAACTGGCGGCAGCGGAGAAGCACCTGGGGATCGGCCGGGACGAGGTGGAGAAGCTCTGCCTGGCCGTCGAGCGGGTGCTGTCCGAGCACCGGCCGCTGGCCCCCGCGGCGATCCGGGAGGCGGTCGGCGACGCCGTCCGACCGCTCGGCGAGGCGGGGCGCAGGCGCGGCCTCACCAGCACCCTGCCGCTCGCCCTCGGGCTGATGCAGTCCCGCGGGCGGATCCGCCGGGTGCCCGTCAACGGCCGTCTGGACCAGCAGCGTTACGGCTACGTCGGCTGGGACCAGCCGGTCGCCGGGGACGCCGTCGACCTCGCCCACCGCTACTTCTCCTGGGCCGGCCCGGCCACCCTGCGGCACTTCCGCTGGTTCTCCGGCTTCACCGCCGCCACCGCCCGCCGGGCCGTCGCCGAGGCCGGCCTGGTACCGCTCGGGCCCGGCTCGGAACTCCTGCTGCCGCCCGGACTCGCCGAGGAGTTCGCCAGGTTCGAGGTGCCGGACGAGCCGCACTACACCCTGCTCTCCGGCATCGACGGCATCCACCTGCTGCACCGCGACCTGCCCCGGCTGCTCGACCCCGCCGACGCCGCCCGCCCGCTGCCCACCGGCCGGGCCGGGCGGGTCTTCGGCACCGAGGCGGACCCGCAGACCCACGTGGTGCTCGACCGCGGCCGGATCGTCGGCCTCTGGGAGTACGACACCGAGCGCTCCGAGCTGGTCCTGCTGCCCTTCGTCCCGCTCGACGACGCCCTGCGGGAGGCGGTCGCCCGCACCGAGGCCTTCGTCCGGGACGACCTGGGCGACGCCCGCGGCTTCAGCCTCGACTCGCCGAAGAGCCGGGCCCCGAAGATCGCGGCCCTGCGGGAGGCGGCCGCGCGGGCCCCCGGTGCCCGGGGCCCGGCCGCGGGTGTCCGGGGTCCGACCGCGGGCGTCCAGCGTCCGGCCGCGGGTGTCCGGGGCCCGGCCGCCGGGTAGCGTACGGGCCATGCCGACCACCCCGACCGACGAGGTCCTGATCATCACCGGCGCGAGCCGCGGCATCGGTGCCGCCACCGCCCTGCTGGCCGCCCGCCGCGGCTACCGGGTCTGCGTCAACTACCGTACGGACGAGGCCTCGGCGGCCGCCGTCGTGGACGCGATCCGGGCCGAGGGCGGCACCGCCCTCGCGGTCCGCGCCGACGTCTCCCGCACCGCCGGGGTGGAGCGGCTGTTCACCACCGTCGACGACGAACTCGGCCCGCTCACCGGGCTGGTGAACAACGCCGGCACGCTGGAGAAGCAGTGCCGGCTGGAGGAGATCGACGAGGACCGGCTGAACCGGATCTGGGCCGCCGACATCACCGGCCCGTTCCTGTGCGCGGCGCAGGCCGTCCGCCGGATGTCCACCCGGTACGGCGGGCGCGGCGGCGCCATCGTCAACGTCGGCTCGGCCGCCTCCCGGATCGGCTCGCCGAACGAGTACGTCGACTACGCGGCCGCCAAGGGCGCGGTGGACTCGATGACCCGCGGCCTGGCCCTGGAAGTCGCCGCCGAGGGCATCCGGGTCAACGCGGTACGGCCGGGGCTGATCCACACCGGCATCCACGCGCTCGGCGGCGAGCCCGGCCGGGTCGACCGGGTCGCGCCGAACCTGCCGATGCGCCGCGGCGGGCAGCCGGAGGAGGTCGCCGAGGCGATCCTCTTCCTGCTCTCCCCGGCGGCCTCGTACACCACGGGGGCGTTCCTGGAGGTATCGGGCGGGCGCTGAGCAGCCCGCTCCGCCCCGGCCGGGAGCGGTTTCGGCCGACGTCGTCCCGCCACCGGACGACCCGCTCCGGTTTCCTTCCGCCGGTACGCCCCCGCCCGTACGGTGGTGGCCATGACCGACGCCTTCATCGACATCCCCGGGGTGCGCAACTTCCGTGACGCGGGCGGGATCGGCGCTCTCCGCCGGGGCGTGCTGTACCGCTCCGGGTCCTTCCACACCCTCACCGAGGAGGGCGCCCGGCGGCTCGAAGCCCTCGGCCTGCGGACGGTGTTCGACCTGCGCAGCGCGTACGAGCTGGAGTCCTGGCCGGACCAGCGGCACGGCCTCGACCACGGCGCCGTCAACCTGCCGACCCTGCCCCCGCACCCCAGGAACGGCGACCGGCCCTGGCCCGAGGACCAGGCCGCCCTCTACCCCTTCATGGCCGAGACGGCCGGCCCCTCGATCGCCGCCGTCGTGCGCCGCCTGGCCACGCCGGACACGCTGGCCGCCGTCGTCCACTGCGCCGTCGGCAAGGACCGCACCGGGCTCACCATCGCCGTCCTCCAGTCCCTGCTGGGAGCCTCCGAGGCCGAGATCACCGCCGACTTCCTGCTCTCCAACATCGGCCTCGGCCTCGACAAGGGCCCCATCCCGTACTTCGACGAGACCGGCACCGAGCGCCTCTCCCGCCCGGTCGACGCCGAGCTCCTGGCCTCCTCCCTGGCCTGGATCCACGACCACCACGGCACCGTCCCCGACTACCTCCGCCACCACGGCACGACGGACGCCGAACTCGACGCCGTCCGCGCCCACCTGTCGGACTGAGCGGAACTCAGCCCGCCCGGCGCTCGAAGCACCACCACTGGGTCGGGGCGTCGACGTCCTCGTGCTGGTGGACGTCGGCGTCCGGGGCGTCGCCCGCCGTCAGGGGCTTGCCACTGATGAAGCTGCTGACCGTGTAGGTGCCGGGGGCGTCGACGTGGGCCTCCAGCAGCCACTCCTGGGCGCCGAAGGCGTTCGCCCACCACTGCTGGATCCGGACGCCGTCCTGCGTCGAGGCTCCGGTGACGTCCAGGCGCTTGCCGCTGTGGACGTTCTCGATGTGGAACAGCGCGCCGCCCGGGTGGACGGCGGTGAGGCGCCAGAGCTGGGCGTCGCCGCCGTCGTCCGCGCCGAGGACGATCCGGGCACCGCCGCGCCGGGAGGCGCCCGCGACCTGCAGCAGCAGGCCGCTGCCGACGTTGCGGACGAGGTAGTTGCCGTCGGTGATCTCGGAATCCGTCACGCTCGCAGTCTGCCACCGGGCACCGACAGGCCCCGTACGGCCGGGGAAGCGGAGGAGTTTCCACCGGACCGGCTGCGCCCCCTATGCTGCGGCGAATGTCCACCGAGCAGATACCGTCGCACCGTCAACAGCCCACCTTCGCCGAAGCCGTGGCCGCCCTGGAGGCCGTGGTCGCGGCCGGGGACGACGAGCAGTTCGGGCCCGCCCTCGGGCTGGTCGGCGGGCTGTTCGGCGCGGCCGACCCGGCGGAGCGGGTGGCGGCCGGCCCCCGGCTGGCCGCGCTGCTGCCGGACGCCCCGCCGTTCCCCCGCGCGCACCTGGCGATGGTGGTGGGCGCCTGCGTCGAGCACGGCGCCGACCCGGTCGCCTGCTCCGGCCCGGTGCTGGCCGGCCTGCGCGGGGCGCTGACCGGCGCCCAGCTGCTGGTGCGGCGGTGGGTCTCCACCGGCGGCGGCCCGCTGCCCGACGCGGAGCAGGACGATCCCGCCGAGGCGCACGAGCGGATCGCCGACCCGGCGCACCTGGACGAGTGGCACGCGCACCTGGCCGTGGTCGCCTGGTGGACGCTGCACCTGTGGCAGCAGGCGGCCTGGGCGGTGTACGCGCACGCCGAGGTCCGGGCCGAGGCCCGCGCCTCGGGCGTGACCGAGGTGCTCCTGGAGCTGTTCGACCGCTACCGGGGCGAGCAGCACGACTTCAAGGGCCTGGTCCACCTGGCGCTGATGCTGGACGACGAGCCGCTGCTGGTCCTCGACCGCCCCACCGGCACCGGCTACCTGCTGCGGATGAGCGGCCTGAGCGACACCTTCCAGCTGCACACCCTGCTCGCCGACGTGCTGATCGGCGGCGGCCACCTGCCCGGCGCCCCGCAGGACCGGGAGGTGGTGGCGCTGGCCCGGACGGCGTTCCTGGACGGCCGCCGGGTGATCGCCACCGGCGCCTTCAACCTGGTCGCGCCGGACGGCTCCTGGATCTGGAACGAGGGGACGCCGAGCGACGTCCCGGTGGTGGACGGGGTGCGCACCCTGGTGCTGGAGCCGCTGCCGTACGAGCGGAGCTGGTCGGCCGGGCGGTTCATCCAGGAGGTCCCGGGCGACCTGCGGCTGGAGCGGGTGCTCGACCCGGCGGAGGCCGCCCGCCGGCTGGCCGCCACGGTGCCGGGGCAGACGCCCGCCGAGGCGTTCCGGTAGGAGGCCCCGACGGCCCCGCAGGTCCACCGGGTTATGGTCGGAAACCGACACAGCCCCTACGAGTGGAGTCGACGATGGCGAAGGTCCCGAACGTTCTCGCGGCGGCCGCGCCCGCCGCGCTGACCGCGGCGAGCGGTCTGGTCGGCGGTTACGGCGTCGCCCGCTGGAGCGGCCGGCGCGAACTGGGCGGCGCGGTGCTGGCGGTGGCCGGTGCCGGGGCGGCCGCGCAGTGGCGCCGCAGCTCGGGCACGGGCACCGCGGCGGCGCTGACCGGCCTGTACGTGGCCGCCTTCGGCGGCTCGCACCCGCTGGCCAAGCGGATCGGCGCCTGGCCGTCCGTCTTCGCCGTGACCGGCGTGGTCGCGGCGGCCTCCACGGCCGCGACGGCGCTCTCGGCCCGCCGGAAGTAGCCCGCCGGAGGCGGCCTTCCGGAAGCAGCCGGCCGGACGCAACCTTCCGGAAGCAGCCGGCCGCCGCCGGGGGCGGCCGGCCCGGCCCGCGGGCGCGGCCGGCTACCGGACCGCCGCGCCGAACCGGGCCTCGAAGGCGGACCGGTTCGCGGAGACCGGCGAGCGGTCCCAGACCGCGAACACCACCCGCTCGAAGGCCGCCCCGTACCGGGCCAGCGCCCCCTCGAAGGCCTCGGCGACCTGCGCCGGGTCGTTGCGGAACACCCCGCAGCCCCAGGCGCCGAGCACCAGCGTGCGCACCTCGTGCCGGGCGGCCGCCGCGAGCACCCGCACGGCCCGCTCGGCGAGCACGTCCCGGACGTCCGCACCCGGCGAACGTCGTTCCAGCTGACCGGCGTTGGGCGCGGGCGAGGTCAGGAAGGTGACCGGGTACAGCTGTGCCAGCAGCTCGCCGCGCCCGTCCCGGATCACCGGCACCGCCGGCGAGACGATCACCCGGTGGCTGTACCGGAGGTCGGTCGAGGCCCGGTGCGCCTCGTAGTAGTCCGGCGCCTCCAGCAGGCAGCTGTACAGCAGCGCGCTGCGGCACAGGTCCTCCTCCTGGGCGCGGGCGCCGCGCAGGTAGCCGCCGCCGGGGTTGCGCGCGGAGGCGAAGTTCAGCACCCCGACCGGCCCCGCCCCGGCCGCGACCAGCCGGCGGGCGGCCTGGATGCTCCCCTCGGCCGTCACCTCGATCCGCCCGGCCGCCGGCCCGGGACCGGCCTCCCCCGCGGCCAGCAGCGCCGCCAGGCCCTCCGGCGCGTACGACACCGTACCGGCCTTCGCCGCCGCCAACTCCTCCCCCACCTGCACGAGTTCGCCCCCGGTCGTCCGGTAGCTCCCCCGCTCGGCGATCCCCTCGTTCACCCGTGCCACTTCGTGCAGTCTGCTGCTCATGGCCGCGACGCTACGGGACCGCCGCGCCCGCGCGCCACAGGTTATTCTCACCCCCAGAACAACACCTCGGGGCGCCCCGGGGAAGCGCGAAGGGCCCGCTCCGGGGGACGGAGCGGGCCCTTCGTGCGTTTCAGCCGGGTCGGCGGTCGACTACCGCCGGTGCGGCGTCAGTTCTTCCAGCGCGGCTTGCGGTCGTCGCGGTCGAAGCCGCCCGAACGGCGGTCGTCGCGGTCACGGCCGCCACCGAAGCCGCCACGGTCACGGTTGAAGCCACCGCGGTCGGACTGCGGACGGCCGCCGGAGCGGTGGTCGTCGCGGCGCGAGAACGGACGGCTGCTGCCGCCGCGCTCGTCGCGGTCCCGGCCGAAGGACGGGCGGTCGCCGAAGGAGCGGGCCGGACGGTCGCCGAAGGAGCGGCCGCCGCGGTCGTCGCGGTCACGGCCGCCACCGAAGCCGCCGCGGTCGCGGTCGAAGCCGCCCGAGCGACGGTCGTCGCGGTCACGGCCGGCGCCGAAGCCGCCACGGTCACGGTTGAAGCCACCGCGGTCGCGGTCGAAACCGCCCGAACGGCGGTCGTCGCGGTCACGGCCGGCGCCGAAGCCGCCACGGTCACGGTTGAAGCCACCGCGGTCGCGGTCGAAACCACCGGAGCGACGGTCGTCACGGTCGCGGTCGCGGCCGCCACCGAAGCCACCGGAACGGCGGTCGTCGCGGTCACGGTCGCGGTCACGGCCGAAGCCGCCCGAACGGCGGTCGTCACGGTCACGGTCACGGTCCCGGTCGCGGTCGCGGTCACGACCGAAGGCCGGGCGCTCGCTGCGCGCCTCGCGGTACGACGGGGCGCGGTCCTCGGCCTGCGGCGCGGCGGCCTCGGCGGCGGCCGGAGCGGCCTCGGTCCGCTCACCGGACTCGGTCTCGGCCTCGGCGGCCGGCTCCTCGTCCTCGATGCCCAGCTCGGCCCGCTCGCGCGCCGCACGGGCGGCCAGACGGTCGGCCTCCTCGCGCAGCTCGGTGGCGCGGCGCTGCGCGCGCTCCAGCTGGCGGGTCATGTCGGCGAGCTCGCGCTCGGCGGCACCGGCGATGTTGGCGGCGCTCTCGGCCTGGACCTCGGTCAGCGAGCGGGCGCCGGTGATCTTGGCGACCTCCGCGTCGAAGGCGTGGTCCAGGATGTGGCGCGAGGCGTCGACGCCCGCGTCCTCCATCAGACGGAAGACGCCGCGGCGCTGGTGCGGCAGCACCAGGGTGACGACGGCGCCGGAGCGGCCGGCCCGGGCGGTGCGGCCGGAGCGGTGCAGGTAGTCCTTGTGGTCGCCGGCCGGGTCCACGTTCAGGACCAGGTCGATGCCGTCGACGTGGATGCCGCGGGCGGCGACGTCGGTGGCGACGACGACGTTGGTGTAGCCGTCCTTGAAGTCGCCGAGGACGCGGGTGCGGGCGCCCTGGGTCATGCCGCCGTGCAGCGCGTCGGCCTTCACGCCGGCCTCGATCAGCTGCTCGGCGACGCGGTCGGCGCCCATCTGGGTGCGGACGAAGATGATCGTGCGGCCCTTGCGGGCGGCGATCGCGTTGGTGATCGGCGCCTTGTCCTTGGGCTTCACCACGAGGATGTGGTGGGTCATCGTGGTGACGGCGCCGGCCGACGGGTCGACCTCGTGGGTGACCGGGTTCTTCAGGTAGCGCTTGACCAGGGTGTCGATCTCGTTCTCCAGGGTGGCGGAGAACAGCAGGCGCTGGCCGCCGGCCGGCACCTGGTCGAGGATCTCGGTGACCTCGGGCAGGAAGCCCATGTCGGCCATCTGGTCGGCCTCGTCGAGCACGACGGTCTTGACGTCGTCCAGCTTGGCGGAGCCGCGGTTCAGCAGGTCGCGCAGACGGCCGGGGGTGGCGACGAGGATGTCGACGCCGCGCTCCAGCGCGTAGATCTGGTTCGACATCGAGGTGCCGCCGCAGACGACCTTGAGGCGCAGGCCGAGCACCGAGCCGAACGGCTCCAGGGCGTCGGCGACCTGCATGGCCAGCTCACGGGTCGGGACCAGGATCAGGCCGCGCGGGTGCTTCGGCTTGGTGCGCTCGCCGTCGGCGAGGCGGGTCAGCAGCGGCAGACCGAAGCTGAGGGTCTTGCCGGAGCCGGTGCGGCCGCGGCCCAGCACGTCCTTGCCGGCCAGGGCGTCCGGGATGGTCGCGGCCTGGATCGGGAACGGGGTGGTGACGCCGCGCTTGGCGAGGGCGCGCACGACGTCGTCGTGCAGGCCCAGGTCGCCGAAGGTGACGGTCGGCTCGGCGGCCGCCTCCTCGGTGGCCTCCACGGCCTCGGCGATCACCTCGTCCGCGGCGGTGTCGAGGGTGTCGGTGGCGTCGGTGACATCGGCGGCGGCCTCGTTCGCGGGCATGGCGAAGCGGGCGTCGTCAACGAGAGACATGCAAAACCTTCCGGAAGTGGCACGCGCCAAAGTCCGGGGTTCTGTTTCACAACCGCCTCTATGCGGTCAGCCACGGATCGCCGGAACGCGCCAAGGGCGCCAGATGGGAGTAGGGCGCCAGTCAAATGGATCAAACGAACGATCTACCACCATAGACGAGCCTGGGGATCGGAGGCAAACTCCCTGCTCAATCCGCTAATGCCCGAGCACGCGAGGGCTCGGGGCCGAGGAACCGGAGCTGCCGGAGGACGGGTCCGGAGCCGGCGGGACGGTCGCGGCGGGCGAGCTGTGCTCGGGCGCGGGAGTGCCGGACGGGCGGCTGCTGGGGGTGGCCGAGGGCGACCCGGCCGAACCGCCGCCGGAACGGCCCTCGCCGGTGCCGCCCGCCCCGCCGGTACCGCCGGAGCCCGCCGCACCGCCGGACCCGCCGACGCCACCGCCCGGGTGCGGCGCGGGACTTGTGTTCGCACCGCCCGCCGCACCGCCGCCCGCACCGCCGTCGGGAGCGCCCGGCCCCGGCACCGGGACCACCCCGGCCCCCGCGCCGCTCGACCCCGGCGCCGAGTCGCCGGGCGCCGGGACGGTGGCCCCGTTCGACCCGGCGTCGCCCTGGAGGCCCCCCGGCCGCTCGGGGTGGCCCGAGGCCCCGCCCGCACGCCCCGTCCCCGGGGAGGCCGAGGACCCGCCCGTCGCCCCCGGCCGGACCGCCGGACCGGCCTGCCCGACCGGCGCCACGCCGTGCTTCTCCTCCGCGGCCGGGCCGACCGACATGCACCCCGTCAGCCCCAGCCCGGCCATCGTCAGCAGCGCCGCCGCCCGTACCGCACGCGAGCGCGGGACCGTCGCCGCCCGCCCCTGAGCCGTACGGGCGGCGGCCAGCCGCACCCGCACCGCCCGTACCGCCCGCACCGTCCGCGCCGCCCGCACCGAAGCCACTGAGGTCCCTCTCTACCGCCCCACCCGGGCCGCCCACTCGCGCGCGGCCGCTTTCGGTGCCCAACGCGCGCCCGGCCCGGCGGGACACGGGCAGCGGGCAAGCTCGCCCGGCGGAGGCGGTGCGGTGCCCGCTCCGCCGCCCGCTTCGGCCCCGCTCCGGCGCCCGCGCCGCCGGCCGCCTCGGCGCACGCTCCGGCGCCCGGTCAGCCCCAGAGCGCCGAGGCCAGCTCCGCGCCCGCGAACACCGCGGCCAGCCCCGCCGCCACGCTGCCGGCCACATTGGCCAGCGCGTACCGCCCGGCGCCGGTCTCGGCCAGCCGCAGGGTCTCGTACGAGAAGGTCGAGTAGGTGGTCAGTGCCCCGCAGAGCCCCGTCCCCAGCAGCAGCTGGACCTGCGAGGAGGCCGCGCCCGCCGCCACCGCGCCGGTCACCAGCCCGAGGATCAGGCAGCCGACCACGTTCACCGTGAACGTGCCCCACGGGAACACCGAGTCGTGCCGGGACTGCACCGCCCGGTCGGTCAGGTACCGCAGCGGCGCGCCGACCACCGCGCCCGCCACCACCAGCAACCAGTTCACTCCGCCGTCTCCCCCGGGCCCGCCGTCCCCCCGCGGCCCGGTCCCCTGCCCGGGCCCCGGCCCGCGTAGGTGACCACCTCGCAGCGGTCCAGCAGCACCAGGCCCTCCGCCACCATCCCGTCCAGCTGCGGCAGGAACGCCCGCACCCGCTCCTCCTCGTCCACGATCACCACCGCCACCGGCAGGTCCTCGCTCAGCGACAGCAGCCGCGTGGTGTGCACCAGCGACGACGCCCCGAACCCCTCGATCCCCCGGAACACGCTCGCCCCGGCCAGCCCGGCCGCCCTGGCCCGGTGCACGATCTCGCTGTACAGCGGGCGGTGGTGCCACCGGTCGCTCTCCCCGACCAGCACCGTCAGCCGCAGCGCGGGCCCGCCCAGCCGGCTCACCGCGCACCCCGTCCGGCGCCGCGGCGGACCGCCCGGTGGATCAGACGCCGGGTCAGCCCGGCCGCCGCCCACACCGCCACCAGCGCGCCCACCAGCGTCAGCCCGAGGTAGGCCAGGGCCGGCCCGGGCCGGCCGCCCTCCAGCAACCGGCGGATGTCCACGGCGTACGTCGAGAAGGTGGTGAACCCGCCCAGCACGCCGGTGCCGAAGAACGGCCGCACCAGCGGATGCGGCTGGCGCCCCTCGGTGATCACCACCAGGAACACCCCGATCACCGCGCAGCCCACCACGTTGACCAGCAGCGTCGTCCACGGGAAGGCCGACGGCCCGGTCTGCCAGACGAGCCCGGCCGCGTACCGCGCGGTCGCCCCGATCGCCCCGCCCGCGGCGACCACCGCCACCGCCCGCCCCTGCCCGCGCAGCACCGGCGGCCGGCCGGGACCGCGGCCGGCGCGGGCCCGCACCACGGCGTCGTTCACGGCGCCCTCCGAGGTCGTCACAGCCCCATCAAACACCGGGCTCCGCCACCTGGCACACCGTCATCCGACACCGGACAATGATCCGGTGGAGATGACCCGGGAAGAGTTCGAAACGCTGGTCAGCGATGCCCTCGACCAGATCCCCCCGCAGCTCGCGGCCATGATGGACAACGTCGCGGTCTTCGTCGAGGACGAACCCGACCCGAGCGACCCGGAACTCCTCGGCCTCTACGAGGGCACCCCGCTCACCGAGCGCGGCGAGTGGTACGCGGGCGTGCTGCCCGACCGCATCCTGATCTACCGCGGCCCCACCCTGCGCCACTGCGGGACCCGCGAGCAGGTGGTCGAGGAGGTCCGCACCACGGTCATCCACGAGGTCGCCCACCACTTCGGTTTCGACGACCACGAGCTCGACGAACTCGGCTGGTCCTGACCCCGCCCCGGCCCGCACCCTCACCCGGGCGAAACCCGTTTTGTCGATCCGCCCCGAATCCCATATGCTTCTCGACGTCCCCGAACGCTGGGAGACAGCGGGACAGGCCACAAGCCCTCATCGTCTAGTGGCCCAGGACGCCGCCCTTTCAAGGCGGTAGCACGGGTTCGAATCCCGTTGGGGGCACGCAGTACCGTAGTAAAGTGCAGTGCGCAAGACCGCAAGACCCTGAGTGGTTCGCCACTTCTAGGTCCCGTGGAGCAGTTGGTTAGCTCGCCACCCTGTCAAGGTGGAGGTCGCGGGTTCAAGTCCCGTCGGGATCGCTCGTCTCGCAAGAGACGGTGCAGTACGGCCAGGTAGCTCAGTTGGTACGAGCGTCCGCCTGAAAAGCGGAAGGTCGCCGGTTCGACCCCGGCCCTGGCCACAACCGGGAAGCCCCCGTAGCGAGTTCGCTACGGGGGCTTCGTCGTTCACGCCCCTCGTCGCCGCGCCGGACCTCGGCCGGCTCCGGACGCCGGTCGGGTCGCGCTCGGCCCGTGGAGGCCCCCCTCCCCCCGCGGGCGGCTCAGGAGGTTCGGAGCCAGTGGTCCGTGGTGCGCACCTCCGAACCGTCCGCCCGGTAGTAGGTGATGGTCGCGGCGTCGGTGCCCGGCTTCGCCCCGAGGCCGAAGTAGCGGAACGGGGAGTCCCCGACCGTGACCGTCGCCGCCTCGGTGGTGCCTCCGGTCTTCCAGGCGACCACGACCCTCGTGACCTCGGCCTGGACCCCTTCGATCACCACCGCGGGCACGCCCGCGTCGTGGTGGAGGCCGAGTGACGCCCCTCCGACGGCTCCCGGGTACCCGCCCGGGGCGGAGACCGCGTGCAGGGAGTCGTCGACCTGCCGCCGGCCGTCGACGGTGAAGTAGTAGTTCACCAGGTCGGTGCCCGGGCCCCAGTTGCTCTCGACGTCCTTCGGGACGACCTGCTTCACGTCCGGGGAGGCGGCGGCCCGCTCCGCCCGGATCAGCCGGGCCTGCTTGACGGCGTCCTCCTTGGCGGCCGGGGTCGGCCACAGCGCGGCCCAGGCCTGCCAGGTGTGGCCGTTCGCCGTGCCCTCGGCGACTTTGACCCGGACGGGGGTGAACGGGTCCCGGGTCGCGGACGCGCTCGCCGCCGAAGGAGTGGCCGAGGCAGCGGCCGAAGCGGTGGCCGAACCCGCGGCCGGAGCGGTGGCCGGAGCGCCCGGGGAGCCGGGGGCGGCCGCCGCGGAGACCGAGGCCGGCGCCACCGCCACGGTCGGGACCGCCTGCCGACCGCGCTCGCCGAGCACCGCCGTCCCCCCGGCGATGCCCGCGACCAGCACCGCCGCCGCCCCGGCGGTCAGCAGCCGCCGTCGCCGCAGCCGCCGCCGGCCGCCGGCGATCAGCCGGTCGTACGGCACCGCGCCGGTCTCGACGCTCCCGGCCAGTTCGCCCAGCGCCCGTACCGTCGCCGGCCCGTCGCCGCCCTGCGTGTCCCCGGGCAGGTACCCGTCGCTCATCTTGTCCCTCCGGTGCTCGTCAGTCCGATGAGTGAGGAGGCCCCGCGGAGTTTGGCCAGCCCTCTGGCGGCCTGGCTCTTCACCGTCCCGACCGCGCAGCCCATCGCCGCCGCGGTCTGGGTCTCGCTGAGGTCCTCCCAGTACCGCAGCACCACGGCCTGGCGCTGGCGCGGTGGCAGGGTGTCGAGCGCGGCGAGCAGCACGGCCCGGTCGTCGGGGTCGGCGCCGACCGGCGCGGGCCGGTCCGGGAACGCGGTGACCGGGTGCTCGACCAGCCGCCGCCGGAACCGTCTGGCGTGCTCGTTGAAGACGATCCGGCGCACGTAGGCGTACGGGTCGTCGGCGGCACGAACCCTGTTCCAGGCCGCGTACGCCCGTTCCAGTGCTTGCTGGACCAGGTCCTCGGCGCCGTGGCGGTCCCCCGCGAGCAGGTACGCCGTCCTGAGCAGCCGTGACCACGTGCTGCCGACGAACGCCCGGAACTCCTCGTCCCGGGCGGTCTTGTGGGCTCCCATGAGCACCTCCTCACCCTCCCGGAGCCCGGGACGCCCGCGGACCGTTGCCCGTCGTTCGCGATTCGCCGCCGACGGCTGTGACACTGGAGGGGCTCGAAAACCGAGGTGCGCTCCGCCGTGCCTCCTTGCGAACCTAGAGGGATGCCCGCAGTGAGTTCTCCCGCAGTCCAGTCCGCCGCCGTACCCGCCGAGGGTCCCGGAATCGGCGAGCTGGCCGTCCGTCTGCCCGAGCTGACCCTGCGCGACCAGGTGCGGATCGGGCGCCGGCTGGAGGGGGCCCGTCGGGTCCGCAAGCCCGAGGCCCGGCAGAAGATCGCCACCGAGATCGCCGCCGACATCGACCGCGCCGAGCTGGTCGTCGAGCGCCGCCGGCAGGCCGTCCCGAAGATCGGCTATCCCGCCGAACTCCCGGTCAGCCAGAAGAAGGACGAGATCCTGGCCGCGATCCGGGACCACCAGGTGGTGATCGTCGCGGGCGAGACCGGTTCCGGCAAGACGACCCAGATCCCGAAGATCTGCCTGGAACTCGGCCGTGGCGTGCGCGGCCTGGTCGGCCACACCCAGCCGCGCCGGATCGCCGCCCGCACCGTGGCCGAGCGGGTCGCGGAGGAGCTGGACAGCCCGCTGGGCGAGGCGGTCGGCTGGAAGGTCCGGTTCACCGACCAGGTCGGCCCGGACACCCTGGTCAAGCTGATGACGGACGGCATCCTGCTCGCGGAGATCCAGACCGACCGCGACCTGCACCAGTACGACACCCTGATCATCGACGAGGCGCACGAGCGCAGCCTCAACATCGACTTCATCCTCGGCTACGTCAAGCAGCTGCTCCCCCGCCGGCCCGACCTCAAGGTCGTGATCACCTCGGCGACCATCGACCCGGAGCGCTTCGCCCGGCACTTCGGCGACGCCCCGATCATCGAGGTCTCCGGGCGCACCTACCCGGTCGAGGTCCGCTACCGGCCGCTCGTCGAGGACGGGGCCGAGGAGGACGAGGACAGCACCGAGGCCGACCGCGACCGGGACCAGGTCCAGGCGATCTGCGACGCCGCCGAGGAGCTCCAGGCCGAGGGCCCCGGCGACATCCTGGTCTTCCTCTCCGGCGAGCGCGAGATCCGCGACACCGCCGACGCCCTCGGCAAGCTGAAGCTGAAGAACACCGAGATCCTGCCGCTGTACGCCCGGCTCAGCTCGGCCGAGCAGCACAAGGTCTTCCAGCGCTCGCGCAGCCGCCGGATCGTACTGGCCACCAACGTGGCCGAGACCTCGCTGACCGTCCCGGGCATCAAGTACGTGATCGACCCGGGCACCGCCCGGATCTCCCGCTACAGCCACCGCACCAAGGTGCAGCGGCTGCCGATCGAGGCGATCAGCCAGGCCAGCGCCAACCAGCGCAAGGGCCGCTGCGGCCGCACCTCGGACGGCATCTGCATCCGGCTCTACTCGGAGGAGGACTTCCTCTCCCGCCCCGAGTTCACCGACGCCGAGATCCTGCGCACCAACCTGGCCTCGGTGATCCTCCAGATGACCGCGGCCGGCCTCGGTGACATCGCCGCCTTCCCGTTCCTGGACCCGCCGGACTCGCGCAACATCAAGGACGGCGTCCACCTGCTGCACGAGCTGGGGGCGCTCGACCCGGACGAGAAGGACCCGCGCAAGCGCCTGACCCCGCTGGGCCGCAAGCTCGCCCAGCTCCCGGTGGACCCGCGGATGGCCCGCATGGTGCTGGAGGCGGACCGCAACGGCTGCGTCCGCGACGTCATGGTGATCGCCGCCGCGCTCTCCATCCAGGACCCGCGCGAGCGCCCGGCCGAGAAGCGCCAGGCCGCCGACGAGCGGCACCGCCGGTTCAACTCGGAGACCTCCGACTTCCTCTCCTACCTGGCGATGTGGCGTTACGTCCGGGAGCAGCAGCGGGAGCTCTCCTCCTCGGCGTTCCGCCGGATGTGCAAGGCGGAGTTCCTCAACTACCTGCGGATACGGGAGTGGCAGGACATCTACGTCCAACTGCGCACCGTCGCCAAGCAGTTGGGCGTCACGATCGAGGAGCCGCACCCGGACGCCGAGCCGGACGCCGACCGGATCCACCAGTCGCTGCTGGCCGGCCTGCTCTCCCACATCGGCCTGTACGACGTGGAGAAGCGCGAGTACGGCGGCGCGCGCGGCGCCCGCTTCGCGGTCTTCCCCGGCTCCGGCCTGTTCAAGAAGCCGCCGCGCTGGGTGATGTCGGCGGAGCTGGTGGAGACCTCCCGGCTGTGGGCGCGGATCAACGCGAAGATCGAGCCGGAGTGGGTCGAGCCGCTGGCCGGCCACCTGATCAAGCGCAGCTACAGCGAGCCGCACTGGGAGAAGAAGGCCGGCGCCGTGCTGGCGTACGAGAAGGTGACCCTCTACGGGATGCCGGTCGTCGCCCAGCGCAAGGTCAACTACGGGCGGATCGACCCGGAGCTCTGCCGTGAGCTGTTCATCCGCAACGCGCTGGTCGAGGGTGACTGGGAGACCCACCACCGGTTCTTCGCGGAGAACCGCAGGCTGCTCGGCGAGGTCGAGGAGCTGGAGAACCGGGCCCGCCGCCGGGACATCCTGGTGGACGACCAGACCCTGTTCGACTTCTACGACGCCCGGCTGCCCGAGGACGTCGTCTCCACCCGGCACTTCGACTCCTGGTGGAAGAAGGCCCGGCACGAGCAGCCGGACCTGCTGAACTTCGAGAAGTCGATGCTGATCAACGACGCCGCGGACGGCGTCACCGAGGCCGACTACCCGGACCACTGGCAGCAGGGCAAGCTCCGCTTCAGGCTGACCTACCAGTTCGAGCCGGGCAGCGACGCGGACGGCGTGACGGTGCACATCCCGCTGCCGGTGCTCAACCAGGTCACCGCGGAGGGCTTCGACTGGCAGATCCCCGGTCTGCGGGAGGAGCTGGTCACGGCGTACATCAAGTCGCTGCCGAAGGCCCTCCGGCGCAACTTCGTCCCCGCGCCGGACTTCGCCAGGGCCGCGCTGCGTGCCGTGAGGGACCGCCAGGCTGATGGCACGTTCGGTTCCGCCGAGGGGCTCCTCCCGGCCCTGGAGCACGCCCTGAAGCGCCTGACGGCGGTCACCGTGCCCCCGGAGGCCTGGGACGACGAACGGGTGCCCGAGCACCTCAAGGTGACCTTCCGGGTGGTGGACGGCAAGCGCCGGCTCGCCGAGTCCAAGGACCTGGAGGAGCTGCGGCTGAAGCTCAAGCCCAAGCTCAAGGAGACGCTCTCCTCGGCCGCTTCCGGCCAGGGCATCGAGCAGAGCGGGCTGACCGCCTGGCCGGCCTCCCTGCCGGTGCTCCAGCGCACCTTCGAGCAGCGCTCGCGCGGCCACTCGATGCGCGCCTACCCGGCCCTGGTGGACGAGGGCCAGTCGGTCGCCGTGAAGCTGTTCGACACCCCGCAGGAGCAGGCCCGGTCGATGTGGGAGGGGACGCGGCGGCTGCTGATGCTGACCACCAACTCCCCGGCCAAGTCGATCCAGGGCCGGCTGGGCAACCAGGCGAAGCTGGCGCTCTCGCACAGCCCGCACGGCTCCATCGGCGCCCTGTTCGAGGACGTCGTGGCGGCGGCGACGGACCGGCTGATGACCCTGGCCGGCGGCCCGGCCTGGGACGAGGCTGCGTTCGGCAAGCTGCACGACAAGGTGCGCGCGGACCTGTACGAGCTGTCCGCGGACACCACGCTGAAGACGGCCACCGCGCTGATCGCCTTCCACAAGGCCTCGACCCGGCTGAAGACGGTGAGCAGCCCGGTGCTGCTGAACGCGGTGAACGACATCCGGCTGCACCTGGCCTCGCTGGTGCACCCGGGCTTCGTGACCGCCACCGGCTGGCAGCGGCTGCCGGACCTCAAGCGCTACCTGCTGGCGGTGGACCGCCGCCTGGAGGCGCTGCCCAACCACCCGCAGCGGGACGCCCAGCAGCTGCTGAAGGTGCAGCAGGTGCAGCAGGCGTACGGGGAGCTGCTGGCGGCCGTCCCGGCCGGGCACCAGCCCTCCGCGGAGGTGCGGGCGATCCGCTGGATGATCGAGGAGCTGCGGGTCAGCTTCTTCGCCCAGTCACTGGGCACGCCGAGCCCGGTCTCGGAGAAGCGGATCGTGAAGGCGATGGAGGCGGCTCGGGCGACGCTCTGACCCGGGCGGTGCCGCGGCCTCCCCGGGCCGCGGCCGTGAGCTGCGGGTGGGCCTTCAGGAGCCGGTTCGACCTGGGGGCCCACCATGGGCTACAGTCTGTCTTGTTCGCAGCGCGGCAAGCGAGTGAACGAGATCAGGAAAACCTGGTCCCGTGGAGCAGTTGGTTAGCTCGCCACCCTGTCAAGGTGGAGGTCGCGGGTTCAAGTCCCGTCGGGATCGCCGCAACGCGAGAGGCCCGGAACCGTTCAGGTTCCGGGCCTCTCGCTTTTGGCCTTTCGGCCCTTTTACCCCGGCCAGGTCTAGACCACAAGTGACAGACGGTGTGACAGTCGTCACGGTAACCCCTCCGGAGCCGGCCCCCCGAAGCCCCTCTCCAGAACCCCACTAATTTAATATGTAAAATTGTACAGGTATTCACTGTAAATCCCCCCCGCCCCGGGCGCATCAAATCGTTATCCGGAGTTCAGGATTCCGACCACTTGACCGACGCCGAACACCCGCGCGCGGGCACGACAAAGGGGCCGCTTACCGGACCCGGCGGAGTCCGGTAAGCGGCCCCTTTAAAGAGCCTTTGGCCTATCAGGCCTCAGTGCGCTGGGCGGGAATCCCAGCAAGCAGAGCACGCACCTCCGCCTCACGGTAACGGCGGTGACCACCGAGCGTGCGAATCGACGTCAGCTTGCCCGCCTTGGCCCAGCGAGTGACCGTCTTCGGGTCCACGCGGAACATGGTGGCAACCTCTGCCGGCGTCAGCAGCGGCTCAGCATCAGGGGTACGAGCGGTCATGAGCGGCCTCCTCGGGAGAACCGAACCAGGGCGGTTCTATCCTTCAAATTCTGCACCTTGGCCCGCGATGCCCGAAATGGCATAGACGGGCCGAGTCGGTTATAGGACGAACGGCTTGTCCTGGTGTCTACAACTACACCATCCGTCCAGCCCTATCGACCAAACCGCCAAAATTGACCCCTCACGGGTTCAAGGCCGACGGATGGCGATGGACCACCCCATAACGGACAGTCACATAGTGATGACATCCGGTTACGAGGGGACCAGACCCTCCGTTTCCCCGCAAAGCACGCATCGACTCCAGAACCACCCAAAAGTGGGCACGCTCACGTGAAGTTGGGCTGGTTGTCCCATTTTTGCACATAGGGGTAAGTTCGCGTCAACGGTGAGTAGTGTCACGTTCGGCAGCTATTGACCCGAACCAGGACCTTGGTCATCACCCTCGCAGTGCCAAGGACCCTTACAGTCATACACGCACGGTCGGACGTCAGTTCGCGTGCCGAAGTGCCAGCACCCGACGCCAGCGCACCGTCAGTTCCCCGTACACGCGCAGTGCCTCGGCCGTGTCCCCCGCCCGCAGCGCGCGCAGCCCCTCCTCCAGTTCCCCCGCCGAACGGTCCGCCAACAACCGTTCCGGGCCCAGCAGATGCACCAGGCCCCCGTAGTCCAGCTCCACCAGCGAACGCGGGTGGAACTCCTCCAGCCAGCGCCCGACCCGCTCGGCCCCCCGCACCAGCTCCCCGTCCGGCACCGCCTCGCGCAGCGCCCGGAAGGCCCGTGCCACCCGCCGCCGCGCCTGCGCCATCGGCACCAGGTAGAACAGCGCCGCCGGCCGGCCCCCGTACTCCCCTCCCCCCTCCCCCACCCCTTCCTTCCCACCCGGCGGACCGTCCACGCCCCCGTCCACCGCCGCGCCCCCGCCCGGCACGAAGCAGCGGTCCTCGTCCCCGAACGGCAGGAACCAGCGCACCGGCACCTCCCAGCGGCTGGTCAGGATCCACGGCCGGGCGTCCGGGTGCTCGGCCCGCCAACGCTCCCGGTCCGCCTCGGCGGCCGCCCGGGCCACCGGCGGCAGCGCGGTGTCCAGCAGCGCCACCGGCGCCCCGGCCCGCAGCTCCTCCAGCGCCTGCCAGCTGCGCAGCCTGGTCGCCCACGGGCAGACGTACAGTACGCCGTCCACCATCCGCAGGTACGCCCGCCCGCTCTCCCGCTCGGGCAGCGCCCGGGGCGTGCGGGCGGCCAGCCCGACCAGCGCCTCCCGCTGCTCCTCCAGCACCGCCTCCGCGACCGGCTGGGCCGCCTCCGCGGCGTCCGGCCCGTGCTCCGCCGCCCAGGCCTGCCAGTGCGCCCGCTCGGGCTCCGGATAGGCGGCCAACGGCTCGTAGACCCGCAGGTGGGCGGCGTAGGGCGGCTGTACGGAAGTACGTACGACGGTCACGTCCTGCATGGTCGCACGCGCCGCCCGGCCCGGGGAGAGCGCGCCCCCGAACCGTTCGCGTCCGCACCCGCGCACCCCTTCCCGTCTCACCCCTCGGACGACCGGCCCCAGCTCGGACAAGACAGCGGATCGACGGCCTCCGCGCGGCTACGCTTCGCCCTAGGCGCCCGCACCACAGCAGCGGGCCTTCATTACTGGAGTCACCACAGTGACCGACGTACAGACCCCCGCCACGCACCCCGCACCCGGCGTGCTCAGCAGGATCTTCCGTACCGAACAGGACGGCGCCCCCGGCGACGGTCACGAGCAGGTCGTCCTCTGCCACGACCGCAGCTCGGGCCTGAAGGCGATCATCGCCATCCACTCGACCGCCCTGGGCCCGGCCCTCGGCGGCACCCGCTTCTTCCCGTACGCCTCCGAGGAGGCGGCGCTGGAGGACGCGCTCAACCTGTCCCGCGGAATGTCCTACAAGAACGCGCTGGCCGGACTGGACCTCGGCGGCGGCAAGGCCGTCATCATCGGCGACCCGAACAAGGACAAGAACGAGGCGATGCTCCGGGCCTACGGCCGCTTCGTCGAGTCCCTGCGCGGCCGCTACGTCACCGCCTGCGACGTGGGCACCTACGTCCAGGACATGGACGTCATCGCCCGCGAGACCGAGTTCGTGACCGGCCGCTCGCCGGAGCACGGCGGCGCCGGCGACTCGTCCATCCTGACCGCCTTCGGCGTCTTCCAGGGCATGCGCGCCACCGCCCAGGCCCGCTGGGGCCAGCCGACCCTGCGCGGCAAGCGGGTCGGCGTCGCGGGCGTCGGCAAGGTCGGCCACTACCTGGTCGGCCACCTGGTCGCGGACGGTGCCACCGTCGTCGTCACCGACCCCTTCGAGGCCGCGGTCAACCGCGTGCGCGCCGCCCACCCCGAGGTGGAGGTGGTCGCCGACACCGCCGCCCTGCTCCAGGCCAAGCTGGACGTCTACGCCCCCTGCGCCCTCGGCGGCGCGCTGACCGACGACACGGTCGCCGCACTGGGCGAGTTCGGCACCTCGATCGTCTGCGGCGCGGCCAACAACCAGCTGGCCCACCCGGGCGTCGAGAAGGACCTGGCCGACCGCGGCATCCTCTACGCGCCGGACTACCTGGTGAACTCCGGCGGCGTCATCCAGGTCGCCGACGAGATCGACGGCTTCAACTTCGAGCGGGCCAAGAACAAGGCCACGAAGATCTTCGACACCACCCTGGAGATCTTCACCCGGGCCACCGCCGACGGCGTCCCGCCGGCCGTCGCCGCCGACCGCCTGGCCGAGAAGCGGATGCGCGAGATCAGCGCCCTGCGCACGGTGCTGCTGCCGAGCGCCCGCCGCGCCTGATCGGGCCGGCGACCGACCGCGTGACGCGCGGGGGGCAGTCACCACGGCCCCCCGCGCATCACGATGTGGAACCGGATTCTCACTTCTCCGCCCGAACGGGTGATCCGAGGTCCCCCTTGGGGGGATAATCGATCCCGGAACGACGGAGCCAAGCCACCACCGAACAGCGCGCAAACCGCCGCAAAACCTCCGCTGACCTGGGAAGACCCGGTCGCGGGCGCGGTCTGTGCGCGCCACGTCACACCGACGACGTACCGTCCGGCGGCGGAAACAGGTACCGTTAATGCTCCAGGGGACGGCTTCTCCACTTCGGGCAGGCCGATCCCGAACATGAACACGTGTCAGACTCGGGGCCGTGAGCCCCGCCGTTGAGGGGGTCGACCCATGGGGCGCGGCCGGGCCAAGGCCAAGCAGACGAAGGTCGCCCGCCAGCTGAAGTACAACAGCGGCGGCTTCGACGCTAACCGTCTGTCCAACGAGCTGGGCGTATCGCCGTCCACCGCTTCGATCGAGCCTGAGCCGATCGAGGAAGAGGACGACGACGACCCGTACGCGGAGTACGCAGCCCGCTACGGCGACCTCGACGACGAGGACGACAACGAGCCGGGCGCCGGGCCGTCACGGGCCTCCCGCCGCTCGTAACCACAGCATTCCCGCAGGCCGGTCCGGACGCCCAGGGCGCCGGGCCGGTCTTCGGCGTTCCCTCGTCCGGGACCGGACCCTGTCCCCGCGGTGGCCCCCACCGCACGCGAGAGGGCCCCTCCGGTGCTCCGGAGGGGCCCTCTCGACGTCACCGTGCGGGTCAGCTCGCCCGGAAGCCCTCGTAGGCGTTGTAGAGGGCAGCACCGTCCTCGTGCTCGTCGGTGCGCTCGACGATGTCGCCGAGCAGCCAGGCCTCCACGCCGCGGTCCTCCAGGATCGACAGCACGACGTCCACCGAGTGCGGCGGGACGACCGCGACCATGCCGACGCCCATGTTCAGCGTCTTCTCGATCTCCAGGGTGGCCACCCGGCCGACCTCGGCGACGGTCTGGAAGACCGGCAGCGGGGTCCAGGTGCCGCGGTCCAGGCGGGCGTGCAGGCCGGCCGGGATGACCCGGGCCAGGTTGGCCGCCAGGCCGCCGCCGGTGACGTGCGAGAAGGCGTGCACCTCGGTGGCGCGGGTGAGCGCCAGGCAGTCCAGCGAGTAGATCCGGGTCGGCTCCAGCAGCTCCTCGCCGAGGGTGCGGCCGAACTCCTCGACCTTGCGGTCCAGCTTCCAGCCGGCCTCGTTCAGCAGCACGTGGCGGACCAGCGAGTAGCCGTTGGAGTGCAGGCCGGAGGCCGCCATCGCGATCACCACGTCGCCGGCCCGGACCCGGTCCGCGCCGAGCAGCGCGTCGGCCTCCACCACACCGGTGCCGGCGCCCGCGACGTCGTACTCGTCCGGGCCCAGCAGGCCGGGGTGCTCGGCGGTCTCGCCACCGACCAGGGCGCAGCCGGCCAGCGCGCAGCCCTCGGCGATGCCCTTGACGATCGCGGCGACCCGCTCCGGGACGACCTTGCCGACGCAGATGTAGTCGGTCATGAACAGCGGCTCGGCGCCGCACACGACCAGGTCGTCGACGACCATGCCGACCAGGTCGTGGCCGATGGTGTCGTGCTTGTCCATGGCGGCGGCGATGGCCACCTTGGTCCCCACGCCGTCGGTGGCCGAGGCCAGCAGCGGCCGCTCGTAGTTCTTGAAGGCGGACGCGTCGAAGAGGCCGGCGAAGCCGCCGAGACCGCCGACCACCTCGGGGCGGTTGGCCTTCTTCACCCACTGCTTCATGAGCTCGACGGCGCGGTCGCCCGCCTCGATGTCGACACCGGCGGCGGCGTAGGTGGCGCCGTTCTGGTTGCTGGTCACTGCGTGCGGCCCTCTCGGGTCAGGTGGGGGTTGGAACAGCGGTGGGGCCCCGTTTCTCGGGACCCCACCGTGAGAACGCTTACGGCCGGCGCAGCGCGTCGGCCGCGCCCGCCCCGCCGAGCAGCGACTGGACGCCGTCCAGGTCGCTGCCGCTGGTCGGCTTGCCGCGGACGGCGGGCTGCGCCTGGCCGCCCTTGATCTCGGCCTCCAGTAGGAGCTTGCCGAGGAGCGCCGGGTCCGGCAGCTCCATCGGGTACTCGCCGTCGAAGCAGGCCCGGCAGAGCTTGTCCTTGGGCTGCTTGGTGGCCTCGATCATGCCGTCGATCGAGATGTAGGCGAGCGAGTCCGCGCCGAGGGTGCGGCCGATCTCCTCGATGGTCATGCCGTTGGCGATCAGCTCCGCGCGGGTGGCGAAGTCGATGCCGAAGAAGCAGGGCCACTTCACCGGCGGCGAGGAGATCCGGATGTGGACCTCGGCGGCGCCCGCCTCGCGCAGCATCTTCACCAGGGCGCGCTGGGTGTTGCCGCGCACGATCGAGTCGTCCACGACCACCAGGCGCTTGCCGGCGATGACCTCGCGCAGCGGGTTGAGCTTGAGCCGGATGCCGAGCTGACGGATGGTCTGGCTGGGCTGGATGAAGGTGCGGCCCACGTAGGCGTTCTTCACCAGGCCGGAGCCGTACGGGATGCCGCTGGCCTCGGCGTAGCCGATCGCGGCGGGAGTGCCGGACTCGGGCGTCGCTATCACCAGGTCGGCCTCGACGGGCGCCTCCTTCGCCAACCGGCGGCCCATCTCCACGCGGGAGAGGTGCACGTTGCGGCCGGAGATGGAGGTGTCGGGGCGGGCCAGGTAGACGTACTCGAACACGCAGCCCTTGGGCTTGGCCTCGGCGAACCGGGAGCTGCGCATGCCGTTCTCGTCGATGGCGATGAGCTCGCCGGGCTCGACCTCGCGGATGAAGGACGCGCCGCAGATGTCCAGCGCCGCCGTCTCGGAGGCGACCACCCAGCCGCGCTCCAGCCGGCCGAGCACCAGCGGGCGGATGCCCTGCGGGTCGCGGGCGGCGTAGAGGGTGTGCTCGTCCATGAAGACGAGCGAGAAGGCGCCCTTGACCTTGGGCAGCACGACCTTGGCCGTCTCCTCGATGGAGAGGTCAGGGTGGCCGGCGAGCAGGGCCGTCACCAGGTCGGTGTCGTTGGTCGCGGCGGTCCGGCCGGAGCGCGAGACGTGCTCCTCGCCGGGCAGCTCGGCGACCATGGCCGCCAGTTCGGCGGTGTTCACCAGGTTTCCGTTGTGCCCGAGGGCCAGCGAACCGTTGACGGTCGCCCGGAAGGTCGGCTGGGCGTTCTCCCAGACCGAGGAACCGGTGGTCGAGTAGCGGGCGTGTCCGACGGCGATATGCCCGTGCAACGACCCCAGCGAGGCCTCGTCGAAGACCTGGGAGACGAGTCCCATGTCCTTGAAGACGAGAATCTGGGAGCCGTTGCTCACTGCGATGCCCGCGGATTCCTGACCGCGGTGCTGCAGGGCGTAAAGGCCGAAGAACGTGAGCTTGGCGACCTCCTCGCCGGGAGCCCAGACACCGAAGACGCCACAAGCGTCCTGGGGGCCTTTCTCACCGGGAAGAAGATCGTGGTTGAGTCTTCCGTCACCACGTGGCACGCCTTCGAGTCTAGGGCAGTTGACCAGGGCTTCCGGACCCCGGGACTGGGGGTTTGTCCGCCGACCCGGAGTTAACGCGCGTAGACAAAACCCCTTACAGGTCCGGGATTTCGGGTGGGGGGAATTCCGGCGGGTGGCGGTTGGCCTTGCGGTTCGCGCCTGTTGGGAGGTTCGGTGCGTGCGGCGGAGGGGTTCGGGGCACGGAGGAACGTGAGCCTGCTCACCCGGGCTTCCCCCGCCGGTCGCCCGCCGGTCATGTCTCCTTCGCCGCTGCCGTCACGCCGCCGGCAGCAGCAGGCCCCAGGCCCCCGGGTGCACCGTCCAGGTCCGGGCCCGGACCGGGCCGACCGGGCGGCCGTCGGCCTCGTAGCCGAAGCCGCGCCCGACCACCGAGACGCTCGCCGCCCGGGCGCGCACCAGGTCGCCGGAGGCGGCGACCACCACCTCCATCTCGCCCGTCCCGTCCGAGGCGCCGGACGGGAGCGTGACCTGGACCAGCCGGACCGGCCGGTGGACGTCGGCGAGCAGCCTGCCGTCGGCCTCGACCCGGACCCGGGAGCCGTGGTCGGTGCCGTCCGGGGTGAGCACGTTCGCCTGCTCGGCCGCAGCCAGTTTCGCCCATAGCGAACGCCAACCGCCCGTACGGCCCACCGGCCGACGCGTGCCCCCGCCGGTGATCCGGACCCCGCCCAGGGCCACCCCGCCGCCGTCGTCCACCAACAGGTCCAGCCGGCGCGGCGCGCCCGACAGCACCGCCCGCGCGGCCCCGACCGGCTCCCCCGGCACGCCGAGCGCGCGGGCCGCGACCAGCTCCTCCGAGCGCCCGACCGGAACCATCCCCACCGGTTCGGCGCCCAGCTCACGCTGGCGATGCAGGGCCTGGAGCACCCTCTGCAGCGCGAGGTCGGAACCGATCACGACCGGTCGCCTCCGACCCCGGTGCGAAAGCACCCGGTCGAGCTCGGACGGGTTCTCCGGAAAGGCCACCTTGGCGTCCGCACCCCCGCAGAGCACGTCCTTCGCGATCCGCACCGACTCGCCGTCGGTCTGCCGGGCCACCGGGTCGAGGAGCAGCAGGAGCGGCTCCGGGCCGCCGGTAGCAGGCGTGGACAGGGACGACACGACCGGTCCTTCCTCAGGTAATCTCTCGGTGCAAGAGCCCCTTGCGCCATTGCGCCAGGGGCTTCGTCTATCTCGGGGCAGACTGCGGCCTACGCAGGATGCCCCAACCGGAAGGGGTGTACGCCTGTGCCGGCACTCGTGCTCGTTGGCGCTCAGTGGGGAGACGAGGGCAAGGGGAAGGCCACCGACCTCCTCGGCGGCTCCGTCGACTACGTGGTCCGCTACCAGGGCGGCAACAACGCCGGTCACACGGTGGTCATCGGCGACCAGAAGTACGCCCTGCACCTGCTCCCTTCCGGAATCCTCAGCCCGAACGTCACGCCGGTCATCGGCAACGGCGTCGTGATCGACCCGGCCGTGCTGCTCTCCGAGCTGGCCGGCCTGAACGAGCGCGGCATCGACACCTCGAAGCTGCTGATCTCGGGCAACGCCCACCTGATCACGCCGTACCACCGCACCCTGGACAAGGTCACCGAGCGCTTCCTCGGCAAGCGCCGGATCGGCACCACCGGCCGCGGCATCGGCCCGACCTACGCGGACAAGATCAACCGCGTCGGCATCCGGGTCCAGGACCTGTTCGACGAGTCGATCCTGCGCCAGAAGATCGAGGCGGCGCTGCACGACAAGAACCAGATCCTGGTCAAGCTGTACAACCGCCGCACCATCCCGGCCGACCTCGTGGTCGAGGAGTACCTGGGCTACGCGGAGAAGATCAAGCCCTTCCTCTCCGACACCACCCTCGTCCTGGACGAGGCGCTGAAGGCGGACAAGGTCGTCCTGCTGGAGGGCGGCCAGGGCACCCTGCTCGACGTCGACCACGGCACGTACCCCTTCGTGACCTCGTCGAACCCGACGGCGGGCGGCGCCTGCACCGGCGCCGGCATCGGCCCGACCAAGATCGACCGGGTCATCGGCATCCTCAAGGCCTACACCACCCGCGTCGGCTCCGGCCCGTTCCCGACCGAGCTGCTCGACGAGGACGGCGAGGCGCTGCGCCGGATCGGTGGCGAGCGCGGTGTCACCACCGGCCGCGACCGCCGCTGCGGCTGGTTCGACGCCGTCATCGCGCGCTACGCGACCCGGGTCAACGGCCTCACCGACTTCTTCCTCACCAAGCTGGACGTGCTGACCGGCTGGGAGCAGATCCCGGTCTGCGTCGCGTACGAGATCGACGGCAAGCGGGTCGAGGAGCTCCCCTACAACCAGTCGGACTTCCACCACGCCAAGCCGGTCTACGAGACGCTGCCGGGCTGGACCGAGGACATCAGCAAGGCGAAGTCCTTCGCCGAGCTGCCGAAGAACGCCCAGGCGTACGTGAAGGCGCTGGAGGAGATGTCGGGCGCCCCGATCTCGGCCATCGGCGTCGGCCCGGGCCGCGACGAGACGATCCAGATCAACTCGTTCATCTGAGCCCGAGCGCTTCGAGGGCCCCGCAGGGACGCACCGTCCCTGCGGGGCCCTTCGCTTCGCCCATCCTCAAAATTTTGCACTAGTTCAAACACCTATTGCCTCTAGTGCAGAGCAGGGCTACTTTTGGATCATGACCGCGAAGCTGCCCTCCCCCGTCGCCCTCACCGGCCGCCACATCCGCCTGGAGCCCCTGGAGCGCCGCCACCTCGCCGACCTCTGGGCCTCCGTCGGCTCCGAGCCCGAGGTCTGGCGCTGGACCATGCACCTCCCGCCGAGCTCGGAGGAGGAGCTCGGCGCGATCATCGACACCCGGATCGCGGAGGCGGCCGCGGGCGAGTCGGTGAACTTCGCCGCCGTCGACCTCACGACCGGCCGGGCCGTCGGCGCCACCGGCTACCACGACTTCACCGCAGAGGACGAGTTCGTGGAGATCGGCGGCACCTGGTACGCCCGCTCGGTCTGGCGCACGGCGGTCAACACCGAGGCCAAGCTGCTGCTGCTCGACCACGCCTTCGAGGACCTCGGCATGGGCCGCGTCTTCTGGAAGACCGACGCCCGCAACGAGCGCTCCCGCACGGCGATCCAGCGCCTCGGCGCCCAGTACGAGGGGACCTTCCGCCGCCACCGCCGGCGCCCCGACGGCACCTGGCGGGACAGCGCCTACTTCTCGATGCTCGCCGACGAGTGGCCGGCGGCCAAGTCCCGTCTGACCGAACGGCTCTCCCGGGGCTGAGGCGCAGCCCCGGCGCCGGGCCGCACCCCGGCGGCCCGGCCCGCAGCGGCTACTTCCGCTTGCCCCGGGCGGCATGGGCCGCGGCCAACTCGCGTTTCGCCGCGCGGAGTTCGTAGGGCTGGACGTTCACCAGCCAGACCAGCCAGCCGACGAACAGGACGGCGAGCAGGAGCGCCGACAGTCCGGCGACGAGAAGCGCATTCACCGGGAGGCGGAAAAGCGCTGGGGAGGGTGGGGCCGGCGGGGAAGGCCTGGTGGCGAGGGGAGGGGCATGGCAGTCTCCGGTCGGTGATTTCGGGCGCCGCGACCATGCATCTGGTGTGTCATTACGGCCATCAAGGGCCGATTGACGACTGTTTAGACGGCAACAAGTCAGCGAGTGACACGGACGACCATAGGGTCAAGGTGCCAGAGTTGCTACCGAGCGCGAGGACGTTCACTCCATCGTGGGGTATCCCCCGTTTCAGTAGCTAGGGCCCTGTGTGCGCGGCACACTTCACCGGAAGCATCGACGCCAGCCGCGACCCGGAGAAGAGAGTCATGCCACCCCGCTTGTCGCCGACCGTGCGCCAGCAGCGCCTCGGGATCGAGTTGCGCAGGATGCGCGAACGCGTGGGCGTCACGCCCAAGAGCCTGGCCGCCACCATCGGCACCGACCTGCCCAAGATCTCCCAGATGGAGAACGGGAAGTCGGGGATCAGCGCCGAGCGGCTCCGGATCTGGGCCCACACCTGCGAATGCGAGGACGGCCCTTATCTGGAAGCCCTGTTGGCGATGACCCAGGACCGGCGCAAGTACTGGTGGGACGGCTACCGCGGCCGGCTGCCGAACGCGATCATCGACATCGCGGAGATGGAACACCACGCGGCCTCCCTGTCCATCCTGAACAGCACCTTCATCCCCGGACTGCTGCAGACCCCGGAGTACGCCGCCGCGGTGTTCGAGCGGCTGCCCCCGCAGTACCGGCAGGAGGCGGAGGTCCGGAAGGCGTTCCGGATCCGGCGCCAGCAGATCTTCGTCGACCACCCGAAGCCGTACAGCGCGTTCCTGCACGAGTCCGCACTGCGCATGCAGTTCGGCGGTCCTGACGTGCTGCGCGACCAGTTGAGGAGCCTGCTGGCGAATTCCGAGAGGCCCGCGGTGGAGATCCGGGTGATCCCCTTCAGCGTGCCCACCTACACCGGCTCCGGGGAGAGCCTGTACCTCGCCCGCGGTCCCGTCCCGGAACTCGACACCGTCCAGATCGATCTCTCCCACGGGCCCACGTTCGTGCACAACCAGGTCGAACTGGCCTCCTACCGCCGGATCAAGGAGGAGACCGCGGCGATCGCACTCGGCCCGGACGAGTCCCGGGACTTCATCCGGGCCTTGCTGAAAGACTTCGCATGAGTGGCTGGCGCAAGGCCTCGGCCAGCGGTGAGAGCACCGACTGCGTCGAGGTCAGGTCGGCGGGCGAGCTGGTGGAGATCCGCGAGTCGGACCGGCCCGAGGTCGTCGTACGGACCACCCCGCGCAAGTGGGCCGCCTTCGTCCGCGGGGTGAAGTCCGGGGAGTTCGACCGGTACGGCGACTTCACCCGGCCCTGACGTCCGGGCCCGGTGCCCGACGAGGGCTAGGCTTGCAGCCCACAGTGGATCCCTGCGCCTGGCACGGCACTCCGGGTGGGGGTGCGCGTGCGGGAGAAATCGGAGCATCCGAGGATGGCTCGGCACCTGATCACCAGCGCCCTTCCGTACATCAACGGGATCAAGCACCTGGGCAACATGGTCGGGTCCATGCTCCCGGCGGACGTCTACGCGCGCTACCTGCGCCGGCGCGGGCACGAGGTGCTGTTCATCTGCGCCACCGACGAGCACGGCACGCCCGCCGAACTCGCCGCCCAGGAAGCCGGGTTGCCCGTCGCCGAGTTCTGCGCCCGGGCGCACGACGCGCAGCGGGCGGTGTACGACGGCTTCGGGCTCTCCTTCGACCACTTCGGCCGCAGCTCCTCCCCGCAGAACCGGGAGATCACCCAGGAGATCGCCCGCGAACTCCAGCGCAACGGCTTCATCGAGGAGCGCGCGATCCGCCAGGTGTACTCCAACGCCGACGGCCGCTTCCTGCCGGACCGCTACATCGTCGGCACCTGCCCGCACTGCGGCTACGACAAGGCCCGCGGTGACCAGTGCGAGAACTGCACCCGGGTGCTGGACCCGACCGACCTGCTGGAGCCGCGCTCGGCGATCAGCGGCAGCTCCGACCTGGAGGTCCGGGAGACCCGCCACCTGTTCCTGCTCCAGTCCAAGCTCACCGAGGAGGTCGAGGACTGGGTCGCCGGCCACGCCGACGACTGGCCGGTGCTGGCCTCCTCGATCGCCCGCAAGTGGCTGACCGAGGGCCTCCAGGACCGCTCGATCACCCGCGACCTGGAGTGGGGCGTCCCGGTGCCGGCCGACGTGTGGCCCGAACTGGCCGCCGAGGGCAAGGTGTTCTACGTCTGGTTCGACGCCCCGATCGAGTACATCGGCGCCACCAAGGAGTGGGCGGACGCGGCCCCGGCCGGGCAGCTGCGGGACTGGAAGTCCTGGTGGTACGAGGCCGACGAGACCGTCCGGTACACCGAGTTCATGGGCAAGGACAACGTCCCGTTCCACACCGTGATGTTCCCGGCCACCCTGCTCGGCTCACGCCGCCCGTGGAAGAAGGTCGACTACGTCAAGGCCTTCAACTGGCTGACGTACTACGGCGGCAAGTTCTCCACCAGCCGGCGACGCGGCGTCTTCGGCAACGACGCCCTGGACCTGCTGCCCGCCGACTACTGGCGCTACTTCATGATGGCGCAGGCACCCGAGTCGGACGACTCCAGCTTCACCTGGGACCTCTTCGCCTCGGTGGTCAACAAGGACCTCGCCGACACCCTCGGCAACTTCGTCAACCGGGTGCTCTCCTTCAGCCGCAAGCGCTTCGGCGACGACGTCCCCGGCGGGCACGCGCCGGGCGAGGCCGAGCAGCGCCTCGGCGAGCAGATCGCCGGCCTGCTCGCCGAGTACGAGGCCCAGCTGGACGCACTCAACTTCCGCAAGGCGGCGCAGGCCCTGCGCGCGCTGTGGAGCGCGGGCAACGCCTACCTGGACGAGAAGGCGCCCTGGCTCCAGGTGAAGACCGACCCGGACGCGGCGGCGCTGACCCTGCGCACCGCGATGAACCTGATCCACCTGTACGCGGTGGTCTCCGAGCCGTTCGTCCCGACCACGGCCGCGGCGATGCGCGGGGCCTTCGCGCTGCCCGAGGACTCGCCGGCCGCCACCCGCGACTGGATCACCCCGCAGGAGGCCCGGGCGCTCGACCTGGTGCCGGCCGGGACGGCGTTCACGGTGCCGCCGGTGCTGTTCGCCAAGGTCACGGAGGACGACCTGGCGGCCTGGACGGAGCGCTTCGGCGGCTCGGCGGAGTAGCGGACGCACGGCGCCGCGCCGCCGGTCAGTCCCGGCGGGCCGTGTGGACGGTCATCGCGGAGAGGTAGAAGGCGTCCGGGCGGTGCAGGATGCCGGTCGGGGCGTCCTCGGCGAGCAGGGCCTCCAGGGTGGCCCGGTCCTCGGCGTCGAGCTGCTCGGCGAGCTGGTCGTACCGCCGGGTCAGCTGGGTGTGCAGGTAGCCGCGCACCGGTCCGGAGAGCGGGGCCGGGCGGTCGACCAGGAAGGTGCGGGTCCCGGTCGGGGTCAGCCCGGCCCGCCGCAGCATGGCCGGCCAGTCCTCGATCTCCCGGGTGCTGTCGGGCAGTTCGGCCCGCATGGCGCTGAAGCCGTCCTCGTGCGCGGCGTCCATCCGGGCCTGGAAGCCGGGCCGGCCGAGGCCGAAGTCGCGCGGCAGGTAGCGCGCCGACAGGCCGCCCTCGGCGACGGCGAGCAGACCGCCCGGCCGCAGCACCCCGGCGAGCGAGGTGAGCGCGGCCTGCTGGTCGCCCAGGTGGTGGAGCGCGTTGCCGGACCAGATCAGGTCGGCCTCGCCGAGCTTGCCGAACTCGGCCGGCAGGTCGGCCTGTTGGATGCCGAGCCGGCCGCCGGAGCGGGTCCGGGCGCGCTCCAGCAGGGCGGCCGACTGGTCGACGGCCACCACCTCGGCCGCCGGGAAGACCTCCGCCAGCAGCCCGGCGATCACCCCGGGGCCGCTGCCGACGTCGAGGACCCGCCGTACCGCGCCCTCCCCGTGCAGGCCGAGCAGCCACCGGCCGGCCTCGGTGACGGCGTCGGCCCGCAGGTCGGCCTCCAGCTCCAGGTGCGCGGCGAGCGCGTCCCAGTCGAAGTCGGCGGCGGGGACGTGCCCGTGGGCGTGGGAGTGCCCGTGCGAGTGCCCGTGCGAGCGGGCGTGGTCGTGCTGGTGCGCTGACATCCGGATTCTCCGATCGTGGGTTGACGAAGGCTTCCCCGCTCAGGCGGGCAGAGCGGCACCGGACGCGCGGTACCGCCGCACCGCCCGGTCGACCTCCTCCGCCACGAGGTCGTGGTCGAGCGCGAAGGCGACCGCCGCGCCCGCCCCGGCGGCGGTGACCACCTGGGCGCGTGCAGCACCGGGTCGCCGGCCAGGTGGACCACGAAGCCCGGACCGGCCGTCTCGCCCATGGCGCTCACCTCCACCGCCAGGCTGCGGCCCGCCTCACGGCACTGGCAAGCTTTGTTGCTGCCTCGGCAAACCCAGGCCCCGGCGGAGCGCGTCGGCTCACCCCCTCGTCCGCCGCCAGTACGACCGGGCGGCCACCACCAGCGCGACCCCGTACCCGGCGAACCCGCACATCCCGACCCAGCCGACCTCCAACGCGCTCCGCTCACTGGCGAAGGCGCCCAGCCTGATCCGCGTCACCCCGGCGGTGCACAGCGTCAGGTAGCCGATCCCGACCACCCCGTACGGCGCCAGCGTGGCCGCGCCCAGCAGGGCCGGGGCGAGCGGCAGCCAGCGCGGCACCCGGCGGCCGCGCAGCGGCAGCGTCCAGCGCGGGAAGACCTGCCCCCACGGCCGGACCAGCCCCCAGAGCAGGAACACCCCGAGCAGTGCCAGCAGCATCGTGCCGTCGAGCCCCCAGCGCTCCAGGGCGAGCCAGAGCCCGGAGGATCCGTTGCGCACGTAGTCGGCGTACATCCGGTCGCCGCCGACTCCGGCGAACGAACCGCCGAGCGCCCAGACCAGCTTCATCAGCACGTACGGCGCGAACGCCAGGGTCCCCGCCCAGGCGGCGAGTTGGACGAGCGGCGGAGCCGCCGTGGGAGCGGGAACGGTCCTACCGCCCCGGCCACCGCGGGCGCCGGGCCGCAGCCCCAGGGCGGTGCGGGCCAGCAGCACCGCCCCCACCGCCGCCAGCGCGCGCTCCACCGAGTCGGGGACGCTGTCCACCGACTGGCCGAACAGCAGCGTCACCCCGTCCATCAGCAGCCCCCAGGCCCCCACCGCGGCCACCCCGCACAGCGCCCACAGCAGCCACCGGAGCCATCGGTGCCATCGGTGCCGGAGCACCGGCTGCCGCCGCACCACCGCCAGGCCGGCGGCGGCCGAGGCCACCCCCACGCCGGCCACCACCCACCCCGGCCACCCCGCCCCGAACAGCTCCGTCCCGCTCAGCGCGCACCCCAGCCCGAACCCGGCGGACCCGAGGCCCCAGCCGGTCACCGCCCACCCGTTTGTCACCATGCCGCCAGGCTCGCCCGCGCCGCCCGCACCGGCCCTCCCCCGACGCGGTGATCCGGCTCCCCCACCCGGGGGAACCGGGCGGCCCCCGAAGCGCGACACGGTGCTCCACGGCGCGAGACGGCGGCGCCATCGAGACGGCGGTGCCACGAGAACCATCACGCAGCGCGAACTCGTGGCGCGGTCCAAGGCCGTACTCGACGACGTCGAAGCCGGCGAGACCCACCGCATCACCCGCGACGGTGCGCAGATCGCCGAGAGCCGGCCGATCGGCAACCGCCGACGCCTCGTTCCCGTGGCGGAGCTCCAACGCAGGTGGCGGGGCGTCCCGCGGTCGATGCCGCGCACATGCGGGCCGGGGCCGACGCCTTCCACGGCGACGAGGACCGAGTCAGCGGCGCCCCCTGGGGCGCGCGTGAACGGACGGCGCCGGCCCGGCCGACTCGACGCCCACGCGGCGACCGGTCTTCCTCGACTCCCACCGGTCGAGGCCGCTGTGGCTTCCGTCCTGCCGGCCGAGTCCTCCCGGGACGTCGCCACGGCCGAGGCTCCGGTACGGACAGCGGCCGGGGCCCGACGGCCGGCGGGCGTGGAGGCGGGTGCGCCGTCCTCCCGGCCGACCGTGAGGCCCGCCCGGCCGCGGCGGCCGGGCGGGCCTGGGCTCACCCCCTCGGCGCGGCGAAGCAGTGGACGGTGACGGTCCGCCCGGAGGCCCAGCGCTGGTCGCCGCCGCCGAGGTGGGTCCAGCCGAGGCGGCGGTAAAGGGCCACGGCTGCGGTGTCGGTGGCGAGCACGTCGAGCACCGGGTGCAGGCCGAGCGCCCGCGCGTGCGCCACGGCGCAGGCCAGCAGCCGGGCGCCGATGAGGCGGCCGCGCGCCCCGGGGGCGACGTACAGCCGGCCGATCACGGTGGCGAGTTCCGGGCGGCCGCCGGTGCGGTGGCTCCACAGGGCGGGGGCGAGGTCGCCCGGGGCGCTGCGGGCGACGCCCACGTGGCCGACGAGTCGGCCGTCCGACTCGGCGACCCAGGCGGCCAGCAGGCCGTCCGGGGTCAGCCAGGCGGCGGGCCGGTCAGGCCAGTCGGCGGGGTAGCCGTCGGCGGCGTGGACGTCGGCCAGCACCCGGACGCAGTCGGCGAGGTCGTCGGCGCGGCGCGGTCGGACCACCACCCCCGCCCCGGCCTGCCGCGGGTCGGACGCGACGACGGTGGCGCGTTCTTCTAGGTCTGCCATGCCGGTACGTTACCGGCCTGGCCTCACCGTCGCAGCAGGTCGACGACCCCGGACAGGTCCTCCTCGCCGCTGCCGATCTCCAGTCGACGCTCCATCAACCGGAAGTACGGCTCGATCAGTTCGGGGCTCACGCCCTGCTCCTCTGCGGTGCGCAGCAGCGTCCCCTTGGCGGCCACCTGCATCGCCAGGTTGGACACCACGCCCTTGGTGTAGTCGCCGCTCTCCAGATGTTCCGCGGTCGTGCCCACCGAGTGGGACATCGCGGAGATCCAGCCGCCCAGCAGCGGCGCCAGCTCGCTCGGGGCCACGGACTCGCCCCGGATCAGCGCGAAGGCGTGCGCGACCCCGGCGAACATCCCGTACATCCCGCTGAGCAGCGCCACGTCGTACAGCGCCGCGTGCCCGGCGTCCGCGCCCACGTACCGGGTGCCGGCCGGGGCGGTGAGGGTGTCCCGGTGCTCCTCGAACAGCTCGGCCGAGCCACCGTAGAACACGTACCCGCCGGAGGTCGGGACGCCGATCATCGGCGGGACGGCCATGATCGCGCCGTCCAGGTAGCGGGCGCCGTGCCGCTCGGCCCAGGCGGCGCGCAGGCGGGACTGCCCGGGGGTGGTGGTGACCAGGTTGACCAGGTCCTTGCCGGTCAGGTCGGCGCCGTCGAGCGCCTCCAGCACGGAGTCGTCGTCGAGCAGGCAGACGACGACCAGCCGGTTCGCGGCGACGGCCTCCGCGGCGGTGGCGGCGACGGTGGCGCCGCGGGCGGCGAGCGCTTCGGCGCGGGCGGCGGTGCGGTTCCAGACGGTCAGCGGGTGCCCGGCGGTGAGCCAGGCCTCGGCCAGCGCGGTGCCCATCGCACCGAGGCCGAGCAGGGTGAGCGGGGTCTTCGACGGGTTGTCAGCGGGGTTGGTTGCCATGGCAGACAGCCTCCGCGCGACCCCGGCAAACGATCAAGTACGCACTTCGAAGTGGGCGGTTACCCTGGGGTGAGCATCGAGCTCGCGGGGCCGGGAGGGGTGGGGATGGCGATCGTGCCGAGGCCGGGGGCGCACGTCTGCGGGACGGACGCCGCGATGGACGTGATCGCCGGCCGGTGGAAGGTGTCGATCCTCTGGGCCCTGGGCGAACGCCCGCGCTGCCGCTTCGGCGAGCTGCGCCGGCTGCTGCCGGGCATCACCGAGAAGGTGCTGGCCGCGCACCTGCGCGAGATGGAGGCGGACGGCATCGTGCACCGGGAGGCGTACGAGGAGGTGCCGCCGCGGGTCGAGTACGAGCTGACCGAGGCGGGGCGCCGGCTCAACACGGCGCTGGGGCCGCTGGGGGACTGGGGGGAGCAGCACCTCCTGAGCAAGGCGCCGCACCCGGCGTAGCGCCCCCGAACGCCCGGCCCTGCCCCCGGGCGGCCCGGCCCTGCCCCGGAGGCCCGGCCCGGCGCCCGGAGCGGCCGTCAGGCGATCGCGGCCGACACCACCGCCGCCACCGCGATGTTGCAGGCGGCGGAGACCCACACCGCCGGGTGCGGCTCCGGCTCGACCAGGATCGCGCCGAGCTTGCCCGGCGTCAGCAGGTCCACCAGCCAGAACGCGACGGCCATCAGCACCAGCCCGAGCAGGCCGTAACAGGCCGTCGAGACCAGGCCCTTGGCGAAGTCGGCGTAGGTGTACATGATCGCGGTGAAGACGATGCCGCCGATGCCGAGCAACGCGGAGCTGAGCAGGACGGCGGCGTTGCGGTTGCGCTCGACCCAGATCTGGTGGCCGAGCCTGCCGGGCGTCAGCAGGTCGACCAGGCCGATGCCGAGGAGCAGCAGCACCACGCCGAGGGCGCCGTAGGCGGCCGCCGCGCCGAGCCCGTGCAGGATGTCGTTCATCGTGGTTCCAGCCCCCGGTCCGCTCACGCCGTACCCCTCGACCGCGTCGGTCAGGGCCCCGACCGGCACGGTCAAGGGTTGGCAAAAGATACCCCACCCGGGTGAGGGGCGGACCGGGATCCGGAAACCGGGGACGGGTCAGTCCTCCTCCCCCACCAGGTGGTCGACGCAGGCCGCGACGGCCAGCAGCAGCCCGGTGTCGGCGCCGTCGGATCCCGTTCGACCCCGGGCCCCGGCCGCGGAGAAGCACCGCCACGGGGACACCGGCCGGAAACCGCGTCGCGCGGCGGCCCCCGATCCCCTTCAATACCGCCATGCACCCCCGCCTCACCACCGCCGAGCTGCGCAGCGAGCGCCTCGACCTGCTGCCGATCGCCCCCGCGCACGCCGAGGAGCTGGCGGCCGCGCTCGCCGACCCGGCCCTGCACACCCACACCGGCGGCCGCCCGGCCACCGTCGAGGAGCAGCGCGCCCGCTGCGCGCGGCTCGCCGCGGGCTCCCCCGACCCGGCCGAGGCCTGGGGCAACTGGGTGCTGCGGCTGCGCGCCGACGGCGCCCTCACCGGCTACGTGCAGACCACCGTCCGCCCCGACGAGGCCGAACTCGCCTGGGTGGTCGGCACCCCCTGGCAGCGCCGCGGCCTGGCCACAGAGGCCGCCCGCGCCCTGCTCGCCCACCTCGCCGCCGCCGGCGTCCCCACCGCCGTCGCCCACATCCACCCCGACCACCACGCCTCCGCCGGGGTCGCCCGCGCCCTCGGCCTGCGCCCCACCGCCCGCACCCGGGACGGCGAGACCCGCTGGCAGGCCGACCTCACCCGGAATGCGGGCCCCCGCCGTGCGGTTTGATTGACGCATGGCATCTCGTGCACGTGTACGCGCCCCCGAACTCGTCGGGGCAGGCGGTTGGCTGAACACCGGCGGCAAGGAGCTCACCCTCGCCGACTTCCGCGGGAAGATCACCATCCTGGACTTCTGGATGTCCTACACAATGTAGGGATCTCCAGAGGGGGCGTACGTGCACCACCACACCCTGTGTGACCTGTACCTTCGACTGTCGCTCGATCGGGACGGCAAGACGGCGATCGAGCGGCAGGAAGCCGACTGCCGTGCATGGGCCGAGCGAAACGGTCTGACGGTCCGCAAGGTCCACATCGACCGAGGGCGCTCCGGCTTCAAGGACGTTGAGCGCAAGGGGTTCGACTCGGCTCTTGCCGCCGTCACGGCGGGCGTCGTCGGGACGCTGATCGTGTGGAAGCTCGACCGGCTGTCCCGCAAGGGCATCGGCCAGGTGGGCAAGGTCCTGGACAACATCGAGAAGGCGGGCGGCCGTCTGGTCTCCGTCGTCGACGGCCTCGACACCTCGAACGACTCGGCCCGCATGGTCGTCGCCATGCTCGCCGAACTCGCCCGGTCCGAGTCGAAGAACCTCGGCACCCGCGTGGCCCACGCGAAGCGGCACCTGCGCCGACAGGGCCAGTGGATCGGCGGACAGCCCCCGTACGGCCTGCTGGTCGACCCCACCACGAAGAAGCTGGTGCACGACCCCGACACCGCCATCTACGCCCGCCTCATCGCGGATGACGCGCTGGCCGGCAGGTCCCTCGTACAGATCGCCCGGCTGCTCAACGAGTACGACATCCCCTCAGCGCGGGGTGGCCAGTGGAACGCCGCGAGCATCATGAACCTGGTCAAGTCGCCCGCCTTCGCCGGCCTCATGCCCGAGACCGAAACCATCGAAGCCGAGGACGGCAGCCGGAAGTTCACCAGCCGGGTGTTCCCCTACCGAGACCCCGAGACACTGGACACGGTCAGCATCGGCGAGGGGATCATCACGGTCGGCGAGCGCGAACGGATCATCCGGCAGCTCGAATCCCGGACCCGCGTCCACGCGGGCAAGCGAATGCCGAAGCCGAACGGCACGGCGCTGCTCACCAGCCTGATCTTCTGCGACGTACCGGGGTGCGGTCGTCGGATGCACAAGGTCGGCAACAGCTACCAGTGCATGGCCCGCCGAGCGGGCAACCAGTGCCCCGGCGCCAGCGCCATGGCCGACCGGGTGGACGACTACGTGTCCGAGCGTTTCCTCTCACTGCTCCCTGCCCTGGAGTTGGACGACCCCCTGTTGGTGACCATCGCTGACCGGTGGGTGAAGCGGACCGACCCCGAGACCTTCGCCAAGCGAGACGCCGTAGCCGACGAGATCACTGACCAGGAGGCCCGGTTGGCTGACCTGGAAGACGCACGCTACGTCCGTGGCGAGTTCGATCGCCCCGGCGCACTCGATCGCTACGACCGCCTCGCCGCCCGACTCCAGAGCCGCATCGACGGCCTGCGCGCCGACCTCGCCAACATCCCGCTGCCCGCCGTCGACATCACTCCGATGCTGGACAGCGAATTGCTGTACCCGGCTTGGGAGGCTTCGACGCAGGATGAGAAGCGGGACCGCCTGTCCCTGGCCATAGACGGCGTGTTCATCAGCAAGGGCGAACGCGGGAAGCGCTTCATCCCGGAGCAGCGGGTCCGCATCAAGTGGGCCGAGATCAAGGAATAGTCTCCACCGCCACAGCGGGGCCGATGGTGGTTTGGTGTTTTGACGCCTCTTCTCAACTCACCATAGAGATTTCTAAGGGAAGCCAGGATCGACGTCCCGAACACCAAACCACCACTGGAAGGGCTTGCGCTCCAGACAGCCAGAGCCGCAGCGCATGGAGAGAAGCGAACGCGGGAGTCGTCACGGTACGTCATGACTCCTCCATCGTCGTCACTCCTCGTAGCGCCAGGGGTGAAAGTGCCGAAACTTTGGGCCTCTCCAGGTTTCTTCTTACTCGTGTTAAGAGGTTTAGAAATAAGGGGCTACTCGGGCACTGTGGCCACTCCAGGACCATGGGGGAGGGGGATGACCCCGACGATGCATCCCGCCGACCGCTTAGGTGCTGGTTCTCCCAAGCCGTACGAGTCTGGGAAAAGTGGCTGCTCCCAAGGCGCCCGCATGAGTCGCCCGCCACGTCGACCTCCGTGACGCTGGGTCACCCTCGGAGGGCGTCTCGGAAACGATGGTTTGTGAGACGGTCCGCCAACGGGGCGCAGCGATCCCGTTTCGGTGTTCAAAACACGTCTCAAAACCCCCTCGGGACCCCTGTTGTTATGAGACGAGTTCTGAGACAGTTGAGACATGACGACGACCAAGAGCACCGGCCACCTGATCGGCTACGCGCGAGTCTCCACCGACGACCAGGAGGCGCAGCTTCAGCACGACGCGCTCACCGAAGCGGGCTGCGCCCGGATCTTCACGGACAAGGCCAGCGGGAAGAGCACCGACCGCCCGGAGCTGTCGGCCGCCCTGGACTACGTCCGGCCCGGCGACACCCTGTGCGTGTGGAAGCTGGACCGTTTCGCCCGCTCGCTGATCGACCTCGTAACCATGGTGGACGCACTGTCGGCACGCGGGATCGGCTTCAAGGTCCTCACGGGCGCTCTGGCCAGCATCGACCCGAACACTCCGGACGGGCGGCTCATGCTTCAGGTCGTCGGCGCGATGGCCGAGTTCGAGCGTTCATTGATCAAGGACCGGACCCGCGCCGGGCTGGAAGCGGCCAAGGCTCAGGGGCGGACCGGTGGGCGGCCGTCCGTGATCAGTGAGGACAAGCTGACCGTTGCCCGTGCCCGCCGAGCGAAGGGGGAGAGCGTGAGCAGCATCGCGAAGGCGCTCGGGATCAGCCGGGCGACGCTGTACCGGCACCTGGAGAACGCCGAGTCGTAGCCGCTACGCCTGCCGTGAGAGCCGTCTGCCCGCCATGGGCGGGCGGCCTTCGCTGGCATCCAGGGGCGTAGGGGTTGTGAAAGTTCACAGCCGTGGCCGTTGGCGGTCCCGGCCCCAGCTCGCCACACGCGCCCTGGGTGTACTGCTGATTCCCTTCCCCCCACGGTGACCAACTAGCCATTTCTGCCAGCGACTTCGTTTCGATAGGCGCAGGGAAACAGGTCTCGAAGACACCTCTGACCGTCGTTAGCGGGTGCTCAAGGCACTCAAAGCGAGTCCGTGGACACGTCAGCGCCAGGGGTGGTTGGCTTCCCGCAGCCTGGCGAGCAGAGCTGCCCGCCGGTCGCGTTCCTCGGGCGTCAACGGGACTTCGCTGAACTCCTCCGGAGGGAGGACCGGTCGAAGCCCGGCGGACCGCGCAGGGGGCCACGGATGAGACTCCATCCAGCCGTACGGGTCCACAGGCGCAGCACCCCCACAAGGGCCCTCCAAGGGGGCCTGAGGGTCCTCCTGGACGTCATCCGTCATCGCGCACCGCCAGACATTCCCCGTCATCCACGTGCTGGGCGCGCCACTTGGCGACCTTGCGCAGGATCGTCGGGTTGTCCGGGTACTGCGCTGCCATACCGTCGAAGAGTTTGCACCCGGGACACTGGCCGGCGTCCAGGGCGGTCTCGGCGGTGATCGGCAGGATGCGCCCGACCAGCGCCATCCGACTATCGCCCGCCACAGGGCACCGCCGTATCGCCAGGGGCCTCCCGGGTGACCATCAAGACCGACACCTCGGCATGGTGGTCGCCGAGAACGTGGAAGGACGCCAACGCCCCGCTGCGCGCCTCCTTCCGCTCGGAGAACGTCCGCATACCCCAGTTCTTCGCCTTCATCGGCCTCCTCCCGTTGAACTGTCACCAAGATCTGACAGCGCCCGGGACGGTGAAACCTCGTGCAAAGGACACTTCAGAACGTCCCTCGGGCGGTACAACGTCCCTACAAGAGTCCGGACTTTGCGGGGAGACACGCGAGATGCCGAACGAAAGACTGAAAGCCGTTATGGCGTCGGGTGGTTGGACGTGCGCCGCCCTGGCAGACAAGGCCGGCGTCGACACCAAGTCGGTTGAGCGCTGGGCCAATCAGAACCGGACGCCCCGGTTGGGGACGGCCCGTGTGGCTGCCGAAGCGCTGGGAGAAGACATGTTCGCACTGTGGCCGAGTCTGCGGCAGCCACGTGCCGCGCGAGCGATAAGCCCCGAGCTGGTGGCCCTGTACAAGCAGCGGGCCGACCTACCAGTGTCCGTCATCGTGGACTTGCTGGAGAAGGCAACCCAGCGCATCGACGTGTTGGTCTACGCCGCCGTCTTTCTCCACGAGGCCTACCCACGGCTCAATGAGCTGCTCCGGGAGCGCGCCGCCGAGGGCTGTGCGGTCCGGATCGCGATTGGCGACCCCGACAGCGAGAACGTGCGGCAGCGCGGGGAGGAAGAGAAGTTCGGCCACGGCATCAAGTCCCGGTGCAGGCTCGCCCTCATGCACTACCGGCCGCTCCTCGGCACGCCCGGCATCGAGGTCCGGACCCACGGGACCACGCTCTACAACAGCCTCTACCGGGCCGACGACCAGCTGTTGGTAAACGCCCACGTGTGGGGCGTGAACGCCTTCGGGGCGCCGGTCTGGCATCTTCGACGGACAGGTGCGGGAACGCTGTTCGACACCTACGCTTCGAGCTTCGATGCGGTGTGGAGCACCGCCCGACCGGTCGAGGAGAGCTGATCCGTGGCACGGACCGAGTACTACGACGATCCCGAGGCCCCCAAGCCCAACCGACTGGTGGTCGCGGCATCCGCCGTCGTGACGGACGAGACCGGGCGCATCCTGCTCCAGCGACGGGTCGACAACGGTCTGTACGCCCTGCCCGGCGGGACGATGGACCTCGGCGAGTCGCTTCCGGGCACGGCTGTGCGGGAGGTCTTCGAGGAGACCGGCCTGGAAGTCGAGATCACCGGCCTGGTCGGCACGTACACCGACCCGCGCCACGTCATCGCCTACTCCGACGGCGAGGTACGGCAGCAGTTCAACGTCTGTTTCACCGCCCGGGTGACGGGCGGCTCGCTGCGCATCTCCGACGAGTCCACCGACCTCCGCTTCGTCCTCCCTGAGGAGATCGCCGACCTGCCGATGCACCACACCCAACACCTACGGCTCCGGCACTTCTTGGAGCAGAGGACTTCGCCCTACCTTGGCTAGATCGGCGGCACGAGCCTCAGCCAGCACCGGTGACCAGCCCTGCACCGGAATTTGGCCCGGGGCGTGGGGCTTGATTTGGGCATGGCTTCTCGTACAGGCGTCCGACAAGGAACTGAGGCTCGCCGATCCGCGAGGTAGGTGTGCCGCACTTGGCTCCCGTCGATATTTCACCCGTACATCGGGAAGTCCTTCCCAAGGATGATCCGCCAGAGCCTTATTGCTTCCCGGTGGTCACCCTGATTCTCGGCTTCCAGTGCGAGATCCGCCCTGTCCCGAGCTACCTTGAGACTTTCGTTTGCAGCCTCCCTGTTCGACTGGGTCAGGTACGATGAGAGATCGCCGCTACACCCCGCCGGGTCCTGCACCGAGAGATTGTAGAGGTTGTGGTCGAAGAACAGTCGAAGCGCTGCTCGCGAGTCACTTCCTAGCGTGGCGTACGTGCGGGCTACCATCATTTCGAGATGGAACGAAGCCAGGCGCGAGCTGTGCGCCTTGTTCCATTTCTTGGCGAACCGAATTATTTTCTTGAGGTCGCCACTTATGGCATTGTTTCGTTCCGTCAGGTGCGCCTCATGCTTCGCAGGGTTTGTGGTGAGCCATTTCCCCGACCCATCAGGTATGCCATAATCTCCGCTCTTATATTTTTCGACCGGCGCCACATCTACACTAAGGCCATCAGCATAGAAGAACCGAACGGCTTGACCCCGTGCACCGATCTTGCGCACGGGGGAGTATTCGTTAAGGACTCGTCGAACCCTGTACAGGAACTCGGAGGAGTCGTCTCGATACTTCTGGGCCCACAGGTCCGCGTCAATGTGCAGGTGGACCATGAGGTCGATGTCATCGACAGGGTTACAAGCGGTGTTCCGCCCCAGCGATCCGATGATCTTGTGCGATTGGTAGCTGATGTCACCACCGGCAGGGAATGCCGCCTTTATAACCTTGAGGACGGCATCCCGCCGCTCATAAACCTTGGTCCACGTGGCGGACGACGGCTTCACTGCGGCATCGAACTCATTGAATGCCGACACGATGGTTAGCGCCATTCTCACTCATCCCCATCCACAGAGTAGCTTTGGCCTCCGCCGCTGATGTTCTTCTCCGACTTTCTGTAGGCCAGCCGGCCTGGGGGGTCGGATGTCTTGTTCAACTCATCCCGAGTGTTAGTGAGATTGCGCAACGTGTCCCGCGCATCCTCGCGAGTCAAGTCGGCAAGGTCGATTGTAAGGAACTGTCGCGCGGCCGTCTGTAGCTGAAGATAGGCGTTTGCCGATGCTTGCGCCTGCGTCATGCGGCGCGAGGCATTGACTGTAGTCAATGTTGCAGTTAGCGCCGCCGAGGCGAGAGCCAGAACTCCGGGCCAGATTCCAAGGTCCCCGCCAAGGGCGGTTCCACCGGAGATGGCGGCAAGTGCCGCCGCTGGAACACCAAGAAAGAGGTTGATGAGGCGCCACAGCTTTGCTTGCTCGAACTGGCCTTGAGCGCTCCACAGCGCGCTTTCATGGATGCGGTCAGCTTCCACAGCAATTGATTGGTGTGACTCGGGTAGGCCCGCAGGGATAAGTGACACGAACACCTCATCTGGCCGAAGCGCGTGAGCAAGCGGATGTGCGCTGGAGGGAAATCCCACCCGTGTTGGCAGTCGACTCTACCGAAAAGTTACGAAAGCGGAAGATGTCGCGTCAGTTTTTTCGGGTGCACCTGCAATGGCTGCCGACAGCCCCAGCCGCGAAGGTGATGATCTTGACCCGTGCTTCGATGTCATGATCTCGACAGCACCTCCGCGAGTTGTCAACCAGACACCATTCGTCTCGGAATGAGTGACGGCCCGATGAGGTTGGATGTGTGCATGGCTTCTCGTGCACGTGTACGCGCCCCCGAGCTGGTCGGCGCTGGTGGATGGCTCAACACAGGCGGCAAGGAACTCAAGCTTGCCGACCTGCGAGGTAAGTGTGTCGTACTAGACTTCTGGACCTTCTGCTGCATCAACTGTCTGCACGTCCTGGACGAGCTGCGGGAGCTGGAGGAGAAGCACCGCGACACCGTGGTGATCGTCGGGGTGCACTCCCCGAAGTTCGTGCACGAGGCCGACCACGAGGCCGTCGTCGACGCCGTCGCCCGCTACGAGGTGCACCACCCCGTGCTGGACGACCCGGCGCTGGCCACCTGGAAGCAGTACGCCGTACGGGCCTGGCCGACGCTGGTGGTGATCGACCCGGAGGGCTACGTGGTCGCCCAGCACGCCGGCGAGGGCCACGCCCACGCGCTCGCCCGGCTGGTCGAGGAGCTGGAGGCCGAGCACGCCGCGAAGGGCACGCTGCGTCGCGGCGACGGCCCGTACGTGGCGCCGGAGCCGACCGCCGGGGACCTCAAGTTCCCCGGCAAGGCGCTCCGGCTGCCGAACGGCCACTTCCTGGTCGCCGACTCCGGCCACCACTCGCTGGTCGAGCTGGCCGAGGACGGCGAGACGGTGGTGCGCCGGATCGGCGACGGGCGGCGCGGTCTGGTGGACGGCGACGGCGCGGACGGCGTCGGCCCGCGGTTCAGCGAGCCGCAGGGCCTCGCGCTGCTGCCGGAGGGCTCGGAGTACGACGTGATCGTCGCCGACACCGTCAACCACGCCCTGCGCGGCGTCCGGCTCGCCGACGGCCTGGTGACCACCCTGGCCGGCACCGGCCGGCAGTGGTGGCAGGGCTCGGCCACCGAGGGCCCGGCCCGCGAGGTGGACCTCTCCTCGCCGTGGGACGTCGCCTGGTTCGACGGCCGGGTGTGGATCGCGATGGCCGGCGTGCACCAGCTATGGTCGTACGACCCGGCCGCCGGCACGGTCGCGGTCGCGGCCGGCACCACCAACGAGGGCCTGGTGGACGGGCCCGTCGCCGAGGCCTGGTTCGCCCAGCCCTCCGGCCTCGCGGTCTCGGCGGACGGTGAGCGGCTCTGGGTGGCGGACTCCGAGACCTCCGCGCTGCGCTGGGTTTCACGTGAAACACGAACGGTCCACACCGCCGTCGGCACCGGGCTGTTCGACTTCGGCCACCGCGACGGCGCGGCCGACCAGGCGCTGTTCCAGCACCCGCTGGGCGTCACCGTGCTGCCGGACGGCTCGGTGGCCGTCGCCGACACCTACAACCACGCGCTGCGCCGCTACGACCCGGCGAGCGGCGAGGTCGGAACGCTGGCCACCGACCTGCGCGAGCCCTCGGGCGCGGTGCTGGTGGACGGCGACGTGGTGGTGGTCGAGTCAGCCCGGCACCGGCTGACCAGGCTGCGGCTGCCGGAGGAGGCGGTGCGGGTCGAGTCGGTGGCGCACCGCACCCAGCGCGCGGCCACCGAGGTCGCCCCGGGCGCCTTCCGGCTGGACGTGGTCTTCGAGGCGCCGAACGGCCAGAAGCTGGACGAGCGCTACGGCCCGTCCACCCGGCTGCTGGTCAGCGCGACCCCGCCCGAGCTGCTGGTCTCCGGAGCCGGCGCGGACATCGACCTCTCCCGCGAGCTGGTGCTCTCCGCCGAGGTCACCGAGGGCGTGCTGCACGTCTCGGCGATGGCCGCCTCCTGCGACGACGACCCGGAGATCGAGTACCCGGCCTGCCACGTGCACCAGCAGGACTGGGGCGTGCCGGTGAAGCTGGTCGCCGACGGCGCCCGCCGCCTCCCGCTGGTCCTGGCCGGGATGGAGTAGACCCCCGGAGCACACGGAGCGGAGCAGGCGGGAAGGGGCCCGGCGAACGAACGCCGGGCCCCTTCCGCGAACCGTGCTCAGCTTCCGCGAACCGTACTCAGCCCTCCAGGAAGGCCTTGAGCGCGCTCGCCAGCAGGTACGGGTCCTCCGCCCCGCACAGCTCGCGCGCCGAGTGCATGGAGAGCGCCGCGATGCCGCAGTCCACCGTCCTGATGCCCAGCCGCGCCGCCGTGATCGGGCCGATCGTCGTCCCGCAGGGCATGGCGTTGTTGGAGACGAAGGACTGCCACGGCACGCCCGCCTTCTCACAGGCGGCCGCGAACACCGCCCGGCCGACGCCGTCGGTCGCGTAGCGGTTGTTGACGTTGACCTTGAGGATCGGCCCGCCGTTCGGCATCGGGTGGTGGCCCGGCTCGTGCCGCTCGCTGTAGTTCGGGTGGACGGCGTGGCCCATGTCCGAGGAGAGGCAGACGGTGCCGGCGAGCGCCCGGGCCCGGTCCTCGGTGGTGCCGCCGCGCGCGTGGATCGTCCGGTCCAGCACGTTGCCGAGCAGCGGGCTCTGCGCGCCGGTGTCGGACTCGCTGCCGGTCTCCTCGTGGTCGAAGGCGGCCAGCACCGGGATGTACGGCAGCCGGGCGGCGCCGTCGGCGGTGGCGACCGCGGCGAGCGCGGCGGTCGCCGCGTGCACCGAGAGCAGGTTGTCCAGGCGCGGGGCGGCCAGCAGCTCGCGGTCGCGGCCCAGGTAGGAGGCGGGCTGGACGTCGTGGGTCATGAGGTCCCAGCCGACCACGTCGGCGGCGGCCAGGCCGGCCCGCTCGGCGACGTAGGAGATCAGCGCGCCCTCGTCGACCGGGCCGAGGCCCCAGATCGGGGTGAGGTGGCGCTGCTTGTCGAGCTTCATGCCCTCGTTGACCTGGCGGTCCAGGTGGATGGCGAGCTGCGGCACGCGCAGCAGCGGCTCGTCCAGCTGGACCAGCCGGACGGTGCCGTCCTTGAGCGCGAGCCGGCCGGACAGGCCGAGGTCGCGGTCCAGCCAGGTGTTCAGCGGGACGCCGCCGTAGATCTCCACGGCGACCTGCCGCCAGCCCTCCGAACCGGTGTCAGGGACCGGCTTGACCCGCAGGTTGGGCGAGTCGGTGTGGGTGCCGACGATCCGGAACGGCGTCTCGGGGCCCGCTCCCTCCGGCAGGTACCAGGCGATCAGCGCACCCCCGCGGATCAGGTAGCGCCCGCCGGCCGCGGTGTCCCACGCGTCCGTCTCGGCGACCTGCCGGAAGCCCGCCTTCTCCAACCGCTCGGCGGCGCTCGCCACCGCGTGGTACGGAGACGGCGAGGTGCCGAGGAACGCGATCAGGTCGTCGCTGTGCGTCCGGTCGAAGAATGCCTGGCGGGCGGCGGTCGACATACTGCTCCTGGGTCGAGTGAGGGCCGAAGCCGGATGGGGGTCGACTTCGCACCTGAGCATATGCCCGTACACAGACAGGGCATTCGGAACACCTCGTTCGAGATGTGCCCCGTACGTGCCCGCGTACCGCCCTGCGCGACCGGGGGGTTCCGCCCCGGGGCGCCACGGCTCATCAGCAGCTCGACGCCGCGGCACCTCGGCACCACGACGCCGAAGCGCCAACGGCACCTCCACCACGACGCCGAAGCACCGACACACCGAAGGGCCCGGTGGCAGCCGGGCCCTTCGGTGTGAGGGTGTGTCAGGCGGTCCGGTCAGCGACCGAGGCTCAGAAGGCCTCCTCCGCCAGCTCCATGATCTCGTTGTCGACGCCCTCGGCGATCAGGCGCTGCGGGGCGACGGTCGGCAGGACGTTCTTGGCGAAGAAGCGGGCCGCCGCGACCTTGCCCTGGTAGAAGGGGACGTCCTTCTCCGAGGCGCCGGCCTCCAGCTTGGCCAGGGCCACCGCGGCCTGGCGCAGCAGCAGCCAGCCGACCACGACGTCGCCGGAGACCATCAGCAGGCGGGTGGTGTTGAGGCCCACCTTGTACATGTTCTTGACGTCCTGCTCGACCGAGGAGAGGTCGGCCAGGAGCTTGCCGATGATGGCCTCGAGGTCGCCCGCGGCCTTGGCGAGCAGGTCGCGCTCGGCGGCCAGGGCGTCGCCGCCGGCGGCGGAGCCGATGAACTTCTGGATCTGCTCGGACAGCGCGGTGAGCGCCTGGCCGCCGTCCTTGACGATCTTGCGGAAGAAGAAGTCCTGGCCCTGGATCGCGGTGGTGCCCTCGTACAGGGTGTCGATCTTGGCGTCCCGGATGTACTGCTCGATCGGGTACTCCTGCAGGTAGCCGGAGCCACCGAAGGTCTGCAGGGACTGGGCGAGCTGCTCGTAGGACTTCTCCGAGCCGTAGCCCTTGACGATCGGCAGCAGCAGGTCGTTGAGGCGCTCGGCGGCCTCGTCGCGCTCGCCGCGCAGCTTGGCGGCCATCATGTCGTCCTGGGTGGACGCGGTGAACAGCACCAGCGCGCGCATGCCCTCGGCGTAGGCCTTCTGGGTCAGCAGCGAGCGGCGCACGTCCGGGTGGTGGGTGATGGTGACGCGCGGAGCGGTCTTGTCCAGGAACTGCGAGATGTCGGCGCCCTGCACGCGCTCCTTGGCGTACTCCAGGGCGTTCAGGTAGCCGGTGGAGAGGGTGGCGATGGCCTTCGTGCCGACCATCATCCGGGCGAACTCGATGATCTTGAACATCTGGCGGATGCCGTCGACCTTCTCGCCGAGCAGCCAGCCCTTGGCCGGGTGCTTGGCACCGAAGGTCATCTCGCAGGTGTTCGAGGCCTTGAGGCCCATCTTGTGCTCGACGTTGGTGGCGTAGACGCCGTTGCGCTCGCCCAGCTCGCCGGTCTCCCAGTCGAAGTCGAACTTGGGGACGATGAACAGGCCCAGGCCCTTGGTGCCGGGCTTGCCGCCCTCGGGGCGGGCCAGCACCATGTGGATGATGTTCTCGGACATGTCGTGCTCGCCCGAGGTGATGAAGCGCTTCACGCCCTCGATGTGCCAGGAGCCGTCCTCCTGCTGGATCGCCTTGGTGCGGCCGGCGCCCACGTCGGAGCCCGCGTCGGGCTCGGTGAGGACCATGGTGGAGCCCCACAGGCGGTCGGTCATCCGCTTGGCGATCTCGAGCTGCTCCTCGGTGCCCTCCTCGGCGATGACGCCGGCGAAGGCCGGGCCGGAGGAGTACATCCAGATGGCCGGGTTGGAGCCCAGGATCTGCTCGGCGAAGGCCCAGATCAGCGAGTTCGGGGTGACCTGGCCACCGATCGACTCCGGGATGCCCAGACGCCACCACTCGGCGTCCATGAAGGTCTGGTAGCTCTTCTTGAAGGCGGCCGGGATCGGCGCGGTGTTGGTCTCCGGGTCGAAGACCGGCGGGTTGCGGTCGGTGTCGGCGAAGGACGCCGCCAAGTCGTTCTCGGCGAGGCGCGAGATCTCGCTGAGGATGTTCTTCGCGGTCTCGACGTCCATGTCCGCGAACGGTCCGGTGCCGTACACCTGCTCGCGGCCGAACACCTCGAAGAGGTTGAACTCCACGTCCCGCAGGTTGGACTTGTAGTGACCCATCGCCGTTATCTCCGGTTCGTCGCTTCCGGGAGACCGCCGCGTTCCGGCGTCCCGTACCCACCAGTAGGCATCATGATGCTACCCAGCGGTAACTTGGGCAAGCCCCCGCCGGGGAATCCGCCGCTATGAACGTGGTCACGTCCCACAGCCGGGACGGCCACTCCTTGTCAGGATCGGCGCCAGCGGAGGAGGGTGCGCGACCGCTAGCCTGTCCGTGTGTACGGATATGACCAGAACACATACCCGGGCGACCCCTACCAGCAGCAGGCGGGACCGCAGCAGGGCATGAACGGCATGCCCGGACCGGACGCCTACGGCGGGCAGGCGCAGGCCCCCCAGCAGTCCCTGTACCCCGAACCCTCGCCGCCCTCACTCGCGGACGCCGTGCGGGCCTTCACCACCGGCTCGATGGCGGTCGAGGACTTCCAGGCGATCTTCATCACCTCGAAGGTGCACTGCCCCCGCGGCGACCGCCCCGGCTTCCTGGCGCTGCACAACACCCCGACGCCGGTGATCCCGATGTTCAGCTCGCTGAAGGAGCTGCGCCGCTACGCGGGCAAGGACTCCAAGCACTTCACCGTCACCGGCGCCGAGGTCCTGGACCTGCTGCCGACCGGCTACGGCTTCGCGCTGGACATGGAGGGCGAGCACCGGATGGTGTTCGACGCCAAGGCCGTCGAGCAGATGGTCGACTTCACGATGCGCCGGATGTACGGCTGATCCATGCTGGACGAGGGGCCCGCGCTCCTTCGTCACTACATAGTTCAACATTCAACTTGCTTGTTGTTGAGAATTGAACTAACCTCGTGCACGTAGGCCAGACACCCCCCGAAGGAGGCCGACATGCCCGCCGTGACCGTCGACAACCCGCTGACCCTCCCGCGCGTCACCACGCCGAACCCCGCCGTCACGAGCACCCGGCCGGTCCTCACCGTGGCGACCGCCCCCGAGGGCTTCGAAGGCGAGGGCTTCCCCGTCCGCCGCGCCTTCGCCAAGATCAACCAGAAGTACCTCGACCCGTTCATCATGATGGACCAGATGGGCGAGGTGGATTATGCGGCTGGGGAGCCGAAGGGGACCCCCTGGCACCCGCACCGCGGTTTCGAGACCGTCACCTACATCATCGACGGAACGTTCATCCACCGGGACTCGCACGGCGGTGGCGGCACCATCACCGACGGCGACACCCAGTGGATGACCGCCGGCTCCGGCCTCCTGCACATCGAGACCCCGCCGGAGTCCCTGGTGCAGTCCGGCGGCCTCTTCCACGGCCTCCAGCTGTGGGTCAACCTGCCCGCCTCGGACAAGATGATCACCCCGAAGTACCAGGACATCCGCGGCGGCAGCGTCAAGCTGCTCAGCACCGAGGACGGCGGCGCGCTCCTGCGCGTCATCGCCGGCGAGATGGACGGCCACCAGGGCCCCGGCACCACCTTCACCCCGATCACCATGATCCACGCCTCGATCAACCCCGGCGCCCAGATCACCCTGCCCTGGCGCTCCGACTTCAACGCCCTCGCCTACGGCCTCGCCGGCAACGGCTCGGCCGGCACCGAGCACCGCCCCTTCCACCGCGGCCAGGCCGTCGTCTACGGCGACGGCGACTCCATCACCCTGCGCGCCGACGAGAAGCAGGACTCCCGCGACAACAACTTCGAGGTCGTCCTCCTCGGCGGCCTCCCGATCCGCGAACCCGTCGCCCACTACGGCCCGTTCGTCATGAACAGCCACCGCGAACTCCAGCAGGCCATGGAGGACTTCCAGGCCGGCCGCCTCGGCACCATCCCCGCCGACGGCCACTGAGGCTCCGGAGTCGGAACGGCGGAGCGGCCGCAGGTGGCACCTGCGGCCGCTCCGCCGTTCTCGCCGTCCCCCGCTACAGCACCGCGTAGAGGGCCGAGGCGTCGTCGTGCGTCTTGCCGCGCGGCCAGCGCGCGCAGTCGGCGTCCGCCCGCTCCACCGCCCTGACCTGGGCGATCAGCTCGCCCGGCCCCGACTCGGCGAGCAGCCGCAGTGCGTCGCCCCAACTGCCGAGACCGAAGCGCTCGGTGTAGCGCGAGGCGCCGTCGGTGAGGGCCGCCAGCGCGTGCAGCCGGTCCAGCCGCACGAAGCCGGTCTCGGCGTGCTCGGCCGCCCGCGGAATGGCGGCGGCGATCCACGGGCCGTTGCCCCGGTTGCGGGCGGCGCGCACGGCCAGCGCGTACTCCAGGTGCAGTGCGGCCCGCTCGGCCGAGCCGGGGACGGTCTCCCAGACCTGGCGGCGCAGCTCCTCCCCGCCGGGGAAGCGCTGGTTGTCCCCGATCACCCTCGGCGGGCCGTCCTTGAACTCCAGCACCAGCAGGGAGTCGCCGAGCACCAGGTACTCCAGCGCCTCGCCGTGCCGCCGGGCCGCGACGACCATCGCGGCGGGGGTGTTGGGGTGGGCCAGGTCGCAGCGGCCGCCGTGCAGCGCGGCCGTCTCCACGATGGCGTCGGCCAGGCACTCGGCGATCGAGCGGTCCGCCCGGTCGGTGAGCCGGGCGAGCAGGTGCACGCCCAGCCGGCGCACGTACCAGGCCGTCCCGTGCCGGCACCCTGACTCCAGGCCGGCCGGCGAACTCGCGCCGTCCAGCAGGACCAGCGCCTCCGGCGAAGCCGCCGCGAAGTCCTCGCTCTCGCGGTCGGGCCGCCGTGCTTCCCCTGCGAGCTGTAGCTGCATCCCGACAGTGTGGCCGCCGCCCCCGGTCCGCGCCCAGCCCCGTGCGCCGGTGTGGCGCGGTCCGGGGCACGGCGCCCGGTGGCAGCCGGGGCGGTTCGGCCATACCGTCGGACAGTGACCGGACGATTCGGCCCATCGGAGCGGGCCGGGTCCGGGATCACCTTCGGGTGTCCGGGCCGCCCGCGACTGACGAGGAGCGGAAGATGTTCTGGGAGTTCATCGTGTTGCTGGCCGCCTCGCTCGGCTTCCCGACCGCCGCCCTGCTCTACCTGATCGGCGGGCCGCGCTTCCCCGACGAGCCGCGCGGCCCCGACACCGCCCGGCGCGCGGGCACCGGGGGCACCGGCGCCTCCCGGACCTCCTGAGGGACAGCGCACAGCCCCGGCAGCGCGCAGCCCGGCAACAGGCAGCCCCGGCGGCTTCCCTAACGCTCCGCCAGGACGCTCTCGAGCAGCGCCGCCTGCGCCAGCAGCCGCTCGTCCCCGCCCTCCGCGCCGACCACCTGGAGCCCCAGCGGCAGCCCCCGAGCGGTCCGCCCGGCCGGCAGGCTGAGCGCCGGCCGCCCGAGGAAGCTCCACGGCAGCGACATCACCGCGTCCCCGGTGCTGTGCAGGCCCTCCGGCGCCCCGCCGGTGGCCGAGGGCGCCAGCCACAGGTCCACCCCGGCCGCCGCACCCGCCGCGGCAACCCGCTCGCCCAGCTCCTCCCGGAACCGCAGCCCGGCTGCCCGGTCCTCGGCCGCGACGCCCTGCCCGGCCCGGATGCTCGCCACCGTCTCCGGCCGGTAGAGCCCACCGAAGCGGGCGAACCAGTCGGCGTGGCTACGGGCCAGCTCGAAGCGGTTGACCGCCTGCAACTGCCGGGTGATCCCGGCGAAGTCCGGGAACAGCTCGACCCGGCGCACCGTGAACCCGGCCCGCACCAGCCGCGCCAGTCGCTCCTCGAACGCGCGCAGCGCGGCCGGTTCGGCATGCTCCAGGTACGTCCCTTCCGGCACCCCGAGCACGGGCGCGGACGGCGCCGCGGGCTCCGCGCGCCAGCCGTCGCAGAGCAGCGGGGCCACCAGGGCCGCGCCCGCCAGGTCGGCGGTGAACGTCCCGAGGGTGTCGAGGCTCGGCGCGTTCGGGATCACCCCGCTGATCGGGATCCGCCCGTACGTCGGCCGGAAGCCCACCACCCCGCAGTACGCGGCCGGGCGGACCACCGAGCCGACGGTCTGGGTGCCGATCGCCAGCGGCACCAGCCCGGCCGCGACCGCCGCCGCCGAGCCGCTGCTGGAACCGCCCGGGGTGTGCCCCGGATGGTGCGGGTTGCGGGTCGGGCCCGGGGCGCTCGCGGCGAACTCGGCGGTCACCGTCTTGCCCGCGACCAGCGCCCCCGCCACCCGCAGCCGGTCCACCACCGCGGCCTGCGGCCCGGCCAGCACCCCGGGCGGCAGCGCCGAACCGCCGTGCGTGGGCAGCCCGTCCACGTGCACGATGTCCTTGACCCCCACCGCCACCCCGTACAGCGGCGGCCGCCCGCCCGGCTCCGGGTACCGCTCGGCCAGCTCCCGCGCCTGCGACCGCAGCCGCCCGTACCGGCCGGGCTCCGGCACGAACGCGTGGATCATCGGGTCCACCCGCTCGACCAGCGCGCACAACCGGTCGACGTACTCGGGAAGTTCGGGCACACCGGCGCGCAGTCCGGCGGCCTCGTCGGTCAACGGCCGCGGCCGGGCAAGGGGTTCCTCCATGCCGGTCACAGTAGACGGCCTCACACGACCGGCCTCACGGGTGGTGTTCGGCCGCCAAGTACGGTGCCTCGCGCAGGAAGTACGCCCCGCAGGTGTGGCAGCACAGCTCCGGGGTCTTCCCCCAGTCCACCGCCTCCCGCACCCGCGCGCCCGGATCGAGTTCGCGCCCGCACATCGCGACGCTCTCCTCGCCCCGGACCACGTGCCACAGCCGCACCCCCGCGGTCGCACCGCCCTCGCCGTACTCAGCCCGCATCTGGTGCCTCATGCCCCCATCGTCCGGCCCGCCCCCACCCCCGGCAACCGCAGGCCGGGGGCCGCGCTCCCGGCTCCGCGCCGACGCCCGCGCGTTCTCAGGACGCCGCGCGCAGGAGGGCGTCGTCCTGCCACTTGAGGATCTTGTCGAAGCTGACGATCGCTCCGCGCAGGGGGTGGTTGCGGAGCTGGACGTGGTCGGTGAGGGCGTGGATGAGGAAGAGGCCCCGGCCGGATTCGGCGGTGAGGTCGGGGAGGGTGTCCAGGTCGACCGGGCGCAGCGTGGGGGCGCTGGGGCGGAACGGCAGGACGTGGGTGTCGTACGGGTGGCCGTCGCGGCGGGGGCGGTGGGCGGCGAGGACGCGGACCGGGACGGTGGCGCGGCCGCGGCGGGTGCGCCGGGCCGCCCGGCCGGCCGCCGCCGGGCGGGCCTCGGCCGGGGCCGCCGGGCGGCGGGCGGGCGCGGCGGGCACCGCGGGGGTGGGCAGGCCGGGCCCGGAGTCGGTGACCTCGATCCGCAGCCGGTCGCCGCAGATCGAGGCGGTGACCTGGAAGCCGTCGTCGGGCCGCCCGGTGGCGCCGTGCTCGACGGCGTTGGCGCAGGCCTCGGTGAGGGCGATGCCGAGGTCGTCCGCGATCTGCGGGTCGACGCCCGCGGTCGCCATCGCACCGAGCAGGATGCGCCGGGCCAGCGGAACGCTGGCCGGGTCGCGCTTGAGGTGCAGAGTCCACCAGATGTCCACGGGAGGTCCCTCCTGGCTGCGGCTCCACATACAACTAGGTATCTCCGGGCGTTTCGCGGGTGAACCGTGCCCGGGGCCCGCTACCGCCCGTTCGGCGGATGGACCGGGGGACGTGGTCTGTGCCGGGCGACGCGTACGCCCCTCCGCACGCCGCGGCCGAAAGGGGCATTCGTAGGGATTTCCCACCCTGCCCGTGTCAGCGGCGTACGCAATGAGAGGATGGCCCGGCCATGACTGCCCTCGCCGCCGCCCCGCTCCCGGGCGCCCCCGGACCGGCTCAGCCGGTGGGGTCCGCCGCCTGGGACCTGCGGCTTGCCCGGGCGGTCCCGTTCGCGCTGGTGTGCACCCTGATCGCGGCCGCCGGGCACTCGCTGGCGGGCGGCGGGAACGTGGCGCCGACGGCGCTGGCGCTGGGCTTCGCCGCGGTGCTGGCGTTCGCGGCGGTCTGCGGCGGGCGGGAGCGTTCGCTGGCGGCCATCGCCGGGGCGCTCGGCGCCGGGCAGCTCGGGCTGCACTTCCTCTTCCACGGCTTCGACGGCGCCATGTCCGGCATGCACCACGGTGGTGCCGGTCCGCTGACCGTGCCGCAGGTGGCCGGCCGGCTGATCTGCAACGAGGCGAGGCCGGGCACGCTGGTCGGCCTGCCCGGCAGCCCGTCCCCGGAGCAGCTGGTCTCCTCCGCGGGCCTGGACCCGCACGCGTTCGCCACCGCGCCCTGGTGGCAGGCCGGGCTGTTCGGCATGACGCCGTCGATGCTGGTCGGGCACCTGGGCGCCGCGCTGGTCGCGGGCTGGTGGCTGCGGCGCGGCGAGGCGGCGCTGTGGCGGCTGCTGCGGGTGGCCGCCGCGGCTGCCCGGGAGCACTGGGCGGCGCCGCTGCGCACGGCGTTCGCGCTGGTGGCCGCGCTGCTGCGCGGTCTGTTCGGCGGGGCCGGCCCGGCCCGCCGGTTCGGTGCCAGGGGCGGGGAGAGCCCGCTCCCGGCGGGTGCCGTGCTGCGGCACAGCGTGGTGCGGCGCGGCCCGCCGTGCGGGGCCCTCGCGTACTGACCCGACGTTCCTGGCGCCCCGTGCGGGCCTGGTTCGCGGCGTGCGCACCGTCCGGCCGTTCCCCCGACCCCCGGGGCGGCCCGAGGCTCTGCCCCCACCTCCCACGCGCGGCCCCGCGGCACGGCTCACGTCCGTCGCCCGGTTCCGGCCGCCGCCGAGCTCCGATCGGAGACCCGCATCATGCGTTCCCTTCCCACCCGCCGTCTCGCCGCCGTCGCCCTCACCGCCGCCGCCTCCGTGGTGGCGCTGGCCGGCCCCGCCTTCGCGCACGTCACCGTGAACCCGGGCTCGGCCACCCAGGGCGGCTACACGGCCGTCGACTTCCGGGTGCCGAACGAGAGCGACACCGCGAGCACCGTGAAGCTGGAGGTCAACCTCCCGCTGGACCACCCGCTGGCCTCGGTCCGGACCCTGCCGCTGCCGGGCTGGACCGCCACCGTCGAGAAGGCCAAGCTCGACAAGCCGATCAAGGTGCACGGCAACGACGTCACCGAGGCCGTCTCCAAGATCACCTGGACCGCCGACGCCGGCACCAAGATCGCCCCCGGCCAGTTCCAGGAGTTCCGGGTCTCGCTCGGCCCGCTGCCGACCGACACCGAGAGCATGGAGTTCAAGACCCTCCAGACCTACGACAACGGCGACATCGCCCGTTGGATCGACGAGTCCAAGGAGGGCCAGCCCGAGCCGGCCAAGCCCGCGCCCGTCCTGAAGCTCACCAAGGCCGCCGGGGGCGACGGCCACGGTGTCACCGCCACCCCCGCCGCGGGCGCCCACGGGGACAGCTCCGACCAGGCCGCCCCCGCCGACGCCAAGTCCAGCGACTCCACCGCCCGCACCCTGGGCGTGGTCGGCATCGTGGTCGGCGTGATCGGCACCGCCGTCGGCGTGATCGGCCTGCGCCGCAGGAGCGGCGGCTCCGCCTCCTGACCCACCGCGCCGGCGGTGCCGCACCCGCGCACCGGGTGCGGCACCGCCGGCCGTCCACCGCGCACGATCGGAACCCGCATGTCCCGCACCACCCGCACCACCCGCACCACCCGCCTGGCCGGCGCGGCCGCCCTCGCGCTGGCCGCCGCCCTGACCCTCTCCGCCTGCGGCTCCTCCGGCGGCGGGGACTCCACCGCCGCCAAGGTCACCCGGCAGAAGGAGGACACCCCGTACCAGGGCACCAAGCTCGCCAAGAACTTCGAGAAGCCGGACCTCCAGCTGACCGACACCTCCGGCCAGCCCTTCGACCTGCGCCGGCAGACCGACGGCAAGGCCACCCTGCTGTTCTTCGGCTACACCAGCTGCCCTGACGTCTGCCCGACCACCATGGGCGACATCGGCGTCGCGATGAAGGCGCTCCCGGCGGAGGACCGGCAGAAGATCAACGTCGTCTTCGTCTCCACCGACCCGCAGCGCGACACCCCCAAGGTGCTGCGCACCTGGCTGGACTCGATGGGCAGCGACTTCATAGGCCTCACCGGGGACCTGGCCAAGGTGAAGACCGCCGCCAAGTCGCTCGGCATCATGATCGAGGACCCGGTGGTCAACGGGGACGGCACCGTCACCTCCACCCACGGCGCGCAGGTGCTGGCCTTCCTCCCCTCGGACGACAAGGCGCACGTGCTCTACATGAGCGGCACCGAGGAGAAGACCTACGAGCACGACCTGCCGCTGCTCGCCAAGGGGGTCGCGGCGTGAGCCCGGTCCAGGCCGGCACCAGCCGGTTCCGCCGCAGTGCCCTGCTCGGCGCCGTCGTCGCGACCGCCCTGGGCGGCGGCGTGATCCTGGCCGCGTGCGGAACGGGCGACCAGGACGGCGCCTCGTCCGGCCCGGCCAGGATCAGCGTCGCCGACGAGTACATCCCGCTGCCGCCGGCCGGCGGCATGGCGGCCGGCTACCTGACCGTCCGCAACGACGGCGGGAAGGACCAGCTACTCAAGGTGACCAGCCCGGCCGCCGAGTCGGTCACCATGCACCGCTCCACCGCGTCGACCATGGAGCAGGTGGACAGCCTGGACGTCCCCGCGCACGGCGCCCTGCAGCTCGCCCGCGGCGGCAACCACCTCATGATCATGGGATGGCAGAAGGCCCCCGCCCTCGGCGACGAGCTGGAACTCGACCTCACCTTCGCCAAGTCCGGCACCATCTCCGTCAAGGTGCCGGTCAAGGAGCTCACCTACCGACCCGGCCAGAGTTAAGGGGACCGCCAGCATGCAGTCGGCCGGCCTGGAGAGGGCCACCCACCGCCGGATCGCCGGGGTGCTCGGAGTGCTCGGCGCTTTGCTCGCGCTGATGCTCGCGGGCGCCGGGCCGGCCTCCGCGCACGCCACCCTGGATTCCACCGACCCGTCGCAGAACTCGGTGGTCGCGACCGCCCCGCGGACGGTGACGCTGACCTTCAGCGAGTCCGTCTCGCTCTCCGGCGACTCCGTGCGGGTGCTCGACCCGGCGGGCAAGGCCGTGGACACCGGCAACCCGGCGCACGCCGACGGCAAGGGCAACACCGCCCGGGTCGGGCTGCAGGACGGGCTCGCCGACGGCACGTACACGGTGGCCTGGCGGGCCGTCTCGGACGACTCGCACCCGGTCGGCGGGGCGTTCACCTTCTCCGTCGGCGCCCCCTCGGACACCACGGTGTCGGCCACCGCGTTCCAGGGCGCCGAGGCCGACGGCCTGGTCGCCGCCCTGTACGGCACCGGGCGCGCCGTCGCGTACACCGCCTTCGCGCTGCTGGTCGGCGTCGCCGCCTTCGTGCTGATCTGCTGGCCGGCCGGCACCGCCCGGCGCCGGGTGCAGGGGCTGCTGATGACCGGCTGGACGGCGCTGCTGGTCTCCACCGTCGCGGTGCTGATGCTGCGCGGCCCGTACGAGCGCGGCACCGGGGTCGGGCAGGCCTTCGACCTGTCGCTGATGCGCGCCACGCTGGACGAGCGGATCGGCACCGGGCTGGCCGCCCGGCTGCTGCTGCTCGCGGCGGGCGGGGTGTTCCTGTCGCTCCTGGTCGGGCAGTTGGGGCAGCCGCCGCGGCCGGTCGTGCCCAAGCCGCGGGACGAGGACGGGGACGGATCCGCCGCCGAGGGCTCCGCCGCCGCCGAGGACGACGCCGAGGCCGCCGAGCTGCGCGAGCTGGAGCGCCGGGCCGCCGAACGGCCGCAGCGCGAGGTCCGGCTGGGCCTCGGCGTGGCCGGACTGGTGCTGGCGGTCGCCCTCGCGGCGACCTGGGTCGGCGCCGACCACGCCTCGGTGGGCATCCAGGTCTGGCTGGCGCTGCCGCTCGGCGTCCTGCACCTGATCGCCATGGCGCTCTGGCTGGGCGGGCTGGCCGCGCTGCTGGTCGCGCTGCGCGAGGGCGTCGGCGTCGAGGTGGTGGACCGCTTCTCGAAGATCGCCTTCGGCTCGGTGGCCGTGCTGGCCGTGACCGGGATCTACCAGTCCTGGCGGGGCCTGGGCAGCTGGAGCGCGCTGACCGGCACCGAGTACGGGCGGCTGCTGCTGGTGAAGAGCGGCTGCGTGGTCGCGATGCTCGGCGTCGCCTGGATGTCCCGCACCTGGCTGGCCAGGCTGCGCTCGGCCCCGGCCGAGGCGCAGGAGGTCGCGCCGGTCGAACTGCCGGAGCCGGTCGCCGTGGCGGCGCACGGCGAGGACCCGGTCCGGCAGGCGCAGCTGGAGCGCCAGCTGGCCGCCCGGCAGAGCGCCGGACGCGACCGCGGGCTGACCCCGACCCGGGCCGGGCTGCGCCGCTCGGTGCTGGTCGAGGCGCTGGTCGCGGTGGCGGTGCTGGTGGTCACCACGATGCTCACCAACTCCCCGCCCGGACGGGTCGCGGACGAGATCAAGGCCCGGGCGGCCGGCGCTTCGGTGGCCGGCGGGCCCGGGGCGGCGGCGCAGACCGAGCCGGGCCGCACCGTCGAGCTCAAGCTCCCGTACGACACCAAGGGTCGGACGCCGAACGCCAAGGGCACCGCGACCGTCAGCCTCAACCCGGCCCGGACCGGTCCGAACGAGGTACAGCTCGCGCTGGACGGCGCGGACGGCCAACCGGTGGACGTTCCCGAGGTGCAGCTCGCCTTCACCCTGCCGGACCGCGACCTCGGCCCGCTGCCGGTCCAGCTCACCCAGGAGGGCACCGGCCGCTGGACCGGCATCGCGCAGCTGCCGCTGGCGGGCAACTGGGTGGTGTCGGTGCAGGTCCGCTCCTCCGACATCGACCAGACCACCCCGACCCAGCAGTTCAAGATCGGGTGAGCGGGGTGACGGACGTTTCCACGGAGCACGGCCCGACGGCGGACGGCCCGACGGCGGACGGCCCGACGGCGGACGGCCCGACGGCGGACGGCCCGACGGCGCACGAGTCGGCTTCGAACGGGCCGGCTTCGAACGGGCCGGCGGGGTCGGCGGGGCCCGCGGACTTCACCCGGCGGGCGCTGCTCGGCACCGCCGGGGCCGGGCTGCTGGCCGGCGCCGGCGCGGGCGTCGCCGGGGCGGTCGCCCTGGACGGGCGGGGCGGCGGGACGGCCGTCGCGTCGGGCCCGTCCGGCGGGGCGCTGGGCGCGGCCAGGGTGCCGTTCCGCGGCGAGCACCAGGCCGGGATCACCGACCCGGCGCAGGCCAGGGTCCAGCTGGCCGCCTTCGACCTGGCCGAGGGCGTCGGCCGGGACGGGCTGCGCACCCTGCTGCAGCGCTGGACGAGGGCGGCCGAGCGGCTGACCGCCGGAGAGCCTGCCGAGGAGTTCGACGGCCAGGTCGCACTGGACGCCGGGCCCTGCTCGCTCACCGTCACGGTCGGCTTCGGCGCCGCGCTGTTCGACAAGGCCGGGCTGGCCGACCGCCGCCCGCCCGGGCTCGAACCGCTGCCCGCCTTCCCCGGCGACGCGCTCGACGCGGCCCGCGGCGACGGCGACCTGTTCGTCCAGATCGGCGCGGACGACGCCCTGGTCGCGGTGCACACCCTCCGGGTGCTCCAGCGGCTGGCGGCCGGGACGGCGGCGCTGCGCTGGCAGTCGGCCGGCTTCGCCCGCACCCCCGGCGCCGCCGCGCGGCCGGTGACCGGACGCAACCTGATGGGACAGGTCGACGGCACCAACAACCCCCGGCCGGACGAGGAGGGCTTCGCCGCCAAGGTGTTCTGCGCCGCCGGCGGCGACCACCCGGCCTGGCTGGCCGGCGGCTCGTACCTGGTGTTCCGGCGCATCCGGATGCTGCTGGACCACTGGGAGGCGCTGCCGGTGGACCGCCAGGAGCGGGTGATCGGACGGCGCAAGTCGGACGGCGCCCCGCTCGGCGCGCCCGCCGGGGCCGGTGAGCACGCCCCGGTCGACCTCACCGCGCAGGGCCCGGACGGCACCCTGGCGATCCCCGCCGACGCGCACATCCGGGTCGCCGCCCCGGCGGCCAACGGCGGCGCGGCGATGCTGCGGCGCGGCTTCTCGTACCACGACGGGCTGCTGCCGGACGGCTCGCCGGACGCCGGGCTGCTCTTCCTCGCCTTCCAGGCCGACCCGCGCAAGGGGTTCACCCCGGTGCAGCGCAAGCTCTCCCGGGGCGACGGCCTCTCCCGCTTCCTGCGGCACGAGGCGAGCGGCCTGTACGCGCTGCCTCCGGGCCCGCCGCCCGGAGGCTACCTCGGCCAGCAGTTGTTGGAGGGGTAGTTCCCCCTGGTCCACCCGGTCCACCGCCGCGGTCCCGGCCACTGGAACGCTTTCCTGCCGGGGCCGCGGAATCGTTATGGTGACTGCTTCGGCACACCCTGACCGTGCAGCACCGAGATCCCCGGAGGCGTCATGTCGGCCACCCGCTACACCTACCTCGGACCGGCCGGCACGTTCACCGAGGCGGCCCTGCACACCCTGCCGGAGGCGGCGACCCGGGAGCTGGTCCCGCTGTCCTCGGTGGCACTGGCGCTGGACGCGGTGCGCGGCGGGGAGGCGGCCGGGGCGTTCGTCCCGATCGAGAACTCGGTGGAGGGCGCGGTCACCGCGACCAACGACGAACTGGCCTCCGGCGCACCGCTGATGATCTACCGTGAGGTGCTGCTGCCGATCGCCTTCGCGCTGCTGGTGCGGCCGGGCACCGAGCTGTCCGGGGTCAAGACGGTGACCAGCCACCCGGTGGCCCAGCCGCAGGTGCGGCGCTGGCTGGCGGCCAACCTGCCGGAGGCGACGTGGGAGTCGGCCGCCTCCAACGCGGACGGCGCCCGGCTGGTCGCCGAGGGCCGCTACGACGGCGCGTTCGCGGGCGAGTTCGCGGCGCCGATCTACGGGCTGGAGCCGCTGGTCAAGGAGATCGCGGACGCGAAGAGCGCGGCCACCCGGTTCGTGCTGGTCGGCCGCCCCGGGCGGGTCTCCTCGCCGACCGGCGCGGACAAGACCTCGATGGTGGTCTGGCTGCCGGACGACCACCCGGGTGCGCTGCTGGAGCTGCTGCAGGAGTTCGCGGTGCGCGGGGTCAACCTGATGCGGATCGAGTCCCGCCCGACCGGCGAGGGCATGGGCAGCTACTGCTTCCTGATCGACTGCGAGGGCCACCTGTCCGAGCGCCGGGTGAGCGAGGCGATGATGGGGCTCAAGCGGACCTGCCCGAAGGTGCGGTACCTCGGCTCCTATCCGCGCGCCGACCGGCAGGCGTCCACCCAGCGGCGGCCGGGGACCTCGGACGAGGATTTCACCTCGGCGGCGGACTGGCTCTCCCGCGCGCTCGACGGCCGCGGGGACATCTGAGTCCGGGCGCGTGTTCCGTCGCCCTCCGGACATCCTGGTTACATCTTTTGTCTTTCCGACCTTTTCCGACCGTTTCGGAGCGGGTCGATCGGGCGGGGCGGACGACTCCACCCGTCGTCCCCAGGCGACCCCCGGTCGGCGCCCGCTGTCCACAGGGGTCCCCTACTGTCCACAGCCCGGAGTTATCCACAGGGCTGGGGGCGAGTCGACAAACCGGTATAGCCATTGCCCGGATCCGGTCGGACCATCGGTTTGCGTGGCAGAGATGATCAATCGGACCAGAGTCACCCGGTTGCCAGCAAATCACCCGTCCGAGTGGTTCAATTCCCTCACCCGAGAAGGTTGATTGAGGTTTGAAACCTCAATTCCCTGGTTCGTTCACGCGGAAGGCAATCCTCCCCTTTGATCCACAGGTTCGGGGTCCGGCCTGTGGATAACCCGCCGCCGGAGAGTTCCCCACGGAAGTTATCCACAGGTGAGGGCGAGTTATCCCCAGGGGAAAAGCCGTACCGGTGGAGGAACGGTCTCCCGGTACGCTTGGGCCTGTGATTGACCTTCGCCTGCTCCGTGAGGACCCTGACCGAGTGCGCGCCTCGCAGCGCGTCCGTGGCGAGGACGTCGACCTGGTCGACGCCCTCCTCTCCGCCGACGAGCGGCGCCGGTCCTCGGGCAGCCGCTTCGACGAACTGCGCAACGAGCAGCGGGTGCTCGGCAAGCAGGTCGCCCAGGCCAAGGGCGACGAGAAGGCCGCGCTGCTCCAGCGCACCAAGGACCTGGCCGCCGAGGTCAAGGCCGCCGACGCCGAGCAGAGCGCGGCCAAGGAGGAGGCCGACCGCCTGCTCCGCTCCCTGGCGAACCTCATCGACCCGGCCGCCCCGGTCGGCGGCGAGGAGGACTTCGTCACCCTGGAGGAGATCGGCACCCCGCGCGACTTCGCCGCCGAGGGCTTCGAGCCCCGTGACCACGTCGAGCTCGGCCAGATCCTCGGCGCGATCGACACCGAGCGCGGCGCCAAGGTCGCCGGTGCCCGCTCCTACTACCTGACCGGCGTCGGCGCGCTGCTGGAGCTCGCCCTGGTCAACATGGCGATCGCCCAGGCCACCGCGGCCGGCTTCACCCCGATGATCACCCCGACCCTGGTCCGCCCGGCCGCCATGGACGGCACCGGCTTCCTCGGTCAGGCCGCCGAGAACGTGTACCACCTCGCCGAGGACGACCGGTACCTGGTCGGCACCAGCGAGGTCCCGCTCGCGGCGTACCACATGGACGAGATCCTCGACGCCGACAAGCTGCCGCTGCGCTACGCCGGCTACTCGTCCTGCTTCCGCCGCGAGGCCGGCACCTACGGCAAGGACACCCGCGGCATCATCCGCGTCCACCAGTTCGAGAAGGTGGAGATGTTCGTCTACACCACTCCGGAGGACGCGGAGAACGAGCACCGCCGCCTGCTCCAGTGGGAGAAGGACTTCCTCAACGCCCTCGAACTGCCCTACCGGGTGATCGACGTCGCCTCCGGCGACCTCGGCGCCTCGGCCGCGCGCAAGTTCGACATCGAGGCGTGGATCCCCACCCAGGGCAAGTACCGCGAGGTCACCTCGACCTCCAACACCACCGAGTACCAGGCCCGCCGGCTCTCCATCCGGATGCGCGAGGAGGGCAAGACCCGCCCGCTGGCCACCCTGAACGGCACCCTGGTCGCCATCCCGCGCACCATCGTGGCGATCCTGGAGAACCACCAGCAGGCCGACGGCTCCGTCGTCGTGCCGGAGGCGCTGCGGCCGTTCCTCGGCGGGCGGACCGTCCTCGAGCCGGTCAAGTAGCCCGGTCCGCACCACCCAGCACCACCCGCTACTCCCGGGAGACGCACGGCCCATGAGCACCACCAGCCCCAGCCCCGCCTCTCCCGGAGCCGACGGCGGTGGCGACCTGCCCTACCGGCTGGTCGCCACCGACCTCGACGGCACCCTGCTCACCAGCGGGGAGACCGTCTCCGAGCGCACCCGCGCCGCCCTGGCCGCGGCCACCGGCGCGGGCGCGCTGCACATCATCGTCACCGGGCGCTCGGCGGTCTGGGCCCGCCCGGTCTTCGACGAGATCGGCTACACCGGGATAGCGGTCTGCGGCCAGGGCGCCCAGGTGTACGACGCCGGCGCGCACAAGCTGCTCACCTCGCTCACCCTGGACCGGCGGCTCGCCGCGGTGGCGATCGAGAAGATCGAGGCCGAGACCGGCCCGCTGGCCATCGCCGCCAACCAGGACGGCCTCGACGGCCAGGTGCTGGCCGGCCCCGGCTACGAACTGCTGATCGGCTCCGACCTGCCGGTCGTCCGGGTCGAGCGCGGCGGGCTGCTCGACGCCCCGCTCAGCAAGCTGTACATCCAGCACCACGCCCTGACCGACGACGCCCTCGCCGAGGCCGCCCGCCGCGCCGCCGGCGACCTGGTCGGCGTGGTGATGGCCGGCGCCGGCGTGGTCGAACTGCTCCCGCTCGGCCTGTCCAAGGCCACCGGCCTGGCCGTCGCCGCCCGCCGCCTGGGCGTCCGCGCCGCCGACACCATCGCCTTCGGCGACATGCCCAACGACGTCCCGATGTTCGGCTGGGCCGCCCACGGCGTCGCCATGGCCAACGCCCACGAGGAACTCCTCGCCGTCGCCGACGCCGTCACCGCCAGCAACGACGAGGACGGCGTCGCCGAGGTCCTGGAGCGCCTCTACCCCCAGTAGTTGACCGGACCGGCAGCCTTGTACGCCGCGTGAGCCGCCTCGCTCGCCCGCGGGTCCAGGCTGCTGTCGGAGCTCAGGTTGATGAACAGCGCCACGGTGTGGACCAGGTACCGGTGCTTCCGGCCGGTCCAGCCGTTCCGCAGGGCCTTCCTGACGTTCTTGTCGCACAGCTCGGAACCGCTTCCGGTGGACGGGCACCAGAAGCCCCAGTCACCGGCGTACGCGTTGGAGAGGGTGTTGTAGGCCGCCTCGGCGGTCCGGGCGTCCATCATCGGCTCGACCATGATGATCACCATCATGCTGTCCTCGGGGTCGTTGTACGTCCCGACGACCTGGTTCACGCAGCCGCCGTTGCGCAGCACGGTCTGGACGTTGTCGCTCATGCCGGACGTCACGCAACTCTGCGGCGAGCGGCTGGTCTTTCGGTAGCGCACCCCGTCGGAGTCGGTGAACGCCTCGGGGAGCAGACCGGCGGGGGTCAGCGGGGTGCGGTCGGTCCGGGCGTCGTCGAGCGAGGCGGGGTCGAAGACGGGGGTGCTGGGCCGGTAGGTGGGTGTGTAGGTGCGCGTGGGCGTGTACGTCGGCGTGTAGGCGGGTGCGGGCGTGTACGTGGGTCCGGAGTCCGCCGTCGCGGAGCCGGACCTGTTGTGGGCGACCGCCAGCACGGTCGCCAGGATGACCGCCGCGACGACCGCGGCGACGCCGATGCCGGCGGCGTACGGCGTCCTGGTCGGCGGCGGCGCGCCCGGGCTCGCGCCCGGGGCTCTCACCGTACGGACGGCGGCGGACGGAGCCGACGGGGCCGAGGAGATGGACGGGACGGACGGAGCCGACGGGGCCGAGGAGATGGACGGGACGGACGGAGCCGCCGGGGTGGTGGAGGCGGTGGCGGCGGCCGCCGTGAGGTGCTCCGCCCAGAGCGCCGGGGCGGGCCGGCGGGCGGGGTCCGGGTCGAGTCCGGCCCGGGCGAGCTCGCCGAGGGCGGGGCTGAGCGCGGTCAGCGCGGCCGGGTCGACGGCGCTCTGGTCGCGCGCGAAGAGCCGTACGGCGAGCAGCGCCAGCTTGTGGGCGTCGCCCGCCGCCGTCCCGCGCTCCTCGCCGTGCGGGAGCTGCCAGTCCGGGGTCTCGACCTGGGGCAGGACGGTGGCGCCGCGCAGCCGCACGGCGTCGCAGTCGATGAGGAAGCAGGCGGGCCGGCCGCCGTCGGCTCCGGTGGCGAAGAGCAGGTTCTTCGGGGACAGGTCGCCGACCGCGATGCCGAGGCCGTGCAGCCGGGACAGGGTGGTGGCGAGGTCGGCGAGCAGTCTCAGGCGGTCGCGGTCGCTGACGGTGAGGCCGACCCGGGCGACGTAGTCGTCGTCGTTGAGCAGGAACTCCAGGGTGGCCGGCCGTCTGGTGGGCGCGGTGGCACCGCCGAGGGCCTGCAGGTCGAAGTGGAAGCGTTCGGGGGCGGCCCCCATCAGGAAGCCGCAGGTGCGGCCCCGCTGCCGGACCAGGGCGGTGGGCCAGGCGGCCCTGTCGAGGAGCCAGCGGGCCTCGGCCGGGTCGAGTTCGGCGAGCAGGGCCACCATCGCGGCCAGCGCGTCGGCGTCGAGCCCGGGGAGGGTCTCAGGGCGGTACTCCTTGTAGGCGACGGCGTGGCCGTCGGCCCGGTCGGCCACCTCGTGGACGGTGCCCTGGCCGCCCTGCCCGAGGCGGCGGACCAGGACCAGGTCGTCGTGGTCGACGGTCCTGACGGATCGGTCGTCCGTCATCGCCCCTCCCCGGCGGCGTGCGGCCAGACGACCAGGAGGGTCCGGTCGTCGTCGAAGGTCTCGCGGGAGAAGTCGAGCAGGTGGGCGAGCCAGAGCGGGGCGGGCGGCTCGGCGAGGGCGTCCGCGAACAGGGCGCCGACCCGGCCGTCCCCGTCGCCCAGCGGGTCGCCGAAGCCGTCGGTGCCGATCAGCAGGGCGAGTTGCGGGGTGAGCCGGACCCTGGTGCGCTCGATCGGGTCGGGCACGGTGGGCAGCGGGGCCACCTCGGTGCCGATCAGCGGGGTGTCGCCGGCGGACTTCGGGTCGAAGAGCGGGTGGTAGCGGCCGTGCGGGAGGTCGAGCAGCCAGGCGCCGGAGTCGCCGATCCGGCAGAGCTCGACGACGGGGCCGGCCGGGTCGGGGCGGACCACGCCGGTGACCAGGGTGGTCGCGTACAGCCGGGAGACCTCGGCCGGGTCCGGTTCCCCGCCGCCCAGCCGCCAGCGGGCGACCTGCCGGAGCCGTCGGGCGGCGTGCCGGGCGACGTCAGGGAAGTCCACCGGGCCCGGGCTCGCGGAGAGCAGGTGGAGCGTGCGGGCGAGGGCGGCCCTGCAGGCCTCGATGGCGCCGAGTTCGGCGGTGGTCGCGGCCGAGACGCCGTCGGCGACGGCGAAGGCGACCGCGCCGGTGGGCTGGTGCAGGGCGGCGCGCGCGGCGTCCTGGCGCGGACGGCCGTAGTAGCGGTGCTTGGCGCCGCGGACGGAGGCGAAGCGCACGGCCAGCGCTTCGGTGGACCAGCCGTCGCACTCGGTGTCGGGGAAGTCGTAGGCGGGCTGGCGCGGCGGCCTCGGTTCGAACTCGATCCCGGGCGTGCCCACGGCGATCCGCTCCCAGGGGACGGCGGCGGCCGGGCCGGGCCCCTGCTCCGGGCCGGGCGCCCGCTCCGGGCCGGGACCGCGCCGGGTCACTGCCCGACCTCGTCGATGGCGAGGACGAACTGGTCGGGCCGGTTGACCACGAGGTGGGGGTTGGCGGAGCCCAGGGCCTGGCCGGAGGCGACCAGGCTGGTGGTGAGCGCGTGGAAGAACTCGCCGATGGCCCGGCCGAGGTCGATGCCGGACCGGGCCACGAAGGCGAACTCCGGGCGGGTCGCCACCGCGAGCATGGTCCTGGGCTCGGCCTCGCCGATGCCGCAGGCGATGATGTTGGGGGCGGTCGGGGTCCGCTGCCGGTCGGTGAGGAGGGCGTGCGCGTCCCGCCACTCCTCGCCGTCGGTCGGCTGGCCGTCGCTGAGCAGGAACACCACCGGGCGGTGCACCTTGTACCCCTGGCCGCGCAGCCACCGGACGTCCTCGGGGATGCGGTCCAGCAGGTCCTCGAAGACCGCCCGGTAGACGGTCAGTCCGCGGATGACCACCTGGGGCAGCCTGGTCTCGGTCCGCATGTCGGTCACCGCGAGGCGGATCCGCACGTCGTCGGAGAAGCCGAGGACGGCCAGCCGCAGTTTCGCGGCGATCATCGGCTCGGCCCGCAGCCCCTCGCACAACGAGACCAGGCCGCCGGAGAGTTCGGCCAGGTACGGTTCCATCGAGGCCGACTCGTCGGCCAGTACGTAGGCGGGCAGCAGGACACCCTTGGTCTCGGCCACCGCACTCCCCCTTCTTGTCGGGTGGACCTCTTCCTTGCGCGGCCGGCCGACTTCCCGCGTCGACCGGCCGACGGAGCGGCTACGGGAGCAGCGAGCGGACCGCCTCGTCCAGGCTCTGGATCTCGGCGGCCACCGCCGTGGTGGCGACGACGCCGGCCCTGGCCCGGGCGAGGAAGCGCAGCACCTGGTCCCAGCGCCGGGCCGGGGAGGCGACCTCGGCCTCGAGGTCCTCGGCGGCCTGCGCCTGGCTGCTGTCCGGTTCGCCGTCCTGGCGCAGCCGGTCGGCGAGCGCGAGCACCCGCCGGGCGAGCGCCTCCTCGTCGACCTCCCCCGCACCGGAGTTGACCGTGACCGAGGAGTTCCGGCCCGCCGCCACGGGCGAGTCGGTGAAGTGGACGGTGGCGTGGCCGCTGATGTGGAACCCGCCGGAGGTGTTCCGGTCCTCGCTCATGACTTGGCCTTCCCTCCTTCGGGACCGCGGGGCGTGAACATGGCACGCACCCGGCTGCCCGCCCCGGCCGCGACCGGGGAGTTGACGAAGCTGATCCTGGCGTTGCCGGAGGTGAAGATGCCCCCGTTGTAGATGACGCTCTGGCGTTCGCGCAGTTCGGAGATGTCGACCTGGTGGTCCTCCAGGAAGTCGATCAGGGCGTCCAGGATCCGCCGCTCGACGACCTTGGTGTACATCTGGTGGTCGATCTGCTGGTAGTAGCGGTGGAACCTCGAGTCGGCCGCCAGCTGCCGGATGCTGGTCATGGAGCCGTAGTTGAAGGCGCTGTGCCGGATCTGGCGCAGCTGGTCGCCGTCCGTGAGCCGGGCCCGGAAGGCCGCGAAGGGCAGGGCCAGCACGTAGCCGGTGCCGCGCACCAGCCTGCCGGGCATGCTGGTGAGGGACGTCCGGGCCAGGGCGGTCAGTTGGCGCCAGGTCGGCCGGTCGAGCAGGTGGTCGACCAGGTGGTAGGCCGCCTTGACCGGGGGGAGCATCGAGGAGGCGCCCTCGACGAAGAGCAGGTCCTTGGCGGGGCTGAGGCCGAACCGGACGGTGCTGGTGGTCACCACCTCGCTGCCCCAGCCGGACACCGTCGTGACCAGGTAGGGCCGGGCCCGGGCGGCGCCGTCCTCCCGCAGCCGGTCGACGAGGGCGGCGGGCAGCTCCGGGGCCGGCCGCTTGGTCGGCCAGGGGAGCAGGAAGCCGCGGACGGCCGGGTCCAGGCCCAGCGACAGGTCGGCGCCGCTGACGAAGATCCGCTCGCGGACCTCGACCCCGGGCAGTCCGAGCGACTCCACCGCCCTGGTGATCTCGGCGGTCAGCTCGGCGATGGAGAACGGCAGGACGCGGTCGGCGTGCTCACCGGGCCGGTCCACCGGGATGGTGAAGTTCCAGGTGTTGAGCAGCCGGCCGTACCCGAGGAAGGGCTCGAAGCCGGAGAAGATCGTGACGTTGCCCTTGTGGTCCAGTCCGGCCAGTTCGCGCAGCTGCGCCTCCTCCTTGGGCCTGGCGGCGACCGGCGCCTGCGCGGGGTCGAACGCGGCGCGGCTCAGCCTGGGCCTGATCACGCCGAAGTAGGCGGTGAGCTGCTCGATGAGCACGACGGCCCAGGCCACCACCAGGAGCGGGACCAGGACGACCGGCAGGTCGAACGGGAGCAGCGAGGGGTCCGGCTGGGGGACGGCGTAGCCGCCGGGGTAGCCGGGGACGGGGGCGGGCGCGTCCGTCCGCTCGAAGGGGCGGAGGAAGAACGAGGCGACGATGCAGGCCGCGATCAGGGTGAGCAGCACCTTGGTGGTGGTGTGCCGGGTACGGGCGGCGACGGCGTAGCGCAGCACGCAGGCCAGGTCGACGTCGGGCGAGGAGGCGACGGCCCGGCGCGGCTCGTCGAGGACGGTGGCGATCGCACGGTGGGCGAGGACGCTGTCCATCTGCACGGCCGCGCACAGGTAGCGCGTGGCGTCCGAGGCGCGCGGCGGCGGTCCCGGCCGGGGCGCCGGGCCGCCCGGGCCGAGGGTCGGCGTACGGCCGCCGGCGGCACCGGCGGGGGTCGGGTGAGAGGCCGGGCGGGCCTGGGTGGGGGTCGGGTGAGAGGCGGGGCGGGCCTGGGCAGGTGCCGGTGCGGGGCTCTTCCAGGTGCCGGTGGGGGCCCGGTGGAAGGCCGTGGCCGGGTCGGGGTCCGCGCGGCACCCCGCGCAGGGCACTCCCGGAGGGTTCACCAGCCCGCAGGTCGGACAGGTCCACGTGTCGAAGGTGCTCATGATCGACCACCCTTCGGTGAGGGTTCGTGTGACGTAACTACCCGTTCCACGACGAAACCTGACCTGACATCAGGTGGCGAATCCACTGGCGCGCCGGATCCGGTCCGCCAGGGCGCGCGACCGGCGCGCTCCGCGGCGCCCGGCTCGGCCCCGGCTCGACCCGACTCGGCCCGACTCGGCGCCCGGCACGGCTCCGGGGAGTTGTAGGATGACCGGGCAAGCGGTTGTAGGATGACCGACGACCGATGGTGGCGAAACGCGGTGGAAGGGAGGTCCGGCATGAGCGGCGGTCTGCAGGCGGCCGGGCGGCGTTCCCTGGTGGACACCGCGATCGAGCAGCTGCGGGAGCAGCTCGCGGGTGGGACGTGGCCGGTCGGGTCGCGGATCCCCACCGAGCACGAGCTGGCCGAGCAGCTGGGCGTCGGACGGAACACCGTCCGGGAGGCGATCCGGGTGCTGGTGCACGCCGGGATGCTGGTCTCCCGACAGGGCGAGGGCACGTTCGTCCGCTCCACCAGCGATCCGGCGTCCGTGCTGCGCGGCGTCCAGCGCTCCGGCATCCGGGACGTCCTGGAGGTCCGTGCGGCGCTGGAGACCGAGGGCGCCCGGCTGGCCGCCCTGCGGCACACCCCCGAGGACGTCCGGCGGATGCGCGCGGCCCTGGCCCGTGAGGCCGAGGTGTTCGCGAAGCACCCCGAGCGGGCGAGCCGCGAGGCGACCGTCGAGCACGACCTGGAGTTCCACACCGCCGTCGTCGAGGCCGCGCACAACCCCGCGCTGGCCGAGGTGTACCGCTACTTCGGTGCCTCCGTCCGCGAGGCGATGACCTCCGCCTTCGGCGACCACGACATGCCCGAGGCGGTCGTGGCGACCCACGAGGCCCTGGTCGACGCGATCGAGAGCGGTGACCCGGACCGGGCCGAGGCGGCGTGTCGTGCGCTGCTCGCCGGCCCGACCGCGGCCGTCGAGCAGCTGCTCGCGGCCATCGCGGCCCGGAAGTAGGACGGCGCGAGCCTCCCCTTCCACCGTCCGCTTCCACGCACATCCACGAAAGAACAGCACATCCATGGCCGTCACCCGTGCCCAGCAGCCGGTTGTCACCACTCCCGCCCCGGTCCCCGTCCGCGCCCGGCTGGCCCATCCGCTCCTGCTGCTGACCGGCATCGTGCTGGTCGCGCTGAACATGCGCGCCTGCCTGGCGGCGGTCTCCCCGATGGTCGGCGAGATCCGGCAGACCTTCGGCCTGTCCGCCACCGTGGGCGGGCTGATCACCACCGTCCCGGTGCTCTTCCAGGGCGTCGGCGCCCCGCTCACCCCCCGGCTGACCCGCCGCTTCGGCGCCGAGCGGGTGGTGCTCGGCGCGGTGCTGGTGCTCGGCGCGGGCGTGCTGCTGCGGGTGCTGCCCTCGGTGGCGGCCCTGTACGCGGGCTGCGTGGTCATCGGCGTGGCCATCGCGGTGCTGAACGTGTCGATGCCCGGCCTGGTCAAGCGCGAGTTCCCGGACCGCGCGGCCGCCATGACCGGCGTCTACTCGACCACCATGCTGGTCGGCGCCACGATCGCGGCCGGCACCTCCGTCCCGCTGGAGCACGCGCTCGGCGGCGGCTGGCGGGCCTCGCTCGGCGCCTGGTCGCTGCTCGCGCTGATCGCGGCGGTGGCCTGGCTGCCGCAGGTGCTGCGCGCCCGCCAGGAGCGGCAGCGGGAGCAGCAGGGGACGCCGGCCGCGGCCAGCGCGGCGGCCAAGCCGATCGAGGGCATCTGGAAGTCCCCGCTGGCCTGGCAGATCAGCCTCTTCATGGGCATCTCGTCGCTGCTGGTGTACACCCTGGTCGCCTGGATGCCGACCATCCTGGCCGAGCACGGCATGGACCGCGGGCAGGCCGGTCTGGTCTTCGCCTTCTCCAACCTGGTGCAGGTGGCGGGCGCCTTCCTGGTGCCGCTGATGGCCGGCCGGATGACCAGCCAGCGCGCGCTGGCGGCGGCCATGGTCGCCCTGAACGGGACGGGCATCGCCCTGCTGCTGGTCGCGCCGGTGTCCGCGGCGTGGGTGTCGGCGACCATCCTGGGTGTGGCCCAGGGCGGTTCGCTGGGCCTGGGCCTGGCGTTCATCGTGCTGCGCACCCGCACCGCGGCGGGTGCCGCCCAGCTGAGCGGGATGTCGCAGGCGATCGGGTACCTGGTCGCGGCGGCCGGCCCGGTCGGCGCGGGCGCGCTGCGCCAGCTGACCGGCGGCTGGGAGACCCCGCTGGTGCTGATGCTGGTGCTGGTCGTGGTGGTCGGCGCGGCCGGCTGGGGCGCGGGCCGCAACCGGACGCTCTGAACCTCCGAGCGGTACGTCAGTGGGCCCCGGACACCTGAGGGTGTCCGGGGCCCACTGACGTACCGGGCGCCCGGTAGCGGGCGCGCCGCACCGAGTTCAGCGCCCGACCGGGTTCAGCGCCCCACCGGGCTCACTCCTCGCCGGCGAGCGTCATCCCGGCCAGCTTCACCGAGGCGAACACCGTCGCCGCGACGGTGACCACCAGCAGCAGCGGTACGGCCGCGCCGAGCGAGACGTCGGAACTGATCGCGTTCTGTCCGGCGACCGCCTCGGCCACCGAGCGGCCCCACTGCTGGACGCTCAGCGTCCGGGCGCCCTCGACGAAGTTCCCGATCGTCGACTCCCAGATCAGGGCGTACGCCAGCCCGGCCACCACGGCGTGCCGGGTGACCACGCCGAGCAGCAGGAACACCGCGCTGTACACGGCCCCGGCGACCAGCACCGCCACGGTGTAGCCGAGCGCCACGCCGTCCTGGGTGCCGACCAGCAGCAGCCCGGCCAGCAGCGTCGGGACGACCGAGAACAGCCAGGTGACGCCGATCGCGACGACCAGTTTGGTGGTGACGATCCGCCACCGGGGCAGCGGCTTGGCGAGCAGGTAGACGATCGAGCCGTCGTCGATCTCGTTGGCGATCACCCCGGTGCCGACCACCAGCCCGAGGATCGGGACCAGGGTGCCGAGGCCGAGGGCGCCGATGATGTTGTCGGCCGTGTCGTGCGGGTCGGCGCTGGAGACGCTCGCGACGGCCGAGACGACCAGCAGCAGGGCGGGGACCACCAGCAGCAGCAGGCCGCGGCGACGGCCCAGCAGCCCGCGCAGGGTCAGCCTGGCGACGGTGGGGTTCATGGTCGGTCGGCCCCTTCCTGGGCAACAACGGTCCTGGCGGCGGCGCTCACGCGGAGACCAGGTAGGAGAAGACGCTCTCCAGCGATTCGTCCGCCGGGGAGACGGTGTACAGCCGGATGCCGGCCTCCCGGGCGACCCTGGGCAGCAGGGTGGTGAAGCCCTGGAAGTTGACCGCTTCGATCCGCAGCGCCCGCTCCCGCTCGTCCACCTCGATGCCGGTGGTGGAGCCGTCGGCGATCAGCGCGGCGGCGAGCCGGCGGTCGTCGCTGGAGCGGACCAGGTAGCGGTGCGGCCGGTCGGTCATCAGCCGGCGGATCTTGCGGAAGTCGCCCGAGGCGGCGTGCCGTCCGGCGACCACCACCTCGATGTGCCGGGCCAGCTGCTCGACCTCCTCCAGGATGTGGGAGGAGAACAGCACCGTCCGGCCGTCCGCGCCGAAGCGGCGCAGCAGGTCCATCAGCTGGAGCCGCTGGCGCGGGTCCATGCCGTTGAAGGGCTCGTCGAGCAGCAGCACGGAGGGGTCGTGGACCAGGGCGGAGGCCATCTTGACCCGCTGCTTCATGCCCTTGGAGTAGGTGCCGGTGCGGCGGTCCTTGGCGTAGTCCATCTCCACCAGGTCCAGTGCCCGGCGGGCGGCGGCGCCCGGCTGGGGCAGGCCGTGCAGTTCGGCGTTGGCGAGGACGAACTCCCAGCCGGTCAGGTAGTCGTACATCGACTCCCGCTCGGGCACCAGGCCGATCTGCCGGTACACCCGCTGGTTGCGCCAGATCGGCGCGCCGTCCAGGGTGACGGAGCCGCTGGAGGGGGCCAGGAAGCCGCTCATCATGTGGATGAGCGTGGACTTGCCCGCCCCGTTGGGCCCGAGCAGGCCGGTGATGCCGGGGCCGATGGCCATGGTGATGTCGTTGACCGCGACCACGTTCCCGAACCAGCGGGAGACCTTGTCGATGCTGATGGTGGCCATGCCGCCCTCTCAGACGTTCCGATAGCGGCGCAGCAGCAGCCGGTACGAGCCGACCACCATGGCCGCCGCGACGAGCGCGAACACCGCCAGACCGAGGCCGCCCGGCGCGTGTCGGCGGTCGAGTCCGTCGCCGAGCCCGAACAGCTCGTTGACCAGGGACTCCACCAGGTCGGTGGGCGAGATCAGGGACACCCACTGCGCGGCGTCGGAGTCGGTCGTGCCGGTGTGGCTGATCCCGACCACGGCGGCGCCCAGCGCGGCGCTGACCGTCAGGTAGCCCATGATGGCGGCCACCCCGAAGCCCCGGCGCGGGGTCGCGGCCGCGATCACCACGGCCACCGAGGTCGGCACCAGGGCGTACAGCAGGGCCGCGGTCAGGCCGGACAGGAAGTGCCCGGTGTTGTGCGCGAAGTCCATCCCGCCGAGCAGCGCGCCGACGTACAGCACCAGCAGCGGGGCCGCCATGAGCAGCAGTTGGGCGCAGACCATGGCGCCGAACTTGGCCCGGACGTAGTCGGTGCGGGTGATCGGGCGGGAGAAGTAGAGCGGGACGGTCTGGTAGCGCAGGTCCCGGGAGAACAGCACCGGCGCCTGGGAGGCGAGGAAGACCGAGACCACCAGGCTGAGCATGGAGAGGTAGCCCGCGTAGTCGACCGGCAGTTCGTCGCGCTTCATCACGACCGACAGCGCCACCGTGATCAGCGCGGGCACGGTGATCACGCCCAGCACCAGCATCGGCAGCACCTTGGACTTGCCGGAGCGGCCGAGGCCGTACGCGGCGCGCAGGCTCTGGGTGAAGAGCGCGCGGGTGGCGTAGGAGCGGCCGAGCCGGGGGCCGGTGTAGCCGCGGTAGCCGATGTCGTGGATGACGCCGGTGTCGGTGGACCTGGCCTCAGGAGGCAGCGACATCGTCCGTTCCTCCCTTGCTCTGCTCGATGTGCTCGTTCCGCTCGGCGCCCCGGGAGTCGGTGAAGAGCTCGGCGACCCGGTGCCGGCGCTCCTCCAACCTGACCAGGCCGAGGCCCAGTTCGGCGACGGCGTCGCGGATGGTGTCGTACGTCGACTCGTCGGCCAGCCGGACGAGCAGCTGGTGCGAGCCCGCGGACTGGACGGACAGGCCCGCCGCGGCGAGCCGCTCGCGGACCGCCGGGCCCGGCTCCCGCCGGTGGTCCTGCGGGAAGTCGCCGACCTCGACCGCGAGGACGGCCGTCGCCCCGGTGAAGGAGGCGGTGGAGGAGGAGCGCAGCAGCTTGCCGCCGTCGATCACGACCAGGTGGTCGCAGGTCCGCTCCAGCTCGCCGAGCAAGTGGGTGGTGACCAGCACCGAGATGCCGAAGTCGGTGTGCACCCGGCGGATCAGCGCCAGCATCTCGTCCCGGCCGGCCGGGTCGAGGCCGTTGGTCGGCTCGTCCAGCAGCACCAGCTTCGGGTCGTGCACCAGCGCCTGGGCGAGCTTGACCCGCTGCTTCATGCCGGTCGAGTAGCCGCCCATCGGGCGGTACCTCTCCTCGTACAGCCCGACGTGCCGCAGGGTGTCCGCGGTGCGCTCACGGGCTGCGGTGGCGGGCAGGCCGGCCATCCGGGCCATGTGCACCACGAACTCGGTCGCGGAGACGTCCGGTGGCAGGCAGTCGTGCTCGGGCATGTAGCCGACCTGGGCGCGGATCTCGGGTCCCCGGGTGGCGACGTCCAGGCCGAGGACCTCGCCCCGGCCGGAGGTCGCAGGGGCGAGCCCGAGCAGGATCTTGATCAGAGTGGACTTGCCCGCGCCGTTGGCCCCGACCAGCCCGACCACCCCCGGCCGCACCTCGACGGTGAGCTGATCGAGGGCGGTGACGCGGGGGAACCTCTTGGTGAGGCCGTCCGTCGTGATGACAGCTGTGGACACGGACACAACGTAACCGTCTTGTGCGGTACGGGTCATGAGCTGGAATGACGAGGCCGTCTGCTGCTGCGGTATGACGACGGGCCCCCTCTCCCCTAGGGGTTCGGCAAAGGCGGAACCGCCTGTACCCTTTGTCGAACTCTTGACGTACTTGCCGAGTTCATTGCCGACGGGGGTGCCGGAACAGCGTGCCGGCACGGAGGGGAAGCGATCGACATGTCTGATCGGGCGACCGCGTTCGACCGGATGATGAACCCTTGGGCCTACGACGCCGACGGGAACCTGACCGCCCAGGCCCGTGCCCAGGAGACGGCCCGCACCCAGCTCAACTCGGCCGCGGCGGCGGGCGGAGGAGGAGGCGGGGGCGGAGGCTTCAGCGCCGACCCCGACGCGCTCGCCACCGCCGGGAACAACTCCGACCAGATCCACGCCCGCCTCAACACCGACGGCCGGGGCGCCGACGAGGCCACCGCCAAGGTCTCCACCTCACTCGCCAACTGGAGCACCGGACAGGCCGCGGCGGGCGCCGCCGGCACCTGGGACCAGTGCGTCGCCGCGCTCGGCGGCACCATCGGACAGACCACCCAGGCGCTGCGCGCCACCGCCAGCAACTACCGCCAGAACGAGTCGGCCACCCAGGCCGGCTTCACCGGCTGAGAGGAGTACCGCCATGGTCGACTTCCACGAACTCAACACCGCCGACTTCGGCGTGCTGGACTCCGCCGCCTCCGCCTGGACCACCGTGGCCGTGAAGCTCCAGTCACTGGACAGCGACTGGGACAGCACGGTGATAGCCAAGGTCAATTCCGCCTGCTGGAGCGGCCCTTCGGCCGACCAGGCCCGCCCCGGCCTGCAGCGCACCAACGAGCAGCTGACCGCCGCCGTCACCGAGGCGAACGCCTTCGCCTCGATCTTCACGGAGGCGTCGACCGAGTTCAAGGCCGCCAAGGCCAAGCTGGACAAGGCCGTCACGGCCGCCCGGACGGCCGGCCTGACCGTCACCGACAACGGCACCGTGAGCTGGCCCCCGGCCGACAACGCCACCCGCCACGACTACGAGGCCATGCGGGACTACCAGCGGGAATGGGGCGACAAGGCCGAAGCCGCCCGCAAGGAGATCGACGCCGCCGTCGCCGAGGCCACCGCCGCCGACGAGCGGATCGCCTACGCGCTGCGCGCCGACAGCATGACCGACCAGCAGAAGTCCTTCAACGGCAAGGCCATCGGCGGTGGCCCCGAGGCGGACGGCAAGCGCGCCGCCCAGCTCGCTGCCCGGGGCGGGGACATCACCGAGCCCGAACTCACCGAGCTGAACTCGCTGTTGGCCTCGCATGGCAACGACCCGAAGTTCGCCACCAAGTTCTACCAGGACCTCGGCCCGGACGGCCTGATCAAGTCCTGGAACGGCATGGTCGGCGACCCGGCGCACCCCTGGGACGCCAAGGACCCGCGCTGGAAGGCCTACGAGCAGCTCCAGAAGAACCTCGGGCTCAGCCTGGCCACCGCCACCCGCACCACCAACGAGCCGCACCTGTCCGACGAGTGGGCCGCCGCCCTGCGCAAGGCCGGCTCCCAGCCGGTCTGGGACAAGCCGTACCGGGCCTCCGGCCTGGACTACGTGCCGTACGGCTACCAGGTGCTCTCCGGCATCCTGATGAACGGGAACTACGACGCCCACTTCATCAACCCGATCGCCGAGCACGTCACCCAGCTGGACACCCAGGACCGGTACTGGCCGGCCCCGATGCCCGGTTCCAAGATCCACGGCTTCAACCTGACCGGCGGCGACGAGGCCGGCTCCGGCTTCCGCCCCACCACGGCCGTCCTGGAGGCGCTCGCGCACAGCCCGGAGGCGGCCACCAAGTTCTTCACCGAGCAGCCGACCGCGTACAACCAGGACGGCACGGTGAACCAGGGCGGCAAGCCCAAGCCCGCCGACTACTTCACCTACTACTCCCACGACAAGGACTGGATCCCGGACACCACCTCGCGGGACTCCAAGGTGTGGGACGCGAGCAAGCAGGCCGGCCCGGCCGCCTTCGGCCGCGCCCTGGAGGCCGCCACCACCGGCCACCCGTACGACGAGCCGGGCCCGGTCCCGCCGGCCAAGCACACCTCCGAGCAGGCCGACCTGATGAACCGGGTCGTGGACACCTTCGGCCGGCACGGCGGCGACGGCGCGCTGGACGACATCAAGGGCGACGGCAAGCTCGCCGCGATGCGCGGCAGCCTCGGGCACATGACCGCCGAGTACATCGGGGACGTGCAGAACTCGCTCTCCCACGGGCACGACCTGCCGGTCAACGGCTCCCCGGCCACCCTCAACGCCTCGTCCGTGGCCGGCCTGCTCGACGCCCTCGGGCGCGACCCGGACGCCTACGGCGCGGTGGCGAACGCCAACCAGGCGTACACCACCGCGCTCATCCGCGGCCACCTGGACAGCGGGGAGACCGACTTCGCCCGGCTGGAGTCGGACATCAAGCACAACGCGGAGTCCGGCGGCGTCGTCAGCGGCTACCTCAACCAGGCCCGGATCGACGAGGTGCAGAACCAGCACGCCGTCTCCGACAAGGAGTTCAACGACGCGCTGGAGAAGAACGTCGGCTACGGCAAGGACGCCTTCAACGCCGTCATCGGCACCGTGACCGAAAAGATCCCGCTCGGCGGCGAGATCGCCGGCGCACTGGTCGACGAGATCGCCGACAGCGTGATCGAGGCCAACAAGCACGACACCACCGAGGACGGCCGCCAGGAGAGCCGCGACCACACCGCCGACGCCGAGGGCCGGGTGGCCAAGGGGGCCGACCAGGCGGTCCGGGACGCCGGCGACGGCACCGGGATCTCCCGCCAGGACCTCGACCGGCTCGCCAACAGCGCCCGGGACAGCGCGCTCCAGGGCATGGCGCGCGGGACGGCGAACAACAGCAGCACCAACGCGAAGGGCGACGCGTGAGCAGGCTCCCTGGCCGGTGGGCCGGGCGCCTGCACGATCCGCTGCTGCTGCCCGCCGTGCTGGTCGTGGCGGTGGCGGCCGCCGGCTTCGTCGGCTACCGGGACTGGCAGGGCCACCGCCCGGCCGAGTCCGCCGGCCGGTCGGCCCAGCTCTGCCACCTGCCCACCGGCCCCGACACCCCGCTCGGGCGGCTGCTGCCGGACGGCGACCAGGACTCCGAGGAGCGGACGAAGTCCGTCGTCGGCGACGACCCGCGGACCTGCGTCATCCGGATCGACGGGCGCACCGTGCTCACCCTGACGTCGGTCGGCCGCCGGGGCGAGCTCGCCCTGGGCACCGAGGCCGCCAAGCGGCCGGACGCGCGCACCTTCGAGGTCGCCGGCCTCGGCGCCTCGTGGCCGGGCGGCGCCGCCGCGGCCGCGGGCTGCCTGACCGGGAAGCACGACCGGTACGACTACTTCGAGCTGGAGATCGTCGCCGGGGAGGCCGTCCGCAACCCCGGCGGCTCCGCCGACGGCGTCCGGGCCGACCTCGAACAGCTCGCCCGGGCCGCGCTGGTGGAGACGAGGAAGGAACAGTGCTCATGAGGCACCCCCGGGCCCTGACCGCCGGCGGGGCCGCGCTGCTGCTCGGCGGCGGCCTGCTCGGCTGGCACCTGTACCTCGACCACACGTCCTACCGGCCTCCGGCCGTCACCCTGTCGCACGGCGAGTGCCGGGGCCTGCTCGACGACCCGGACGTCGCCAGGGTGCTGGGCGGCGCGCCCCGGGTCTACGTGCGGACGGACTACCGGACGGCGGACGAGACCAACCCGGCCTCCGTACGGTGCTCGGTCAACGGCGAGGACGGACGGCTGCTGACCGCCGAAGCGTCGTTCGGCGTCGTGCTGCCCGGCGGCGACAGCGCCGGGGCGGTCGACTTCGAATGCACGCTGGACGGCAAGCGCACGGGCTACCGGGCCGTCGTCACGCTCACCGGCAAGGACGGCAAGGCCGTCGCGGACGGGCCGGGCCGGGAGCGGATGGGCAGGATCGCCGGTGGCTTCGCCGAGCGCGCCGCCGGGAAGCAGCTCGGCTGCGCGGGTGGCGCCGAGCGGCTCCAGGTGATGTGAGCCACCCGGCAGCGCCCCTGGCGCCGCGTCAGCTGTGGGCGCGCGCCCACAGCTCGTGTCAGCTGTGGGCGCGCTCCCACAGCTCGGTGACCTTGCCGGAGGCGTCGAGCGCCACCTTGTAGTCGCCGACGCCCGAGCAGGGGTAGGAGCCCTTGACGTTGGTCGGATCGGCGAGGCACTCGTTGACGTGCTTCACCAGGTCGGCCACGGCGACGTCCTTCGGCGGGGCCAGCACCGAGCTCAGGTGGCCCTTGGCGGTGGGCGCGATCGGGGCGCTCTTGTCCGCGCCCACCGGCTCGAAGACGACGTCGTTCACGCCGCAGGCGTCCTTGGTCTCCTTGTAGACCAGGGTCGTCGCGTTGGTGCCCTTCACCGGGTACACCCACTTCTGCCCGGCGGGCAGCGGCTCGTGGGTGCAGAAGCCCTCCGGCTCGTCGGAGGGCTTCGCGCCCTGCGCGGGCTTTCCCGTCGGGGCGGGCTTGCCGCTCGCCGCCGGGGCGGAGCCGGCGCCGGTCGGGGCCGTGGTGGCCGGGGCGGTGGTCACCGCGGTCGACCCGCCTGCCGCGCCCTGGTCCGAGTTGTCCGGGCCGCAGGCGGCCAGTCCGAACGCCGCGGCGGCGACCAGGGCGGTGGCGAGCAGTTTCCCGGAGCTGGAAGAAGGCATGACGAAGAACCCCCGTTGTGACGCATGATCAGTTGCACCGTGCGGCGGACAGACTAGCGCCCCGGCCCGACACCGCCCCCGACGGCAGCGCTCAGCCCAGCTGGGCCAGCCCCTCGGTGGCGATCCGCTCGAAGACCGCGAGGTCGTTCTCGAAGATCGAGCCGGGGATCGGCCAGTGGATCACCAGCTCGGTGACGCCCAGCTCCCGGTAGGTGCCCGCCCAGTCGACGAAGGCGTCCACCGACTGCAGCGGCTTCTCCGCCGTCGAGCCCTGGAGCAGCACCTTCTCCCCCTCCGACCTCGCCGAACAGGTCCGACTCGGCGTGCTCGGCCTCGACGCCGCTCACGACACGATGCGTCGGCGCAAGGCCGAGGCCGACGCCATCCAGGCCCAGCACGACCACCTGCTCCGGCACGCCCCCGACCTCGCCGCCCAGGTCACCGAGGGCCGCCTGACCCGCGACGCCGCAAGCGCCGCCCTCGGCAAGCGGCTCGAAGAGCAGCGGCTGCGCGCAAGGGTCGAGGAGATCGACGCGATCCGCCGAGCCGACCGCGACCCGGGACCGGCCCTCGCAGGGCTCGCCGACCACGGCGACCTCGACTGGCACCAGGCCCACCAGCGCGCCGAGGACTATCTCACCCAGCGAAATGCCGCCATCAGCCGCGACCAGCAGTACCTGGCCACCATCGCCGACAACTGGACCTCTCTGCGCAACCTCGCCCGCTGCCCCGACAACGCCTATGCCACCGACGTCCTCGACGGACTCGCCCCTGACGCACGCGCCCTCTCCGGCCACCTCATCGTGCTCGAAGCCCCGCACAAGATGGCACACCAGCACAACTGACCCACCCCGGTCGCCGGGGAGCGCCCCGCGGCCGGCGAAGACTGCGGGTGGATCAGAGTTCGCCGGCGAGGATGCCTGCCCTGGCGGCTTCCCACTCGCGGGCGGTGAAGCACAAAGGCGCGCGGTCGGGGTTCTTGGAGTCGCGGACGGCCCGGCCCCCACCGGGCAGGTCGGTGACCTCAAGGCACTCGCCCTCTCCTCCGCTGGCGGAGGACTTGCGCCAGACGGCGCCGGTGAGGTCGTAGGCGTAGAGATCAGCCTTTGGTGCGTTCACGTGCGGTTCCTTCTTCCATGCGTGCGATCAGTGCCAGCGAGTCATCCGGCGGGAGGGCGGCCGCCAGGATCCGCTCGTAGGCTGCGGCGTGGAGCTTCACGCCGGCGGCGTCCTCAACGTAGGACGAGCCCAGGAGGTTCTCCAACTGCACGACATCGGGCAGCGGACCTGGGAAACTGATCAGGTTGAAGCCGCCGATGGTGCCGGGGTGGAGCGTGGCATTCAACGGCATGATCTGGACCGTCACGTTGGGCAGTTCGGCAGCGTCCAGGAGCCGTCGCAACTGCTCGCGCATGATGGCCGGCCTCACCGCGAACCTCTGGTGGAGAACCGCTTCGGGGATGATCGCCCACAGCTCCAGCGGCGGGCGGCCGGTACGGCTGAGAACCGCCTGACGCGCCTGTCGGACCTCAGCCAGGGCAGTGACTTCGTCAGGGGTGCGGGTCATCGCGTTCACCGCGATCGTTTCGCGCGCGTAGGCCGCGGTCTGCAGAAGCCCGGGGACCAGGCCGGGCGAGTAGATCCGGATGCTCTCCGCGTCCGACTCCAGCGAGATGTAGTCCGCGTATGCGGGTGACAGCACTCCGCTGTACGTCTGCCACCAGCCGCGCTTGCCGGCGTCCTTGGCCAAGCTCTCCAGCGCGGTGAACACCTCGGGGTCGCTCACGCCGTAGACCGTCAGCAGGGCGGACAGCTCCGCGGGACGGATCGATTGGGTGGCGTTCTCGATCTTCGACAGCTTCGGGCCCTTCCACCCCATGGCCTCGGCCGCGCCGTCGAGCGTGAGGCCGGCCGTGTTGCGCAGACGCCGCAGGGCTTTGCCCAGCTGGCGGCGTCGGACGGTGGGAACCAGCGGCGAGTTCGGCATAGCCAGAGTGTCGCACTACCCGCGCGCGCAAGACGACCCCTCGCGCCCCCGCGCGACACCAACTTGGGTAGAAATCTTGCGCCCAATCACGGAAAGGTCCATCCTCTTGAGGGCAGGCGCTAACTGGCTGTCAAGTGATGCCAGCTCAGCGTTACTTGTTCCGATGCTGCGCGGACGCAAGCCCGCAGATAGGAGGAGCCATGCTCTCGGCAGCCGACGAGCTGATGCATAGCGAGCACGGGTTCTACGTCCAGAGCCGTGAGTCTGGTGTCACGGTCCACCTGGTCGCCGGCCAGGCGAGCCTGGCGCGGATACGGCGTCTGACGGTCACGGAACTGGTGGCCGCCGGGGTCGCCCTCGGCTTGGCCGAAGACGCGGAACTGCTGGTCAGCGAACTGACCGGGAACGCGGTGCGGTTGTACGGGGACGGGGTTCCACTGGTTGTCGAGGTCGAAGCGGGCGCCGATGGGGTGCGGCTCCGGGTTCACGACCCGGAGCCGGGCGAACTGCCCGGCCGCCCCGCTGGCGGCCTCGTCGACGTGATGGCCGAGAGTGGACGCGGACTCTTCCTCGTCTCCGCGCTCGCCCCGGGCTGGGACGCCATCCTGACACCGGTCGGCAAGCAAATCCGGTGCCTGCTGCCCTACCCGCCGGACGAGCACACTCGCCAGAGCGCCGTGCGCGCGATCTCCACCGCCGCCTGACGCGCGATCCCCCGGACCAGCTCCCGGAACCGGCCACCGACCGCGCGCTACCACCCTGCCCAACGGCATCCCGAAAACTACGACGAGCAGCCCTGACTAGCGTCCCGGGCGGGCGCCGAGTCGGCGCCGCACGCACCCCTTCCGACAGAAACAGGTAATCGGATGACTTCCATTGACGACTCGCCGGTCCGCGACCCCGACGTGCTGCGAGCGGACATGGTCCGCGCGCTGCGCGACCAGGACGGCATCAGGAGCGAGCCGGTCGCCGCCGCCTTCGCCGCGGTGCCCCGTCACCTGTTCGCGCCGGACGCGCCGGTGGAGATCGCCTACGACCTGCACCGCACCGTACCGGTCAAGAAGGATGAGAACGGCCTGGAGCTCAGCGTCATGTCTGCAGCCCACCTGCAGGCTGTGATGTTGGAGCAGGCCGGCGTCGAGCCCGGCATGAAGGCGCTGGAAGTCGGCTCCGGCGGCGTCAACGCCGCCTACCTGCAGGAACTCGTCGGCAAGCAGGGCGAGGTCACCACCGTCGACATCGACCGCGACGTGATCGACCAGGCCCGGCGGTGCCTGGACGACGCCGGATACCCGCAGGTGCGTACGGTCCTCGCGGACGGCGAGGGCCGAGTCCCCGAGGGCGCCCCCTACGACGTGATCATCGTGACCGCGGCAGCCTGGGACATCCCCCCGCCGTGGATCGACGGCCTGACGCCGGCCGGGCGCCTCGTCGTCCCGCTGACGGTCTGCGGCACGACCCGCTCGATCGCCTTCGACCGCGACGGCACCGGCCTGGTCAGCCGCTCCTACAGCCTGGCCCGGTTCGTGCCCATGCAGGGCGAAGGGGTCGCCGAGGAACGCAAGGTGATGCTGCGCGAGGGCGTCGCCGTGCAGAGCGACGACGCGCGGGTACCGCTCGACGCCCAGGCGCTGAACCGCGCGCTGGACACGCCCCGCCTGGAGCGCTGGTCCGGGGAGGCGTACGACCTGCCCGACGAGCTGGAGCTCTACCTCACCATCAACCTGTCGAGCCCGGCCCGCCTGCACGCCGCCAACGACGTGGTGGAGCGCGGCCTGGTGGAGGCGTCCGCGCTGTTCGGGGTGCCCGCCCTGGTGAGCGAGGACAGCTTCGCCTACCGCACCCGCCGCGAGAACGCGGACACCGGCGGCTTCGAGAGCGGAGTGGTCGCCCACGGGCCCGGCGCCGAAGCGCTCGCCGACGAGTACGTCACGCTGCTTCGCCGCTGGGCTCGTGACCACCGCCGCCGGGGGGCTGCGACGTTCCGCTACCTGCCCGGCCCCGCGCCCGCCCCCTGCCCGGCAACGCCGTCCTGCGACGCCACGGTGTCGTCACGGCGACCTGGCACTGAGACTCCCGGGCCCCGACCCGGGGCCCGGGTGCGCCATCAACCGATCTGCCAAGGAGGCATGCATGACCGTGCAGTTGGAGGGCCCCATCGCGCCCTCGCAGGCGGCCGACGAGCAGCACGACCTGAGCGGCTTCGACCTCGACATCACCATCGTCGAGGGCGGCCCCGCCGCGGACCAGCTCATCCGCCTGACGAACGACGGCTGCAACTCGACGTGCGCGACCGCGTGCGTCAGCTGCCCGTAATCGGGCAGTCCATCGAGGTGCCCGGCCGCGCCCCGAGCGCGGCCGGGCACCGCACGGCGACAGGAGGGGGCTCATGTATCGCCACATCGACGCGGCACTGGTTCGAGCAGCCGCCTGGCACCTCGATCACCAGATGCCCTGGCCGGACCTCGTCAGCGAGCGAGCGGACACGGCATCGTGGCGGGCGTGGCTGCAACAGGTGTGGAAGATCCCGAACTTCGCGGTCGCCGTCACGGCTGCCAGCGCGGACCTCGCGCGCCGGGTGGAGCAGATCTGCACCGATCGACCGGTCCCGACCGCCGACGTTCGGCGGACGGTGCTCGCGATTCTGCGCTACCTGCTGCGCGCCCGCACCCGCGCCACCCCGTTCGGCTTGTTCGCCGGCATCGCCCCCGCGCGCATCGACACCACGACCACACTGCGCGTGGGCACCGAGCACCACGCCACCGCCAGAGCCGATTCGGCGTGCAGCACGGCCCTGATCGACCGGTTCGAACAGCATCCGATGCTGAGGGCCCACCTGATGCTGACCATCTCCACCCTCGCCGTGGAGCGCGACGGTCACGTGGTGATCGAGCACCGCCCGAGCGGAACCGCCGAGGTGGGACCACAGCACGTGCGCGTGCGCCTGACCGCGCCGGTCCGCGAAGCACTCAAGAGCGCACGAACGCCGATCCGGCAGAGCGACCTCGCCACGAAACTGGCCGCCGCCTTCCCGAACGCGCCGTCCGCCGCGATTGACAAGCTCATCTCGGGCCTGGTCGAGCAGCGGATCCTGGTAACCAGCCTGCGCCCCGCGATGACGGTCGCCGACCCCCTCGCTGCCCTCTACAGCCACCTGCCGCACCTCGCTCCCGGCGAGGCGGACGAGATACGTCAGACGCCCAGGCGCGTGGTCGACCTGCGGGTGGACTGGGAGTTGACCATCCCCGAGGTGGTGGCCGCCGAGGCGGCTGCGGCGGCGCGGGCGCTTACCCGCCTCGCTCCCCGAGCGGCCCTGACCGGCTGGGCCGAATGGCACGGCCGCTTCCTGGAGCGGTACGGGCCGCAGGCGACCGTCCCCGTTCTGGACGCCATCGACGCACTCGGGTACCCGCCCGGCTTCCTCGGCGCCACCACCGCGCCGACGCCCTCCCCGCTGCCCGAGCGCGACGGCCGACTCATCAAACTCGCCCACGCCGCAGGCATGCAGCGCCGCCTGGAGGTCGAGCTCGACTACGCCGCGCTGGAGGAGCTCGCCACCGCACACCCCGACCACCCGGTGCAGCCGAGCACCGAACTGACGGTGCGCATCCACGCAACCAGCCTTCCTGCCGTCCAGGGCGGCGAGTTCACTCTGCACGTCGTCGGGGTGGCGCGCTCGGCCGGCGCCACTGCCGGCCGCTTCCTGAGCCTGCTGGACGACGCCGACCGCGACCGCATGACCAAGGCATACGCAGATCTGCCCGCAGTACACCAGGGCGCGCTCCTCGCACAGATCAGCTCCCCGCCGCTGTCCGCCCGCGCCGAGAACGTCGCCCGCGCCCCGCAGGCAGCCGATCTGGTCATCTCGCTTGGCGACTACCACCGCCCGGGGGCCAATCTGGTTCCCGTGACGGACCTTGCGGTCACCGCCGATGCCGAACGACTGCACCTGGTCTCGCTCTCCCGCAACCGGCCGGTGCACACTTTGCTCCTCAACGCCGTGGACCTGGGCCACCACTCCCATCCACTGGCCCATTTCCTGGCGGAGGCGCCCGTCGCGCTGGCCGTCCCCTGTACCGGGTTCCTGTGGGGCACCGCCGCCTCCCATCTGCCGTTCCTGCCCGCCCTCCGCTACCGGCGCACGATCCTGTCCCCGGCCCGCTGGCTCCTCACCCGCGACAACTTCCTTGCCACGCAGGCATCGTGGCCGCAGTGGGACGAGGCTCTGACCCGGTGGCGCCGTGACGTACACCTGCCTGAGCGGGTGTACCTGAGCGAAGCCGACCAGCGCATCGCCCTGGACCTCGCCGAGTCCTCGCACCGGGCCGTGCTGCGCGCGCACGTGGAGCGCAACGGCACGGTAGTGCTGCACCCCGCTCCCGAACCCGAAGACCTGGGCTGGACCGGCGGGCGGGCGCACGAAGTGGTCATCCCCCTGGCTGTCGACCAGAACAAAGCCCCGGTCCGAACGCGAGGCCACGTCGTGAGCCGGGAGCACGGCCACCTGCCCGGGTGCGACAACCGCATCCAGCTTCATTTGCACGGGCACCGCGAGCGTCAGGATCCGATCCTGACGCGGCACCTGCCAGCCCTGCTGGACGAACTGGGCTCCCCCCGTTGGTGGTTCGTCCGCTACCACAACTCCGGCGACCACCTCCGCCTCCGCCTGGTCTGTGAGCCCGGGGCGCTCGGCATCGTCTTCGAGTCCCTCGGCGAGTGGGCCCGGCACCTGCGCCGCCTGAGCCTGATCACCCATGCCAGCGTGGAGACCTACCTCCCGGAGACCGCGCGGTTCGGCGGCTCCGCCGCGATCGAGGCAGCTGAGCGGTTCTTCGCCGCCGACTCCATCGCCGTTGTCGCCCAACTCGCCGCCGTAGGCACGGTCGACGCGGGTGCGGTGACCGCCGCGAGCATGGTCGACATCGCCACGGGCCTGCTCGGTGACAGCGCCGCAGCGATGCACTGGCTCATCGAGTACACCCGCACCAGCCCCATCGCCCCGGACCGCGCCGTCTACCGCCAAGCCGTCGACCTGGTGAACAGCCGGCAGACGGCCCTGGGTGAACAGGTCGCCACGGCCTGGTCCGCGCGACGCGAAGCAGTGACCGCCTACCGGCGCGCGCTCCTGGCTGGGGACACGCGCCCCGAGGACCTGCTGCCTGACCTGCTTCACCTCCACCAGACCCGGATGCGCGGGCCGGACCTGGCCGAGGAACGAAGGCACTTGCACCTGGCCAGGGCTGCCGCCCTGAGCTGGACGGCACAACCACGGAGGACACCGTGACCACGACAGCTTCGGTCGCTTCCACCGCGCTGGCGGCAGCCGACCGGCTCGCCCGGTCGCTGGCCGACCCGAGCACCGTGTGGCCGCTCGGCCGGCCAGACGGCGGCCGGTCCTGGCCGCAATCGCTGGCCGGAGGGGCCGCGGGCATCGCCCTGCTGCACATCGAGCGCGCCCGCACCGGCCACGGAGACTGGGACACTGCGCACACCTGGATCCTCGCCGCCCTTGACGGCGACATCAGCGCGGCGGCCAACGCCAGCCTGTACTTCGGCGCGCCGGCACTTGCCTTCATCACGTCCCTCGCGGCAAGCGCATCGAGCCGGTACCAGCGTGTCCTGGAACGCCTGGACGCAGCGACTGTGGCGGTCACCCGCAATCGCCTGGCCGCAGCCCACCATCGAATCGACCACGCCCAGCGGCCCCCCATGGAAGAGTTCGACCTGATCCAGGGCCTCTCCGGGCTGGGCGCCTACCACCTCAGCCGACACCCCGACCACGAGATCACCCGAGACGTGCTCGCCTACCTCGTCCGCCTGACCCGGCCGATGCCCGACCCGAGCGGGCTGCCACCTTGGTGGATGGACGTAGCCCCGACCGGCATACCCCACTCCGACTACCCCGGCGGCCACGGCAACTTCGGCACCGCCCACGGCATCAGCTCCACCCTGGCCGTGCTGTCCAAGGCACTGCTCCACGGCCTGACCGTGCCCGGCACGGCCGACGCGGTCGAGCGGATCTGCTCCTGGACCGACCACTGGCGCCAAGGCGGCGAGACGGGCCCCTGGTGGCCGGGCCAGCTCGCCATCGAGCAGACAGTGGACAACCACCTTGACCTGGCGCTTCGCCCCCGGCCGTCCTGGTGCTACGGCGTCAGCGGAACCGCCCGCGCACAACAGCTGGCCGGGCTCGCACTCGGCGACCCGAAGCGCGTGAGCGACGCCGAGAACGCGGTCCTCGCGGCTTTGCGTGACCCACTGCAGCTGGCCAAGCTCCCCGAGATCGGCTTGTGCCACGGCACGGCCGGCCTGCTGCACTCCTCCTGGCGGATGGCCACCACCACCGGGAACCGGGCCATCGCCGCGGAACTGCCGCACCTGGCCGACCGCCTGGTCACCGCGCTCCACCGGAACTGCCACGATCCGGAACTCCTCGACGGAGCCGCCGGGGTGGTGCTCGCCCTGCACACCCTCGGCATGGGCAGTACGCCCGCACCCCACTGGGACACCTTCCTCGCCCTCGCATGAACCCCGGAGGCACACGCATGGACCAACTCCCTTGGCGCCAGGCCGACGTCACCTTCCGCGACTGGGAATCCGCCGAAACCACCGCCCCGGACCACCTTGCCCCGCTCCTTCGCATCGCCGAGAACGAAGGTGCCATCACCGCGTGGTTCGTCATCCGCAAGAGGCCCTGCTGGCGCGTGCGCTACCGGCCCGGCGCAGACGGGCGCGACCACGTCGCACACGGGCTCGACCAGATGACGGCCGACAGGCGCATCACGGGCTGGACGCAGAGTGTCTACGAGCCCGAGGTCCACGCCTTCGGCGGCACCGAAGCCATGGACATCGCACACCGGCTCTTCCACCGCGACAGCTGCGGCCTCACCGACTTTCTGGCGAGCCGGGCCGCCACCCACCGCCGCGAGACCTCCCTCCTCCTCTGCAACCTCATGCTGCGCTCCGCCGGGCTGGACTGGTACGAGCAGGGCGACGTGTGGGCCCGAGTCGCCGCCCACCGTGCCCAGCCCGCCGGCACCGCAGCGGGCGGCCACGACCAGCTGCAGACCGCTGTTCACCGCCTGCTCTCGGTGGACCCGCACTACGCTCTGCGACCAAATGGGCCGCTCGCCGGCGCCGCCGGGTGGGCGCGCGCCTACATCGACGCCGGGGAGGAGGTGGCCGAGCTCCAAGCCACCGGGCAGCTCCACCGCGGTCTGCGCGACGTCCTGGCCCACCACGTGATCTTCGCCTGGAACCGGATCGGCCTGCCCTACGCGGCCCAGGCCGCGCTCACCGCCGCAGCCAAGACCGTCATCTTCGGCCCGGACCCCACCACCGAGCCCGAGAGGAGCGCCGCAGACCGTGTGGAGACTCCCTGACACCATCGCCCAGCGCTTTCCCCTCCTCGCCCGTCCGCGACCGGCCTGCCTCCCCCTGCTCCAACGTGTCCAGGCCCTGATCCAACTCGCAAACGCCGCAGCCGAGCAGGGCGATCCGAGCACCGCCTCGACCGTCTTCAATCGAGCTGCCTTGGTCGCCTCCGACATCGGTGACGCCGCTACTGCCCGCGCGATGTGCCGCCGACACGCCGCTGCCTACCTGCATGCCGCCCCGCTGCCCGCCAGCGCTGCGATCCGAGCCCTCGAACCCCTCGTCAACCTCGCGCGCCTCCAACTCCGCGCCGGCCAAGCCGATCAAGGCCGCCAGCACCTCCTGGCGCTGTTCGACGCCGTCTCCAGCGCCGCCCCCACCGAGGTCGAGGGAATCGCCGTCCCCGCAGACCTCGTCGCAGACGCGGCCGACCGCCACACCGTCCGCGCGTGGTTGTGGACCGTCGTACTCGCGGACGGCACCCGCGCCCTGACCGCAGTCGGCCGCTGGGCGGAAGCACTCACCCACGTCCAGACGCACCACGGCATCGGACAACGCATGCTCGACGGCCGACAGGTCGCCGTCCTCGCGGCCCTCACCAGCGGAAACCGCCTCCACGCCAGCACGCTCCTGGCCGAGGCTACCCCCGAAGAGCCATGGGAGGAAGCCGTCGCAGAGTGCCTGGTCCTACTGTGTCGCCGCGTGTCGGGCCAGCCCTGGCGCCGCGCCCTGCAGGGCCTGGCGGCCACCTACCTCGAACGCCCCGACGAAGACGGAATGGCCCTTTTCGACACGAGACTGGGGCTCGTCCTCCTGGACGTGGCCGCTTCGGACAACGACCCGATCGCACGCCAGGTTGTCACGGAGCTGCACCGCCGGACGATGAAGGCCACCGACGGCTATGCGGCTCGGGAAGCCCTTGCCCACCCGCTGTTCACCGCCTTGGCCACCGACCGGCAGACGCAGGACTGCCGGGCTCTCCTCCGCGCCTGCTCCCTCGGAGCCGGGACGCTCCCCACCGACCTGGGCTACCACCTCACGGCCGCGCTCCACACCAGTGATCGCGTCATCCGCCGCAGCGTCGGCCGGCAGGTTTCTACCGGCCAGTGCGCCCCGGGGCCCGGAGGTATCCACGCTCAGCGACCATGAGAGTGGCCAGAGCGGCTCGGCCACCCGACATCCACGCGCAACCCACGACGGCCACCGAGCACGGCTCCATCGAAAAACGACAGACCATGAATGTGATCAAGGCCGCTGGCGTCAACACGGCTTGTGTACCTGGTCGTTGTGGTACGTTCCGTGGTCCAACAGAAAATAGGCGACCCCGGCGATGCGGCAAACATCCCGGGGTCCGGCACCAGGAGAAGCAACTCCCGATGCGCGTCCATCGTACCGAACACGTACGTAACTTCACCGTGCTGCCCAACTGCATGCTGCAGTACCGGCAGCTGTCCTACACGGCCCGCGGCCTGCTCGCGGACCTCCTCTCCCGCCCCGACGGCTGGCGCGAGGACGGTCGGCACATGGCCGACACCAGCCCGCAGGGCCGCAGCGCGATCCGCAAGGCCCTGAAGGAGCTGACCGTCGCCGGGTACTACCGGGTCGAGAAGATCCGCATGCCGGACGGCACGATCATCACCGAGACCCACGTCTACGACACCCCGCAGCTGGCGCTGCCGGGTGTCACCCGTCCGGTCTCCGGTGAAGCGACCACCGGCGGTGCTGACGCCCTTATAAAGGACCGGCACAAAGGAACCTCCCTCCCCGCCGAGCAGGCCGAAGAGCCGGTCGATGCTGCCGAGCCGCAGGCGAGGGTGGAAGGGCGGGAGGAGTACCCCAACAAGGACGTCGATCGGGAGCCCCCGGCGGTCCCGGACGAGCAGGTCAGCGAGGCGGTCGCCACGCTCTTCCGGGTGATCCGCCCCGAGCCGCGCCTGCGGGTCGGCCAAGCCGAAGCCGAGGAACTCGCACCCCTCGTCGCCCAGTGGCTGGAGCGCGGCGCGACCCAAGCCGACCTCGCCCAGGCCCTGCTGCCCGGGTTGCCCGTCCCGATGCACTCGGCGGTCGCGGTGCTCCGCTACCGCCTGGAGCACAAGATGCCACCCGTCCAGCCCGCCGTACGGCCCGCAGCGGCCCGGTACGCCGAATGCGCCAAGTGCCACGACCCGATACCCCAGACCGGCATCTGCCGCCCCTGTGCGGGCCTCACAGCCCGAACCATCACGGTCGGCGGGGGAGCGGACGTAGCGACCGCAGGTGCCGCACGTGTCCGAGCTGCCCTGCGCTCCGCGATGACCGGACGGGGGCGTGCACACGTCGCTACCTGACGCACACGTGCCCGGCGCACCGCCAGCGCGTCCGACTAGGGTCGGTGACATGCGTCTGAGTACCGTGATCCTTCCCATTCACCGATGGGCCGAGGGACAGAAGATCTGGCGACGGGCCGAGGAACTCGGCTTCCACGCCGCCTACACCTACGACCACCTCTCCTGGCGGTCGTTCCGGGACGAGCCGTGGTTCGGATCGATTCCGACGCTGACCGCAGCGGCCACGGCCACCGAGCGGCTCCGCCTGGGCACCCTCGTAACGTCGCCGAACTTTCGCCACCCCGTGACGCTGGCGAAGGAGCTGATCACGCTGGACGACGTGTCCGGCGGGCGGGTCACGCTGGGGATCGGGGCCGGTGGGACGGGCTTCGACGCGACGGCGATGGGGCAGGAGGCGTGGTCGCCGAAGGAGCGGGCCGACCGGTTCGGGGAGTTCCTGCCGCTGCTGGACGAGCTGCTGAGGAACGACGCCACCACGCGTGAGGGAACGCACTACTCGGCCGTCGAGGCGCGGAACATCCCCGGCTGCGTGCAGGCCCCGCGGGTGCCGTTCTACGTCGCGGCCGCCGGGCCGCGCGGGATGCGGCTGGCCGCCGAGTACGGACAGGGCTGGGTGACATACGGGGACCCGAAGGGGCCCGCGGACGTACCGGTGGAGCAGGCGCCCGGGGTGATCGCCGCGCAGATCGAGAAGCTGGCGGCGGCCTGCGAGGCGAAGGGCCGGGACGTCGCGACGCTGGAGAAGATGCTGCTCCAGGGCTCGACGGCGGAGAAGCCGCTGGAGTCGGTGGACGCCTTCGTCGACTGGGCGGGCACGTACCGGCAGCTGGGGATCACCGAGTTGGTGATCCACTGGCCCGTCCCGGACTCGATCTTCGCCAACAACCTCGCCGTCTTCGAGAGGATCGCCACCGAGGGCCTCGCCCAACTCGGCTGAGCCAGACCCCGCTCCCCGTGGTTCGCGCCGCCGACCCACGCGGAGCAATCTGTCCGCCAGTGGCCGATCGGCCACTGGCGGACAGGTGTCGACTCAGCCGTCACGTCCCCGAGTGACCACGAGATCCGTTCCGTCGAGCGTCGCACCGACTGGCGACTCAGCCCACTTGGCGAGGAGGTCCGCGTTCTGCTCGGAGGTCCAGGCCGCCGCCGTCAGCGTCGGCAGCGAGCCGAACCACGGCTCGTCCTGGAAGGAACGCCGGCTCAGGTGGTCGTAGGTGTACGCGTGTGGAAGACGAGCTCCTCGGCCCGTCGCCAGATCTTCTGCCCTCGCCCCACCGGTGGATGGGCAGGATAACGGCACTCAAGCGCACGCGGTGACGATACGCGGGCGGATCGGCGGGACTTCGAACCGCCCACAAGTCGGCACGAGCAGGTCCGCTAGCGTGGCGCCATGGGCACGTTGAGCAGGCGAGAACTGGCCGCGCTGGTCGAGGAAGCGACGGTCGACACCTACGACGAGCACGAGGAACGGTCGGCTCTGTTCACCGCCGTCGAGGAGAACCTGGCGGTGCCGTTCAGCACCTCGGCGCTGGGCGTCGAGGTGACCGTACGCGGCATCGACCTCTCACCGGACGGAAGGATCGTCGCCCTGTGCACCCGCGGCAAGTTCCGGCAGGCGATCGGGCTCCTGGACCTTCCGTTGCCGGACCCGGCGCCGGACGGAGCGGAATGGGTCGAGGCGTACCGCTACTACTGGGCGCAGTGAGCGTCGGAACCTTCAAGATCGAGAGGGCCTGCATGGCTGTCGTGGTACGGAACGAGGATGAGGCGTCGTTGCGAGACCTGATCGAGCGAAGCTCCGAACTGAAGGGTGAACTCGTCGCCTTCGCCCAGAGCGCGCGCTTCGACCGGTGGTTGACGCCCCTCCTCCAGGAGGCCGCCGGGCTCCAGCGGCAGTTGGAGGAAGGCCATGCGATCCGGATCATCGACGACTTCATCCTGCGGTACCGCCTGCCGGACGGTTCGACCGTGGTGGACCGGTTCGTCGCCGGACGACGGGGCTTGACCGAGGCGGATCGGGAGATGTTGCTCGGCTGGCGTGACCCGGTCGAGGGCCTCTTCGAGATCCGGCGCAAGGACGGGGAGGCCGTCGTCCTGCTGAACCTGATCGACGACCTCGAGTACCGCACGTACTCGAACGTCGGGCGGGCGGCCTTCCGCGGAGTGTCCAAGGGGGGATTCCTGCACACCTGCCTGGTGCCCGTCCATTCGGTCGACGGGGCGTGGCTGATCTCCGGAATGATGTCGTCCTACCCGAAGTCCAGCGCCACCGAGATCGCCCGGGCCGCACTCCAACTGGCCACCAGTCACCCATCGTTGGTCTTCCGCAACCCCGAGAAGATCGAGCAGGGATGGGAATCGATGCGGGAGGACCGGGCCGCGTTCATCGAGTTCTGCGGCAGCGACGAACTGGTCCTTCCCCCTGCCGAAGTCGAGGACCGGCTCAACGCCTACTACCGGCACCGGCAGGAAGCCGCCGTCGCCGAGCATCCCGACCGGGCCCGGGGCAGGCGGCTGCCCGGCCTGGACTTCCCAGCCTTCGCACTACCGCGAGGACTCGCGGAATCGGACACAGTCGGCGTCATCTACGACGAAGTCGACGGGCTCAACTTCTACCCGGACTACGGGATGCTGCGGGACCTCTTCGCCGATCGGGCCCTCGCGGGCCGCAGGCATTACCAGGACGTGCTGCGCATGTACTTGCGCGAGGAGTCGATCGCGCCACTGCCGATCCACCGCTTGGCCGACGCCCACCCGGAGACGGTCGACGCGGTGTTCCGGAAGTTGCTGCGGAAGCCCGGATTCACCTGGAGCGAGCACGGTGAGGAGCTACTCCGCCGACGCAAGGCCTGGTATTACGAACAGGAGCCCCGCCCGGGCGTCTCCGTGATCGGCGAGCGCCTCAGCGAGCTCGCCGCTGGCACCGGACGGCAGAAGTTCACCAGGGCGCGGCGTGTACCGCGTCGACCCGACCATCCGTAGTCGCGAACGCGGGCTTTCGAGGATCAGTAGCGCCCCGTGTTCGGCATGGCCTTCTCCGCCGGCTCGGTGATCGCCTGTGCTTTCGGCAGATCTCCCCTGACCGCCTCGGGAATGACCGGCGGAGCTCCTGTCTCTGGCGCGTCCCCGTTCGAGTGAACTCCTGGCGGGCGTGCCGACTGTAGGAGACCCTGAAGTAGTGAGGGTGCGCTGCCGGCGCACGGTCGGTGAGCCCGACGAGTGGACCGTCGTCAGCGTCGACGCGGATTCAACGCCACAGCCAGCTCAGCAGGGTCGTCGCCGTGAACACCGTGCCCGACGCCAGACAGACCGCGCGCGGGGTCAGCCACCCGGGGCCTTCCGGGGGCCGGGGCTGCGGGACCGGAGCCAGGAGCGCGTCTGCGAAGGCCTGGGCGGTCTGCGGTCGGTCCGCCGGCTCGACGGACATCGCGGTCCGTAGCAACAGGGCGACGTTCGGCGGGATCTCCGCTCCGGCCGGGAGCGCCGGCAGCGTCGAGGCGGTCGGCTGGTCGGCCATCAGGGCTGTGGCGCGTCCGCCCGGGCCGAACGGCTTCTGCCCGGTCAGCAGCTCGTAGGCCACGACGGCCAACGCGTACACGTCGGCCCTCCCGTCGAACCCGCCGGTCTGGAAGGCCTGTTCCGGTGCCATGTACGCGGGCGTGCCCGTGGTCACCGTCAGCCCGGACGCGTCGGCCAGGTTCTTCGCGCTGCCCAGATCGGCCACCAGCACCGCGGCGGGCGCGGGGCCGTCGGCGAGCAGCAGGTTGGACGGCTTGACGTCGCGGTGCACCACGCCCGCCTCGTGCAGGACCTGGACCGCGTAGCCCGCCTCCGCGGCCAGCCGCAGCGCCTCCTGCGGGTCGCACCGCCCGACCCGGTCCGCCAGGGTGCCGCCGCGTACGTAGTCCATGACGAAGTAGGGCCGGTCCTCCTGCACCCCGACGTCGTGCACCCGGACCACCCGCGGGCTGGCGATCCGGCGCAGCAGCCTCGCCTCCGCCAGGAACCGCTCGCGCACATCGGCGTTGGCGGCCCAGTTCTCGGCCAGCACCTTCACCGCGACCTCGGTGTCGAGCTCCGGATCGTAGGCCTTCCAGACCGTCGCGAAGGAGCCGGCTCCGAGCCGCTCCAGGAGGAGGTAACGGCCGAGCTTGCGCATGTGGCAGCATTCTGCCGGAGTCGGGGGGAGCGCGGAACTCCCGTTCGACGGGCGGGATGCCGGGCGGGACGGAACGGGGGGATCCGGGTGTTCGAGGAAGGCGAGCTGGAACGGCTCGTGACGGCCGCTCAGGCGGGGAACCCGGGGGCGACGGAGCACCTGCTGGCCAAGCTGCGGCCGGTGGTGCTGCGCCGATGCTCGCGCTTCCTGCCCCACCACGCCGACGCGGAGGAGGCCGCGCAGGACGCGCTGCTGTCCATCAGCACGCACCTGGGCGGGTACGGCGGTCGCGGCTCCTTCCTGGGCTGGGTGACGGTGATCGCCTCCAACGCCGCCCGGTCCACCTACCGCTCGATGCGCCGGCGCGCCGAGGACAGCCACGCCGACCTCCCCGAGTCCGTCGACCCGCGCACCACCAGCGTCATCGCCGGGACCCGGCTCGACCTGATGGAGGCGCTGGCCGCACTGGAGCGGCAGCACCCCACCCTGGTGGAGGCCTTCGTGCTGCGCGACCTGGGCGACCTGACCTACGTCCAGGTGGCCGAGGCGCTGGGCGTTCCGTTGGGCACGGTCAAGGACCGTATCCACCAGGCCCGCCGCTTCATGCGCGAGCGCCTGGTCACCGGTCTGTGAACGGCGGTCCTCCGGCGGGCGGCGGCCGCGTCGTCGTCCGGCCCCGGTCCGCCGTCGCCGCCCTGGTGGCGGCCGCCGCGCTCGGGCTGGCGACCGGCCACTTCGTCCTGCCACCGCCGCCCGGCGGGGCGTCCCAGGGCGCGTCCGCTCTCCCGACGCCCGGCACGTCCGTCCCGACGCCCGAGTCCTCGGCCTCCGGCTCCGGCCCCGCCTCGCCGACCGGTGCGACCGGGCCGGTGACGACCGCGAACCTGCTGGGACCGGCGGCGTTCGGCCCGGACGTCGACCCCGGGCGGATCCACGTCACCGACCGGTACGGCGACGGGTCCTACGCCAACGCGGCCTGCTCCGGCGAGAAGACCCTCACGCAGACCCTGGGCGGGCCCGGTGCCCACTTCCGCGGACTGATGACCAGCACCCGTACCTCGCCGGACGACCCCACGTGGACCGCCGCCGGCATCGCCGACCAGGTCGCCCGCGAGGTCGCCGCCGAGGCCCGGAGCCCTTCCCTGGCGCAGAACGCCGCCGACCGCCTGCTGCTGGAGGAGGTGCCCTGCCAGGAGGCGACGCCAGGGCACTGGGTCTACGGAAGGACCACGACGGTGCGGCTCGCCCCGGACGTCACCGCGAGCTGGATGGGCAGCTACCAGGGAGACCTCAACACCACCGGTACGGCGCCCGAGGGCAAGGAGCCCTGCGGCGGCATCGCCGTGCTGCGCAGCGGCAACCACTACGCGGTGCTGGAGGTCCACGCCTGCCTGGGGACGGCCGCGATGGACCGCGTGGTCAGGACCGCTCTGTCACAGCTGTGAAACAGCGGGTCGGGGCTCCAACTTTCCCTTCCCCGGCGGCATCTCCCCGGTTGTACGAGGACGCAGCAGGCGTCCCGACCAGCAGGGGGGACCAGATGACCGAGAACCAGACCGTCCAGCAGAAGTCCGTTCGCCGCAACCGGGTCACCGCCGCGGCCTGCTTCGCCGCCGCACTGATCACGGTCAGCGTCGTCGGCACCCAGTCGGCCACCGCCGACGGGGCCGCGCACAAGCCCGCCCACCCGGCCGCGGTCGCGGTCGCCGCGCCCGGACTCGGCTCCGCCGCCCTCGTCCAGAGCGAGGACTTCCGGCAGGGCCTGAACCCGGTCGCCGCGACCGTTTCGCTGACCGGACGCGAGGGGCTGTCCGCGTGCTCCGGCGAGGAGACGATGCGCGACCTGACCAAGGGCACGGCCACCGGGTACGCCTCCGTGGCCTGGACCTTCGACACCCCCGGCCGACTGACCGAGTCGGCCGCGAGCGCCCCCACCGGGACCGCGGCCGCCACCTGGGAGAACCAGCTCGTCGCGCTCGTCCAGGACTGCCAGGACGAGCCCGCCGGCCACTGGTACTACGGCGCGGCCCACACCCTGACCGTCACCGGCGGCAACGCCCACTGGTACATGGCCTACAACGGCGACGGCACCGTCAGCGGCGGGGCCGCCGTCCTGCGCAGCGGCACCAGGGTCGCCGTCGTCGATCTCACCGGCCGGCCCACCGACGCCCCGGCCTACGTCGAGGGCATCGTCACCGCGGCACTGAACCGCCTCAACTCCTGAACGGCGGCCCCGCTCCGCCCGCGCCGGCGGGCGGAGCGGGGCCCGAACATCGAAGCCGCTCACCCGCCCGGGTCCCCCGGGCCCCGGTCCGCCGGAACGACGGAGGGCGGGCGGGTCCGTGGTGTCCACGCGCGGACGCGCTTGGCACCCCGGTCAGCCCCGGCCGCTCGCGAAGGGGTCGACGTTGAGGTCGCCGCAGACGTTGAGGGTGCCGTTGTCGACGCCGCCGGTCACGGCCACCTGCACCTGCTGGGTGGTGTTCGGCAGGATGATCGAGACCTTGGAGCCGGTCACCGAGCACACGTGACGGCCGGCGGAGGTGGCCTGGCCGTTCACGTCGCTGTAGAGAAGATCCGCGGTGGCCTGGGCTCCCGGGGCGAGCGTCACCGGGGTGTTCGGGCCGCCGTCGTGACGCACGGCGTCGATCGGGGAGGACTTGCCCTGGTCGTCGGCGAGTTGAACGCCGGGGAAGCCGCTGAGGGTGCAGCTGCGCCCGGAGGTGTTGACCGCCCGGATGATCGCCGTGGCGGGCTGCTGCTCGGAGGCGCGGGCGGTGGGGCCGGTCACGCTGAGCTTCACGTCGGCGGCGGTGCAGCTCTTGGAGCCCGCGGCGGTGCCGGAACCGCCGGAAGCGCCGGAACCGCTTCCCGTCGTCGAACTCCCCGCGCCCGAGGTCGCGCCGGCGCCCGAACTCGCCGCGGCCGTCTTTCCGGACGCGACCGGGGCCGGCGCCGAGGGCGCGGAGCCCGCCACCGAGGGCGCGGAGCCCGCCGCCTCCGAACCGGTGCCGGGCCCGTCGCAGGCGGTCAGCGCGAGGCCGGCGGTCAGGGCAACGGCGGCGGTGGCGATCAGGCGTGCTGCGGTGCGCATGTGTGTTTCCCCCCAGGGCAGGGCTTCCCTGCCGTATCCGTGTCACTCGTATTCGTAAACCTTCCACACCAGTTGTATCGGTCGGAGATCCACAGCTCCATGCCTCGACTGTCACAGCCGCGCCACAGCGGTGAGGCGGCGGAGCGTGCGCGCGGTGGAGGCCCGGTGAACACGGGAATCGGCGCGGTACGGCACTACGGGTGCGGGCGGGTGCGCTGGGCGGGGAGGGACGGGGCCGAGGTGTTCCGGGCGAGTTCGGCGAGGGTGTGGAAGAGGACGTCGCCGAGCAGGACCGGGTCGCGCGAGGCGTCGGGGGCCCGCGGGTCCTGGGCGTCGGGGCGGGCGGTCGGGGGCGGCTGGTCGCGGAGCTGGCGTGCGGGCATGGCTCTTCCTGCCGACGGGGTGGCCGTGGGCAGTCATGCCCGCCGTGGCCGGACGGGCACCCGGGGGGCGGGCGGATCGGCCGGAAACGGCGCATGAAGGGCTTGATCACGGTCGGGGCGGGCGGCGGCCGCGGGCACGGGCCGGTGACCCGTCCGCGCCGATGGGCGAAGATGGACCGGTGACCGCACCCCGTACCGCACCCCGCCTCATCGCCACCGACCTGGACGGCACCCTGCTCTGCGCCGGTGGCACCGTCACCGACCGCACCGCCGCGGCCCTGGCGGCGGCCGAGGCGGCCGGGGTGCAGGTGGTGTTCGTGACCGGGCGGCCGCCGCGCTGGATGCAGCAGGTGAGCCCGCACATCGGCGGCCACGGGGTGGCGATCTGCTCGAACGGCGGCGCGGTGGTGGACGTGCGGCGCGGCGAGCTGCTGGAGACCTTCCCGCTGCCGGTGGAGACCACCCTGGCGGTGGTCGAGGCGCTGCGGGCCAAACTGCCGGGCACCGCGTTCGCCTTCGAGTACCCGGGCGGCTGGGCCCGCGAGGCCGGGTACGCGGTGCCGATGTGGGGAGACCAGCTGGAGCTCGAGGTCGGGACGGCGGAGGAGCTGCTGGGGGCCGGCGGGCCGGTCCGGGGCCTGTTCAAGCTGCTGGCCAAGCACCCGGACCTCGAGCCGGACAAGTTCCTCGCCGAGGCCAGGGACGGGGCCGGGCACCTGGCCGAGATCACCCGCTCGGCGGCGATCCCGCTGCTGGAGATCAGCGCGCCCGGCGTCACCAAGGCCAGCACGCTGGCCCGCTGGTGCGCCGGGCGCGGGATCGACCGGAGCGAGGTGGTGGCCTTCGGCGACATGCCGAACGACCTGGAGATGCTGGCCTGGGCCGGCACCGCGTACGCCGTCGCCAACGCGCACCCGCAGGTGCTGGCGGCGGTGCCGCTGCACACCGTGAGCAACGAGCAAGACGGCGTCGCGGCGGTGCTGGAGCAGCTCCTCGGCCAGTAGGAGCCGCCCCAGCCGAAGCACCCCAGCCGAAGCGGCCCAGCCGAAGCGGCCCGGCCGAACCGGCCTAGCCGAAGCGGCCGTTGACGTAGTCCGAGGTCCGCTGGTCGGCCGGGCTGCCGAAGATCTGCCCGGTCGGCCCGGCCTCGACGATCCGCCCCGGGGTGTCGTGGGTGGCCAGGAAGAACGCGCAGGTCTGCGAAACGCGCTGGGCCTGCTGCATGTTGTGGGTGACGATCACGATGGTGAGCCGCCCGCGCAGCTCCGCGATGGTCTCCTCGACCCGTCGGGTGGAGGTCGGGTCGAGCGCGGAGCACGGCTCGTCCATCAGCAGGATGTCCGGCGAGACGGCCAACGACCGCGCGATGCACAGGCGTTGCTGCTGGCCGCCGGAGAGCGCCCCGCCCGGGGTGTGCAGCCGGGTGGACACCTCGTCCCAGAGCCCGGCCCGGCGCAGGCTGGTCTCCACCAGGTGCCGGCGCTCCTCCTTGGACACCTTGATCCCGGCCAGCTTGAGCCCGCTGGAGACGTTGTCCTGGATGGACATCGCCGGGAACGGGTTGGGCCGCTGGAACACCATGCCGATCCGGCGCCGCACCTCGGCGGGCCGGCGGCCGGGCCGGTAGACGTCGTCGCCCTCCAGCAGCACCTCGCCGGAGAGGGCGGCGCCGCGCACCATCTCGTGCATCCGGTTGAGGATCCGCAGGTAGGTGGACTTGCCGCAGCCGGACGGGCCGATCAGCGCGGTGACCTCGCCGGCCGGCATCGCCAGCGAGACCCGCTCCAGCACCTTGCGGCTGCCGAACCAGGCGGAGACGTCCCTGGTCTCCAGCCCGGCGAGCGGCTCCCCGTCGGCGTGGGCCCCGGCGTGGGCCCCGGCGTGCTCCCGGCCGGCGTGCGGGGCGGGGGCGACCGGGGGGAGGGTGATGGTGTCGGCGACCGGGTCGGTCGCCTGGGTGTCGGTCAGTGGTGCGTCGGTCATCGGAACGGTCCTCCGGGCGCGCGTCAGTAGAGGTTGGGCAGCAGGGCGGCGGCGTTCTCGTAGACCGCCCAGAGCAGCGCGCCGACCACCGGCGCGAAGCTCAGGTACGCGGCCGAGCGCCGCCAGTACCGGGCCAGCACCAGGGCACCGGCCAGCGCGCCGAGCAGGCCGAGCGACCACAGCTGGAGCGTGGCCAGCGCGCCCTTGTCCGCGGCCAGCGCCTTGTCGTACGGGACGGTCGCGGGCCGGCCGCCGGGGTTCTGCTGCGGGTCGCCGTCGAGCCGGGCGCCGATCAGCACGGTGGAGCCGGGGATCCAGTCGGAGTCGCCGGTGACCAGCACCAGCCGGTTGCGGGCCTGGTCGACGACCGGGTGGTCGCCGTCGCCGTACGCGTTGACGGTGTAGGTGAACCTGCCCTGGCCGGTGGTGGCTTCGATCTTGTCGCCGACCCGCAGCCTGGACAGCGCGGCGAACGGTGCGCCGAAGGTGGCGCCGCGGCCGAAGACCACGGCGACCCCGCGCTGGCCGGGCAGCGCGGTGTCCCGGCGGTGGCCGGGGCCGCGCATCAGGTCCCGGCCGGTGGTGCCCTCGACCACCACGGCCTGATGCAGGCCGATCGCCGGGATGTCCAGCAGCGCCACCGGGGCGCCGTCGGCGGCCGCGCCGGTCGGGGCGACCGCCCGGGCCAGCTGATCGCGGAAGGTCTTGTACGCGGCGGCCTGGTAGTGCTTCTCCTGGATGTGCGACAGCGTGAACAGGTACCCGACGAAGCCGAGCACCAGCGCGGCGGCCAGGCTGACCGCCCAGGCGCCCTGGAGGAACCGCCGCCGCCCCGGGGAGACGGCGGTCCGGTCCGGGACGACGGTCCCGGCGGGAGCGGCGGGCGCGGCGGGCACGGCCGGCCGCGCCGGGGTGCCCTGCTCGGCCGCCGCCTTCTCCAGCACCGGGGCCGTCACGAGGCACCGCCCGAGCCGTTGCGGCGGCGCAGCAGCCGGCGGCCGAGCAGCGGCGGGACGAGCACCACGGCGAGCAGTTCCAGCGCGGTGAGGGAGGTCAGCATCCAGTCCTCGGGCTTGCCGCTGACCTCGACCACGGTGGCCGCCACCTCGGTGGCGGAGCCGCCGCGGCCGCGGGCGACCACCTGGCCGGTCTGCGGGTCGACCACGTCCCCGGTGCCGTCGCCGGCGCCGGGCGCGTTCGGGTCGCCGGCACCGCCGGCCGCGTTCGGGTCGCCGGCACCGCCGGCCGCGTTCGGGTCACCGGCGCCGCCGGCCCCGGCTCCGCCCGTACCGCCCCCGGCGCCACCGGACCCGCCGGTGGCGCCGGAACCGCCCGCCGCACCACCGGTGCCGCCGGCCGCGCCGCCGGAGCCGCCCGCGCCCGAACCGGTCTTGACCGGCTGGCCGTTCTGCACGGTGCAGTCGATCGGGGCGCCGGCCTTGTCGCAGGGGCTCGGCATCGGGGCGTTCTTGAGGACGGTCAGCTCGCCGGCCGAGTTGAAGGTCGGGTTGGCGCAGTTGGAGAGGGTGTCCGGGTCGACCGGGCTGGCGTTGCCGGGGATGGACTTGGTCTGCAGCAGACCGCCCTTGACCAGGCCGCGCGGGATCGGCGAGTAGCCCAGGTCGTCCGCCTTGCCCTGGCCGTCGCAGAGCACGTAGGCGAGGAACCGGCTGAGCGCGGAGCCCTTGTCGTTGTTGAAGCGCGGCGGCGGGGGCGCCGAGGCTCCGGCGCGCGGCACGATCAGGTAGCTGTAGCTGGAGATCGGGTAGGCGCGCGGGTCGTTCATGGTGTAGACGCCGTCGAGGTTCTGCTGCAGGTAGTTCGGGTCGTTCGCCGGGGTGCCGTCGTCCACGCCGCGGATCCTGGCGGCGGTGAGCGCGACGGCGACGTTGGAGGCGGTCGGCAGCGAGTAGTAGCCGGCCGCGTTGAGCACCTTCACGACCGGCCAGTTGCTGCGCTTGGCGAAGGCGTACTCGTCGTAGCCGATGGTGCCGACGTTGCCCGGGGACTTGATGTAGCCGGCCACCACGTCGGAGCCGTTCTGCGCGACCATCCGGCCGGACGGCGGGAAGAACTCGGTGTAGTCGCCGCAGCTCACCCCGTTGACGGAGGAGCAGTAGGCGTCCCACTGGTCCTTGTGGGTGTGCTCCATCCAGCGGGTGAACTGCGCGGTGGCGCCGGAGCCGTCGGAGCGGATCACCGGGGTGATCGGCAGGCTGGGCAGCGCCTTGCCGTAGTCGTTGGTGACCTTCGGGTCGTTCCAGTTGGTGATCTTGCCGGTGAAGATGTCCACGATGGTCTGCGGGGAGAGCCGCAGGTCGCGGACCTGCTTGCCGCCGACCACCAGGTTGTACATGAAGGTGGTGCCGCCCGCGGTGATCGGCACGTAGGAGTAGCCGTAGACCGGGTTCTCCCGGTCACCGCCGCCGTTGGCGTGGCCGGCCTGCCCGAGGCCGGTGTCCGGCGAGGAGCGGAACGGCACGTCGGAGGCCGTGAAGTCGTCCTGCCCGATCGCCCACTGGGTGCGGCCGGCGGCCGAGCCGACCGGGTTGAAGTTGATCTGGATGCCCTGTGGGGAGACGTCCTGCCGCCACTGGTCGATGGCAGGGCCGGCCCAGCTGGAGCCGTCCGCGCTCAGCGAGACGGAGGCCGCGGATGCCGGGGTCTGCCCCAGCAGCGGGGAGGCGGCGGCGAGCATCAGGGACATCGTCCCCGCCAGCAGCCGGGCCACGGAGCGACTGAGGCCCCTGGACATGTGAACTCCTCTGGTACGGAGGGTGGTTGGTCTGGTCATCACTGCCGTTCCCGCGGCTGGAGGGCGTACGGGCGGGCGACGGCGCCCAGGGCGGCCGCCTCCGTGCGGCGGGCCTCCCGGCTGATCCGGCGCTTCTGGGCCCGGGTCAGCTGCCCGGGCCGACGGCCGCCGAGCACGCGGGCGGTCACGAAGAGGATCAGCACGACGCCCATCAGGGTCAGGCCGGCCGCGAAGCCGCGCGCGATCATGCCGTCGTACGGCTGCTTGACGTAGTTCCAGATGTAGAGCGGCAGCGAGACCTGGTGGCCCTCGAAGGGGTTGCCGTTGAACTGCGAGGTGAAGCCGGAGGTGAGCAGCACCGGCGAGGTCTCGCCGACGCCGCGCGCCATGCCGAGGACCACCGCGGTCACCAGACCGGGCCGGGCGGTGGGCAGCACCACGTTCCACACCGTGCGCCACTGGCTGCCGCCGAGCGCGTACGAGGCCTCGCGCAGGGTGCCGGGCACCAGGCGGATGACCACCTCGGCGGCCCGGGTGACGATCGGCATCATCATGACCGTGAGCGCGAGCGAGGCGGCGAAGCCGCTCTTCTCGAAGCCGAAGGTGATGATCACGACGCCGAGGATGAACAGGCCGGCCACGATGGACGGCAGCGCCGTCATCGCCTCGACCAGGGTGCGCACCGGGCGGGCCATCCGGCCGCCGACCTCGGACATGAAGACGGCCGCCGCGATGCCCAGCGGAACGGCGAACAGCGTTGCCAGGCCGAGCTGTTCGAGCGAACCGACGATCGCGTTGAGCGCGCCGCCGGAGGTCAGCCCGTCGAGCGGACCGGTGTGCTCCATCGACTCGGTGAAGAAGTTGAGGTGCTGGGCCGCCTCCCAGCCGCGGCCGGCGACGTAGCCGATCTGGTCGGCGATCAGTGCGACCACCAGCAGCCCGGAGCTCCATGCGACCACGGAGACCAGCCGGTCCCGCACCATCATCGGGTGCCACTGGAGCCGGCCGAGCAGGTAGTAGCCGGCCAGGAAGAGCAGGTACCAGCAGATCAGGAAGCCGAAGGCCCCGCTGAACGGCAGCACCCGCTCGTACAGCACCCAGTCCAGCGCGAGCGAGCCGGCCGTCGCGCCCGCCACGGTGAGGACGTCGTCGCGGGTGACGCCGCCGATCCGGAGCTTCTTCTCGGGGCCCGGGGCCCCGGTCGCGGCGGCCTCCGCGGGCGCGGGCTCACCGGCGGGCCCGGGCACCGCGACCGGGGGCAGGTCGAGCGTGGTCATCGGTTGGTCCCTTCACGGTTCGGGTGGCGGCGTGCCCTGCGGGCGGCTCTGGGGTCCGTCATGCTCAGTCCGCCGTCGAGGCGCCGGAGCGCGAGCGGTTGATGACGACCCCGGCCAGCACGTTGACCAGCAGGGTGAGCGCGAACAGCACCAGGCCCGCGGCCATCAGCGCGGAGAGCGACAGCGCGTCCGACTCGCCGAAGCGCAGCGCGATCAGCGCGGAGATCGAGTTGGCGCCGTTCTCCAGGATGTGGGTGATGGCCTTGAAGCTCGGCGAGATGATCAGCGCGACGGCGATGGTCTCGCCCATCGCCCGGCCGAAGCCCAGCATCACCGCGCCGATGACGCCGCCCTTGCCGAAGGGCAGCACCACGGTGCGGACCATTCCCCAGCGGGTGGAGCCGAGCGCGTACGCGCCCTCCCGCTCGCCCTGCGGGGCCTGGGAGAAGACCTCCCGGCTGAGCGAGGTGACGATCGGGATGATCATCAGGGAGACCACCACGCCGGCGATGAAGGTCGAGGAGGTGTAGGAGGTGCCGATGTCACCGATCCGCACCTTGAGGAAGGGGATGTACTCCCCCAGGTGGTTGGCCATCCAGCGGACGAACCCGATGATCCGCGGCTGGAGGAAGAACAGGCCCCACAGGCCGTAGACGATGCTGGGGATCGCCGCCATCAGGTCGACCAGCGAGATCAGCGCGGCCCGCAGGCGCACCGGCGCGTACTCGGAGATGAAGATCGCGGTGCCGAGGGCCACCGGGACGGCGATGACCAGCGCGATGACCGCGATCAGCAGGCCGTTGGGCAGGACGGCGGCGATGCCGAAGTTGTGGGCGGCGGTCTGCCACTTCTGCTCGGTCAGGAAGGACCAGCCGACCGCGCGCAGCGCGTCGGTGCCGCGGAGGATCAGGAAGAAGGCGATCAGCCCCATGATCGCGAAGACCGAGAGGCCGGCCAGCCGCAGCACGCCGCGGAACACCCGGTCGCCGGGGGTCGCGGGGGCGGTGATGGCGCGGGGGCTGTCCTGGTCGGGCCCGTGCTCGGGTCGGCCTGGCGACCCGGCGTACGGTGCCGCAGGCTCGGCGGCGGATGTCATGTGTGCTCTCCGTACTCGGGAACGGGCGTGCTCGGTGAGGGTCCGGGCGTGCTCGGTGAGGGTCCGGGGCGCTGCCTCGGTGGTCGGGGAAGCGCTCGGCGGGGCCGGAACGGCGGCCCCGCCGAACGCGGTTTCCTACTTGCGGCGCAGCCGCGACCACTGGGTGCGGACGCCCGCCAGGGCCTTCGCCCCGGCCGGGGTGCCGCCGAGGAACAGCGCGGCCGGTCCGCCGACCAGCAGCACCAGGCCGGCGATCAGCGCGACGGGCAGCAGCAGCCGGGCGGTGCCGGGGCGGTCGGGCACCGGGGTGCCGACGGGGGCCGCGGCGATCGCGTTGCCGGAGGGGGCGGCGGTCGCGCCGGGCTTGCCGCCGGCCGCACCGGTACCGGTGGTGCCGGCCGCACCGGTGCCGGTGGTGCCGGCCGCACCGGTGCCGGTGCCACCGGTGCCGGTCGAGCCGCCGGTGGAACCGAAGCCGGTGCCACCGGAGTTGCCGTCCGCGGAGGTGCCGCCGGTGCCGGAGGCGCTCACCGGGCTACTGCCCTCGCCAGTTCCGGAGCCCGAGCCGCCGTTGCCGCTCTCCGGGGTGCCCGGCTCGGGCTTCCCGGCCGGTGGGGCGGTCTGGTTGCCGGGCAGCTTGCCGTCCTGGGCCTCGACGTGCTGCACGGCCTGCTCGGCCTGCTGCCGCTGGGCGTTGTTCAGCGCGAGGAAGCCCTGGGCGAGCCGGCCGGGCGCGATGCCGTAGGTCTGTCCGGTGGTGGTGACGGTCTTGAGGAACCGGGCGATCACGGCCGCCTTCGCGGCGGGGACGCCGCCGGTCGGGACCATCGCGTACTGGACGTAGCTCAGCGGGTACGCCCGCTGGTCACGGGTGAACGCGGTGTCGGGCGTGCCGTACGGCAGCTGCTGGACCCCGGTCGTGGGGTCCGTCGGCATGTCGGCGACGGCCGCCTGGAAGCCGGCCGTGGAGGGCGTCACGTAGGAGCCGGCCGGGTTGAGCAGCGCGGCCTCGGGCAGCGAGAACGCCTTGGCCTGGGCCGTGTCCATGATGGCGAGCATCATGCGCTGGCCGGGCTGCTGCACGGCGCAGGCGTCGTGGCCGCCATTGGCGTTGAAGGTCGGCAGCTGGCAGTTCGGCCGGTTCTGCACCTGGTTGCGGGCGACCCGGGAGAGGCCCTCGGTGGAGGGCACCCACTCGTACTGCTTCCAGTGCGCCGTGTCCGCGCCCTCCTGCGGCGTGCTCGACCCGGACTGGTCCTGCGGCTGGAAGGCCTCGGACGGGTAGCCGCTGAACCTGGGCTTCAGATAGAAGCTGTCGACGTGCATGCCCCACTGGTCCGGCTCGCCGTCGAGGAACCGGGCGGCGTCCGGGTCGGCCGCGACCCACGAGGTCAGCAGGTAGGTGAAGTCTGTCGTGCCGCCGGGGACGCCGGGGAAGATCGTCAGGGCGCCGCCGCAGTTGGTGGGCCAGTGGACCCCGTTCTCGGCCGTCTCCGGGTTCAGCTGCTTGAACTCGGGGTCGGTGAAGAGGCAGACCGGGTTGCCGTCCACGGAGGCGATGTCGGCACCGGGCGACGCGTAGGACTGGGTCAGCAGCTTGGCGACCAGCCGCGCGTTCAGCCGCATGTCCCTGATCTGCCGGCCGTTCGTCGGGTCGTCGACCAGGAACGTGACGGAGATGCCGGTCGTCGCCAGCGGGGCGTAGACGTAGGGGCGCGGCGGCGGTGACGTGTCCGACCGTGCCGTCAGCGCCACGTCGGTGCTGGCGGCGCCGCCCAGGAAGGCCGCCCGGGCCTGCGGCTCACCGCCGGCCGGGATGTAGCCCACGGTCATCGGGGACTCGCCCAGGCACAGGCCCGAACGCCACTGCTGCATCGCCCGGTTGGCCATTTCGAGGCCCGCGACACCGAAGTCCTGGGCGCTCGCGACGCAGGAGTCCGGGGTGGGCGCGAAGGAGAGCGGGACCACCGTGCGGTGGAGCCAGGCGCACTGCTCACTGGTGCGGTTCTTGGTCTTCGAGTTGATCCGGCCGGGCTTCATGACGCCGTCGGAGGCGGCGTTGTAGAACCGGTCCCGGTCCATCCGGTGGTCGTTGCAGTCCGCCTTGCCGCCCCGGATGTTGTAGAGGTCCGTCGGGTCGCCGCCGTAGTTCGGCTCGACCACGATCGAGCAGGGGTGGGTGGCGTCGCAGCCGAGCGACGGGCTCTCCTTGGAGCTCCACACCTCGATGGCGGCGGTTCCGGACCCGTCCGGTCCGGTCGGCGCCAGCACCATGTTGGTGGGGAAGTCCGGCGTCTCGGTGTGCACGGGCCGGGCCGGCTGCTCGAATCCCAGACCGCGGTCACCGCCGTAGAGGGTGCTGCCGTAGCAGTCCGTCACGGCGGGGTCGAGCCCGCGGCACTGGTAGACCCGCACCGTGTACAGGTTGAAGGTCGAGTTCACGGGCGTGCTCGTCACCGGACCACCGGTCTGGGTGATGCTCGGCGTGAAGCCGCTCCAGGAGACCTGGAGGACCTGGTTGGTCAGGTTGGTCGTCTGGGAGACCGTCACACTGCCCTCGTCGCCGTACGTCCCGCCGGCCGGGATCCAGACCTTCGGACCGGTCACGGTCGTCGAGGAGTCGGCGTGAGCCTGCGGCGCCGCGCCCAACCCGATCGGAATGACGGCGAGCGCCGCCACCACCGCCTTGGCGAGGGCCAGGGCCGGCAGTCGACGGCGCCACCTTCCCCGACCTCTTCGGTCGGGTACGCGGGTTCTCATGCGGGGCCTCCGGGAGATGCGGGCCGCCGAGGGAGGCGGCGCGAGGGCGTCGGATCGCGCTGGGGACGGACGATTCCGTGCGTACTATTCGGCCAGCCGGACATGGCGGGATCCGGTCGGCCAGGTGTACGAGACCACAACGCGGCGACTCCGTACCGGAGTTGGAAGGTCCGCATGCGGGCGGGCCCGCGCCGAGGCGCGGGCCCGCCGGACTGCGGCGACGCGGTGCCCCGATCAGGCGGCCGGGGTGAAGGTCAGCGCCAGCGAGCCCACCTTCTGGCCACCCGTGAAGTACGTGGTGCCGAGGGTGGTGTCCAGGTAGTTCGCACCGGCCGGGTCCACCTGGAAGCTGTCGGACTTCAGGTTCTGGACGGCACCGTTGCGGTTGATCACGTTGCTGCGCGGGTCCAGCAGCGGCACCGGGGTGTCCGAGCCGTTCGGGACGCCGGTGAAGTAGCCCTTGGAGACCGAGAAGTCGATCTGCTTGAAGGTCACGCTCTTGCCGGTCTTGAGGTTCAGGAACAGCAGGCCGCCGCCGAACTGCACGTGGCCGTAGAAGGACGGGATGTTCGCGGCGCCACCGGTGACCGGGAGCGTCACGGTGAGACCGGTGGCCGGGTCGGCGTTCGGGTCGGCCGGCTGCAGCGGGATGACCAGGACGCCGTTCAGCGCGGCGTTCGTCAGGAAGTCCAGGTCGGCGGTGATCACGGCCTGGCCGCCGGCGGGGGTGGGGGTGGTGTCGGCGACGGCCGCCCCGCTCGCGGCGGTCACGGCGAGGACGACGGCGGCACCGGTCGAGGCCAGGCGGGCACTGATGCGGGACATGCCGAACTCCTTGGGAGAGGGAGAGGGAGAGGGGTCGTGCGGTTCGAAGAAGCTCATGCGTGGGTGACACCGCCGCAGGCGGGCACGGCCGGCCGGACGCGGGCTCGGGCGGCCGGCGGCCGCAGGGGGCGGAGGGCCCCTGCGGCCGCCGGGATGGTGCGGGGTGGGTCAGGAGGTGGTGACGCTGCCGCAGCCGAAGTCGAGCGGCAGGAAGCCGAAGCTCTTGATGTCGGCGGTGCCGTTGGTGCAGAACCAGCCACCGTCACCGAAGATGCCGCGCAGGGTGGCGGCGCGGGTGGTGTCGACCGCGGGGGCCCAGTCGTCCTTGCGGAAGACGTTGTAGACCACGCGGCCGTACAGGGTGTCGGCGTAGTTGCTGTTGATGACCTTGTTGGTGGTGTCCACCGGGCCGCCGACGACGCCGTCGATGTTGCGGATGGTCAGCGGGCCCTGGACGTCGGCGCCGCTGCCCTTGCCGAAGTACACCTGGCCGATGTAGTGGGCGACGGAGTAGGGGACCACCGCGTTGACGTCGTTCAGCAGGGCGTCGCTGCCCTGGTTCTCCTGGACGCTGCTGTTGACGCAGGCGCCCGGGGTCAGGGCGGTGACGCCACCGTTGATGGCGGTCAGGAAGAAGGAGCGGGTGCCGGAACCGGTCTGCGGCAGGAAGGGCTTGATCGTGGCGTTCGGGAGGGACGCGTTGATCTGGTTCCACTTGGTGACGGTGCAGGTGTAGATGTCCTTCAGGTTCGCCGTGGTGAGGTTCGCCGGCGCGTTGCCACCGCTCTTGGCGGCCCAGGCCACCGCGTCCTTCGCCAGGGCGACGAAGTTGTCGGTGGTCGGGTCGGTCGCGACCGGGCCGCGGGAGGAGCGGGCGAAGTCCACGGTGGCGTTGGTGTTGGCGTTCAGCGCGTTGATGCCGGCGCCGGAGCCGTTCGGGCGGGTGATCGCGGTGGCACCGGTCTTGGTGGTGATGGTGCCGGTGGGGATCGCGTCCCAGCTGTAGACGCGCGGGGCGGTGGAGCTGGTCAGCGACGCGTTGTAGTCGGTGGCGAGCTGGTTCAGGAGCGCCTGGGTCGTGTCGGAGCCGACACCGACGAAGTCGATGGCGCGGGGGGTGACACCGGCGGCCGGGTCGGCGACGGCGGTGCCGCCGGCGACGGTCGCGACGGAGGTCGCCAGCGCGGCGACGGTGAGCAGCTTGGCAGCGGTCTTGCGCATGTTCCTCTTCCTCCGGGGGAGAGACGTACATCGCGTGAACCCGTACTCCGTCCGGGAGTTCGGGGCCGTGTGGCCGCGTCCGCTGCGGCCTCGCCGGCAGTGCCGATCCTGTCCGGCGGGGAGGTTCCGCCGGAAGAGAGGTCGACTCCGGCCGGGAATGTCGACTCATCGGTTCGGCGAGGTTTAGTCACTGGTCAGCGCGCACGTGACAGGGGCACCACCTGGCCTCGAAACCCGGTCGACGTTCTTCTGCAGGAGGCTGCTCGGGGTGTTGCCGGAAACCTCCCCTTCACCGGAACAGCACGCGGGGAGATCCGATGCGGGGGAATCGCTTCCGGCACCGCGCCGCCCGGCGGCCGCCTCCGGGAACGCTTCAGGCAACGCCTCCGGGGCGCTTCCGGGAACGCCTCCGGGAACACTGACATGACGGTCCGTCGAACGACCGACCGTCATGGAGCCGGTCACCTACAGCGGCCGGCGGCCGTCCCGTCCGGAGCGCCGCAACTCCTGCCCCACCCACTGCAGTCCGGCCAGGAACCCGTCGATCCCCGCCTGGCACTGGTCCCGCCGCAGGTACCCGCGCGCGCTGCGGGCGACCGGAACGGCGTCGGCCGCCCCCGGCCGGGTGCTGCGCACCGGCAGGTAGGCAGCCCAGACCCACTGGCGCCCTTCGGACTGGCCGACCGAACATCGAAGCGCGGCCCGTTCGATCAGCAACTCCCGTACGGAATCGGCGAGTTCCTCCTCGCTACGATAGGTCCGCACGCCGACCCCGAGCGGCCGCCCGTTGGCGGCCCGCAACGCCCAGCCGAGGCAGCGGTCACCCGCCGGCACGATCAGCAGCCGCGGACCGCGCCGCTCAGCGGCCATCGGTGCGTCTCGACGTCACGGCGGGCTCCGGCAGTTCGCTCGGCGGCTGCTTGGAGAGCAGCACCACGAACCTCCGGAAGGCGTTCTGGCAGGTCGCGTACCGCTCGTACGCGCGGCTGGACCGCACCTCGGGGAGAGCGCGCGAACCCGGGACGACCCAGATCCAGCCGATGCCCTCCCGTACGTGGGTGATCCGCGCGGTGAGCCCGGCCGCCGTGGCGCGCAGGTCGTCGAAGCCCCGCTCGGCCTCCCCCGCCGTCTCGAACGCGGCCGGGGTGATCGCGACCACCCGCCCGTTGGGCGCCTTCAGTTGCCAGCGGTAGCGCCCGTCCGCCGCCCGTTCGGCGCGGAACCCCCCTCGACTTGCCCCTGCTGCGGTGTGACCGCGGCCGGCAGCGTCCACTGCCCCCTCCGTCCGGTTGCCCTCCGGATTCCCCTCCGAGCGGGAGCAAAGCTATGTGTGCACACGGAGGCCCCGAAAGCCCAGAACGTTCACAACTTGCGCTGTTGGCCGGGAAGTTCTCCCTCGTTTAACTTTCACTTGTTCCGCTCGGAAGCGGTCCGGAAGTCGGTCGGAAAGCGGCCTGGAACCGTCAGAGCCGGGCCGTCCAGCGCACCATCGTCCCCTTCCGGTACGGCCCGCTCTCGTGCCACGCGTCACCGCCGAGCGCCTCGGCGCGCCGGGTGAGGTTGAGCAGGCCGCTGCGCCGCCCGCCCTTCGGGATGCCCACCCCGTCGTCGGTCACCGTGAGCAGCACACCGGGCCGCCCGCCCCGGTCCAGCGACTCCGGGTCGCCGCCCATCGGGCGGCCGTCCTCGTCCAGGTGGGCGGTCGCGTCGATCTCCACGCCGACCCGGGAGGCGCGTGCGTGCCGGGCCGTGTTGGAGAGCATCTCGCGCAGGGCGGCCAGCAGTTGGCGTCCGGTCTTCTCCCCCACCAGGCTCTCCACCGGCCCGACGAAGCTCACCGAGGGTTTGAAGCCGAGCGCCGCCGAGGCCTGGCTGGCCTCCCGCAGCACCCGGGTGCGCAGGGTGTCCGGGGCGTCGCCGTGGTTGTCGTGCTGGAGGGCGTAGATGGTGGTGCGGACCTCCTGGATGGTGGCGTCCAGCTCGTCCACCGCCTTGCCGATGCCGACCCTCACCTCGGGGACGACCGCCCGGCGGGCGGCGCTCTCCAGCATCATCCCGGTGGCGAACAGCCTTTGGATCACCAGGTCGTGCAGGTCGCGGGCGATCCGGTCGCGGTCCTGGAAGACGGCCAGTCGCTGCTGGTCGCGCTGCCCCTCGGCGAGCCGCAGGGCCAGCGCGGCCTGCGAGGCGAAGGTCTCGGCGAGCTGCTTCTCGCTGTCGGTGAACGGCGCCGCGCCGCAGGGGCGCCAGACGCAGAGCCCGCCGAGCACCCGGCCCGCGGCGACCATGGGTACGGCCATGGACGGGCCGAAGCGGCGGGCGAGCCGGATCACCACGGTCGGGTCGCTGGACATGTCGTCCAGGTAGACGCTCTCCCCCGCGAGCAGCCGGGCCGCGAAGCTCTCCCTGGGCAGCAGTTCGCCGCGGACGTACTCGGCCAGCTCGCCGGAGGCGTGCGCGACCCGCATCTGCCCGTCGTCCTCGCCGCCGTCCTCGGGGCCGGTGGGCAGCAGGATCATGCCGAGCGCGGCGTCCGCCAGCTCCCGCACCTGCTCGGCCGCGACGGTCAGCGCGGTCTCCGCCTGCTCGGCGGAGAGCAGGGCGGTGGTGACGGCGGCGGCGCCGGCGATCCAGCGTTCCCGGCGGCGGCCCTCCTCGTACAGCCGGGAGTTCTCGATGGCCACGCCGGCCGCGGCGGCGAGGGCGTGCACCACCTGCTCGTCCTCGGGGGTGAAGGCGCCGCCGCCCTTCTTCTCGGTGAGGTAGAGGTTGCCGAACACCTCCGCGCGGACCCGGATCGGCACGCCCAGGAAGGTCCTCATCTGCGGGTGTCGCGGAGGGAACCCGGAGGAGCGCGGGTCGGCGCCGAGGTCGGTCAGCCGCAGCGGCTCGGGACGGTCGATGAGCGCGCCGAGGACGCCCCGGCCGGTGGGCAGTTCGCCGATCTCGGTGGCGGTCTCGTCGTCGACCCCGACGTGGATGAAGTCGGCCAGGCCGGTGCCGCCGGGGGCGACCACTCCGAGCGCCGCGTACCGGGCGTCGACCAGTTCGGCCGCCCCCATGGCGATCCGGTGCAGGGTGGCGTGCAGGTCCAGCCCGGCCCCGATGGAGACCACCGCCTCCAGCAGCCGCTGCATCCGGTCGGTGACCGCGGCGGCCGACTGCAGGCGCTCGGCGACCTCGGTGACCAGGGTGTCCAGCCCGAGCGAGGCGATCTCGGGCACCCGATGGGGCGTCGGCTCGGCAGTGGCCTCGGGAAGGTCCGGCGTGGGGTCCATGGAGAAAGCCTAGTTTGTACGCTTTTCAGCCGAAGGACGGCGTGAGGGCCGGGCGGACGAGCGGTGCGACGGGCAGGCCGACGGGCGGCGCGACGACCGACCCGACCAGCGGCCCGACTAGCGGTACGAGGGGACGGCCTCCAGCAGCCCGTCCGCCTCCCGCTCCCGCCGCCACATCGCGTGCAGCCGCCCGTGCGGGTCGGCGACCAGCTCCGACCAGCGGCCCCGCTCGGCCACCCGTCCCCCGTCCAGCACCAGCACCTCGTCCACCGTGGCGTCGTCCAGCCCGGCCAGCCGGTGGGTGATCAGCACCGTGGTGCGGCCCGCGGTGGCGGCCAGCAGGTCGGCGGTGAGCGCGTCGGCGGTGGGCAGGTCGAGGTGCTCGGCCGGCTCGTCCAGGACCAGTACGGGGAAGTCCGCGAGCAGCGCTCGCGCGAGCGCCAGCCGCTGGCGCTGGCCCCCGGAGAGCCGGGCGCCGTGTTCGCCGACCATGGTGTCCAGGCCGTCGGGCAGGCTCTCGGTCCACTCCAGCAGCCGGGCGGCGGCCAGCGCGGCGCGCAGTTCCTCCTCCCGCGCCTGCGGCCGGGCGAGCCGCAGGTTCTCCCGCAGCGAGCTGTCGAAGACGTGGGCGTCCTGGGCGCAGAGCCCGATCACCCGGCGGACGGACTCGCCCGCCAGCGCTCGGGCGTCCACGGCCCGGGGGCCGCCGTCGGCGAACCGCACCTTCCCCGCGCTCGGCTCCAGGAAGCGCAGCAGCGCCTGGGCGAGGGTGGTCTTGCCGGAGCCGGACGGGCCGACCACGGCGATCCGCCGCCCGGCCGTGAGGTCGAGGTCGACCCCGGTGAGCGCGTCCACCGACTGCCCGGGGTGCCGGACGGTCAGTCCGCGCACCGCGACGGGCAGCGGCTGCTCGGGCAGCGCCGCCGGCTCGGCGGGCTCGGTGACCGGCTCCGGTGCGTTCAGCACCTCGTCCAGCCGGGCCCGGGCGGCGCGGCTGCGCTGGCGGGCCTGGACGGCGAGCGGCATCCCGGTGACGGCCTCGAAGGCGGCCAGCGGAGTCAGCACCACCACCGCCAGGCAGACCGGCGCCAGCGCCCCGTCGCGCACCCCCTGGACGCCGACGGCGGCCGCGGCGGCCACGGTCAGCCCGGTGAGCAGGGCGACCAGTCCGGTGCCGAGCGCCGTGGTGGCGGCCGAGCGGGCGGCCAGCCGGGTCAGCGCGGCGTCGGCGGTGCGGACGGCGGCCAGCCGGCCGGGCAGCGCGCCGGCCACGGTCAGCTCGGCGGTGCCGGTGAAGGCGTCCACCACGGTGGTGGCCAGCCGTCCGCGCGCCGGGGCCTGGCGCCGCTCGGCGCCGGCCGACCAGCGGGCGGCCAGCGCGGGCACCAGCACGCCCGCGAGCAGCAGCCCGAGGCCGAGCACCAGCCCGGCGGCGGGCAGGAAGGCGGCCATCGCCACCGTCGAGGCCAGGGCGACCACCCCGGCCACCGCGGCCGGCAGCCGCCAGCGCAGGTAGTGGTCCTGGATCGCGTCCACGTCGGCGACCAGTCGGGAGAGCAGGTCACCGCGCCGGAAGGCGGGCAGCCCGGCCGGGGCGAGCGCGCTCAGCCGCCGGTAGACGGCGGCCCGCAGGGTGCCGAGGGTGCGCAGCACCGCGTCGTGCGAGACCAGCCGCTCGGCGTAGCGGAAGACGCTGCGGCCGATGCCGAAGGCCCGGACGGAGGTGACGGCCATCATCAGGTAGAGCACCGGCGGCATCTCGGAGGCCCGGGAGATCAGGTAGCCGGAGGTGGCCATCAGCGCGACGGCGCAGCCGAGGGCGAGCGCGCCGAGCAGGATCGAGAGTGCCAGTCGGGGGGTGCTGCCGCCCTCGGCCCCGGTCTCCTCCGCGGCGGCGGGGGCGGGGGTCGGGCGGCCGCTGTGGGCGAGCGGGGTGACCGGCGCCGCGGGTGCGGACGGGGGACCCGCCAGCCGTACCCGCCGGTCCACGACGGCCAGCAGCGCCGGTCGGTGCGCGACCACCAGCACGGTGCGCGCCGGATCGGCGGCGAGCGCCCGGACGGCGTCCACCACGGCCTCCTCGGAGGCGCCGTCCAGGTTGGCGGTCGGCTCGTCCAGCAGCACCAGCGGCCGGTCGTCGGCGAGCAGCACCCGGGCGAGGGCGAGGCGCTGGCGCTGTCCGGCGGAGAGCCCGGCGCCGTCCTCGCCCAGGACGGCCGCCAGGTCGGTCACGAAGTCGAGCGCGTGCGCGGCCCGCAGCGCCGTCCACAGCTGCTCGTCGGTGGCGTCGGGCCGGTAGAGCCGCAGGTTCTCGGCGACCGTGCCGGCGAACAGGTGCGGGTGCTGCGGCACCCAGGCGATCTGCCGCCGCCAGCTCTCCGGCTCCAGTTCGGCCAGGTCGTACGGACGGCCGTCGGCGGCGGTGATCCGGACGGTGCCGGCGGTGGGGGCGGTGAGGCCGAGCAGTACGGCCAGCAGGGTGGACTTGCCGGCGCCGCTGGGGCCGGTGAGCGCCGTGCTGGAGCCCGGGCGCAGGGTCAGGGCGGCGCCGTCCAGGGCGGGCTCGGTGCGCCCGGGGTGCCGGACGACCAGGCCGTCGGCGGCGATCACGGCGCCGGCGAGGTCCGGCGCCGGGGTGGTGCCGGCGGCGGGCAGCGGGGTCTCCAGCACCCGGAACAGTTCGTCGGCGGCGGTCAGCCCCTCGACGCTGGAGTGGTAGAGCGCGCCGACCTGGCGGATCGGGAAGTACACCTCGGGGGCGAGCACCAGGATCAGCAGCCCGGTTTCCAGCGCGAGCGTGCCGTCCACCAGCCGGAACCCGACGGTGACGGCGACCAGCGCGACGGACAGGGTGGAGAGCAGCTCCAGGGTGAAGGAGGAGACGAAGGCGATCCGCAGGGTGCGCAGGGTGGCCCGGCGGTAGTCGGCGGTGATCCGGGCGATGGTGGCGGCCTGGGTGCGGGCCCGGTTGAACACCTTGAGGGTGGGCAGTCCGGCGACCACGTCGAGGAAGTGGTGGGACAGCCGGGACAGGGTGTTCCACTGCCGGTCCATCCGGGACTGGGTGGCCATCCCGATCAGCACCATGAACAGCGGGATCAGCGGCAGCGTCCCGGCGATGATCGCGGCCGAGGTGAAGTCGGCGCCGACGATCCGCAGCAGCACGATCACCGGGACGACCACGGCCAGCGCCAGCTGCGGCAGGTAGCGGGCGAAGTAGTCGTCCAGCGCGTCGATGCCGCGGGTGGCGAGGGTGGTGAGTTCGCCGGTGCGCCGGCCCGCCAGGTAGGACGGGCCGAGCGCGGTGGCGTGGTCGAGCAGCCGGCGCCGCAGGGTGGACTTCACCCGGGCGACGGTCCGGTGCGCGGTGAGTTCGGTGAGCCAGCCGACCAGCCCGCGCCCGACCGCCGTCAGGACGAGCAGCAGCAGCGGCGTGGTCAGCTCGCCGAGCGTGGCCCCGCGCTGGAAGGCGCGGACGACGATCTCGGCGATCAGACTCGCCTGGGCGACCACCAGGGCCGCGCCGACCGCGCCGAGCAGCACGGATCCGGCGAGGAAGGCCCTGGTGGTGCGGGCGTACCCGAGGAGTCGGGGGTCGACGGGCTTCACGACGTCAGCCCTGGTCGAGCCGGGCGGCCGGGTCGTGCCCGGGGATGTGCTGGACGCCGATCCGCTTGCGGAACACCCAGTACGTCCAGCCCTGGTAGAGCAGCACCAGCGGGGTGAAGACCGCCGCGACGACGGTCATCACCTTCAGCGTGTACGCCGAGGACGACGCGTTGCTGACGGTCAGGCTCCACTCCGGGTTCAGGGTGGAGGGCATGACGTCCGGGAAGAGCGCCAGGAAGAGCATCGCGACCGCGGCCACGACGGTCACCCCGGAGAGCGAGAACGCCCAGCCCTCGCGCCGCAGTTGGTTGGCCGCGAGGGCACCGACCAGGGCGACCACCGCGACGATCATCGCGGCGAGGCTGCGGCCGTTGCCGTGGTCGGCCTGGGTCCAGATCAGGAAGACCAGCGCCAGCACGGCGGTGGCCAGCCCGGACAGCAGCGCGGCCTTGCGGGCCCGCTCCCGGATCTCGCCGACCGTCTTGAGCACCGCGAACACCGAGCCGTGGAAGGTGAACAGGGCGAGCGTCACCAGGCCGCCGAGCAGCGCGTACGGGTTCAGCAGGTCCCAGAGGGTGCCGGCGTAGTTCTTCTGCGCGTCGATGTCCACGCCGCGCACGATGTTGGCGAAGGCCACGCCCCAGAGGAAGGCAGGGAGGAGGGAGGTCCAGAAGAGGGCCTCCTCCCAGTTCCGCTGCCAGCGGGCGCCGTCGTGCTTGTGCCGGTACTCGAAGGCCACGCCGCGGATGATCAGGCAGACCAGGATGACCAGCAGCGGGATGTAGAAGCCGCTGAAGAGCGTCGCGTACCAGTCCGGGAAGGCCGCGAAGGTGGCGCCGCCGGCGGTCAGCAACCAGACCTCGTTGCCGTCCCAGACCGGGCCGATGGTGTTGATCAGCACCCGCCGCTCGGCGGTGTTGCGGGCCAGCGGCTTGAGCAGTACGCCGATCCCGAAGTCGAAGCCCTCCAGGAAGAAGTAGCCGATCCACAGGACCGCGATCAGCACGAACCAGACGTCGTGGAGTTGCATGTCAGATCCTCAGTTCCCCGGTGGTCCCGGCGCCTCAGTAGGCGAAGGCGAGCGGCTTGTCGGCGTCCTCGTCCGAGGACGGCCCGCGCAGCGACGGGTCCTTGGTGGGCGGCTGTTCGGTCACCACCGGGCCGGCCTTGGCGTACTTGACCAGCAGCTTGACCTCGACGACGGCGAGGATCGCGTACAGCGTGGTGAACGTGGCCAGCGCCCCGATCTGGGTGCCGATGCCGACGGTGGGGGAGACCGCGCTGGCCGTGGTCATCAGGCCGAAGACCGCCCAGGGCTGGCGGCCCATCTCGGTGAAGATCCAGCCGAAGCTGTTGGCGATCAGCGGGAAGCCCATGGTCAGGATGCCGATCCGCCAGCTCCACTTGGTCAGCGTCGGCCCCAGCTCGCGACTGGGGGTGAGCATCAGCCGGGGCACCTCGGTCTCGCCGGTGCGGAAGTCGGGGTGCAGGAAGAGCCTCTTCCGGGTGGTCCACAGGCCGATCAGGCCGGCCAGGAAGGAGGTCATCCCGAAGCCGATCATGAGGCGGAAGCCCCAGTACGTGACGAAGATGCTCGGGATGTAGTCCCTGGGGTTGCCGCCGTGCTGGGCGGCCTCGGCCGCGGCGGTGTCGTTGATGCCGGGGACGGTGGAGCTGAAGTCGTTGTGGGCGAGGAAGGACAGCACCCCGGGGACCTCCAGGGCGACCGAGTTGTGGCCCTTGCTGACGTCGCCGACCGCGAAGACCGAGAACGGCGCCGGCGACTGGGTCTCCCACAGCGCCTCGGCGGCGGCCATCTTCATCGGCTGCTGCTCGAACATGACCTTGCCCAGGGTGTCGCCGCTGAGCGCGGTGCCGAGGCCGAAGACCACCGCGAGCACCAGGCCGAGCCGCAGCGAGGTGCGCATCGCGGCGGTCCGCTTCGGGTCGGCGGTCTCGGGCTTGCGCTTGGCCTTCCAGAGGTGGAAGGAGGCGATGCCGACGACGAAGGCCGCGCCGGTGAGGAAGGCGGCGGTCAGGGTGTGGAAGACGACCACGAGGGTGGTGTTCTGGAACAGCACGCGGACGACATCGGTGAGCTGGGCCTTGCCGGTGACCGGGTCGATCGCGTAGCCGACCGGGTGCTGCATCCAGGAATTGGCGGCCAGGATGAAGTAGCCCGAGAGCACGGTGCCCAGCGACACCATCCACATGCAGGCGCAGTGGATCTTCCTGGGCAGCTTGTCCCAGCCGAAGATCCACAGGCCGATGAAGGTGGACTCGAAGAAGAAGGCGATCAACGCCTCCATCGCGAGCGGGGCGCCGAAGACGTCACCGACGAAGCGGGAGTAGTCGGACCAGTTCATGCCGAACTGGAATTCCTGGACGATGCCGGTGACCACGCCCATCGCGATGTTGATGAGGAAGAGCTTTCCCCAGAACTTGGTCGCGTGGAAGTACTTCTCCTTGTTCGTCCGGACCCAGGCGGTCTCCAGACCGGCCACGATCGCGGCCAGGCTGATCGTGAGCGGGACGAAGAGGAAGTGGTAGACGGTGGTGATGCCGAATTGCCATCGCGCGATGGTCTCGTGAGCGATTGCCAGTTCCACGTCGCCCTCTCTCCCAACCTGCCCGCGTGATGACGGGCATCTTCCGGACAAACTTCATCTAAAGCCGTAGACCGTTGCGCAACCACGCAAGCTTGTCCGCTTGTGAACGTGAACACGTTCACAAGGACCAGTATCCATCATCCTTACGGAGGAACTGCAGGTGGGGTGGGGTTGACAGCCGGTTGACGGCCCCGTGCGGTGCGTCACGGCCCGCGGTGCGGTCCGCCCAGTCTGCGGACCGACCGCGGGCCGGGGCAACGAACGACCGGGCGGATGGCCGGAAGTTGTTGGCCGAACCGGCGCTTGACAGGCTCCCGAGCCGGTCGCGCCGGCTCGATCTGCGTGCTAGGCCCGCGCGCCGGCCGCAGCGCTCTCCGTTCCAGCGCTCTACGCCCCGGCGTTTGACGCCCTACGCCCTACGCCCGGCCGAGGAGCTCGGTGCCCGGGACTGAGTCGGCGCGTGCGGTGAAGAAGCCGGTGAAACCGGCCAGGAACTCCTCGCGGGTGATCCGCCCGTCCCCGTCGGCGTCCATCACCGCGCGCAGCTGCTCCCACCAGCTGTCGAAGGCCTCGTACACCCGGGCCTCGCCGGCCTCGTCCAGTTCCAGCTGCCAGCACACGTTGTGCGCCATCGCCCGCAGGTCGTGCACGGTGATCGAGCCGTCGCCGGTCTGGTCCAGCACCTCGCGGAAGAAGCGGTCCAGCCGGGGCCCGCGGCCGTCCCGGTGCGGGCGGCGGCGCTTCGGCCGGGGCCCGCGGCCGTCCCGGTGCGGGCGGCGGCGCTTCGGCCGGGACGGCTCCGGGAAGCGGTAGCGCAACCGGTCCGGGAGGCGGGGGACGACGGCGCCGGGTGAACGGGCGGGTTCACTCGATCGGGGAGTTCGGGGGCCGGGAACGGCGGAACCGCAGGACGGGCCGGGGCCTGTCCTGCGGTTCCGGGGTGGTCGCGCCCTCCTCCCGAGCGGGCGCGAACGGGTGGGTCAGGAGGTGGTCCGGGTGGCCGGCTTGCGGCGGGAGACGTAGAGGGCGGCGGCGCCGAGGCTGAGGGCGAGGCCGGAGCCGAGGGCGAGGTACGGGGTGGCCGGGTCGGAGCCGGTGTCGGCGAGTTCGATGGCCGAGCCGGTGGTGGCCCGGGTGGTGGTCGAGGCGGCCGACCTGTTCCCGGTGCTGGTGGTGGAGGAGGTCTTGTTCGTGCCGGTGGTCCTGTCCGAGACCGGGGTGACGGCGGCGGGCTTCTCCGCCGGCTGCTCGGCCGGCTGCTCGACCGGCTGCTCGGGGGTCGCCTTGGCGTCGGCGAGCGCCTTTTCCGCGGCGGCCTTGGCGGCGGCCGCGGCCTTGGTGGCCTGCTGCGACTCGTGGATCCGCCGGAACGCCGCGACCCTGGCGTCGTCCATGGCGTTCCCCGCGGCGGTCACGACGGCCTTGGCCTTCTCGTTCGCCTCGGAGGCCGCGTTGGCGGCGGCGTACGCCTTGGTCAGCCGCTCCCTGGCCGCGGGCAGCTCCTCGTCGGTGGCGAGGCGGTACGCCTCGGAGGCCGCCTCGGCCTCCTTCCGCGCGGCCCCATCGGCGGAGGCGGCCTTCGCCGCGGCGGCCTTCGCCGCCTGGTACTCGCCCAGGTAGGGCTGCGAGTCCTCGAGGAAGGCGGCGGCCTCGGCCTGCACCTTGGCCTCGTTGGCGATGGCGGCCGTGTAGGCCTTGGCGGCCTCGGCGGCGGCCCGCTCCAGTTCGGCGATCGAGCCGTTGTCACTCCCGGTCTGCGCCGCCGACGCCGACGCGGCGAGGGCGGGGGTGGCGCAGAGCACGGCGGCGGGCGAGACGACGGCGACGACGAGGGCGGCCGAGACCAGCGAACGGCGGAGGTTCACGATGACCCCTTTCGGGTCCAAAGGAAGGCAAAAGCCTTGACCCGGAGGATTTCCGATGCCCGGGCAGCGCCGATCTTAGGCATGCGCATTCTTGACGCTCCATGCCGGATTCCGGCAATGATCGGGCACCGAACCTTCCCGGTTCTCGGGAGAATTGACGAGTCGACAAAACCGAGGCCGGCTACGCGTCCGTTCCGCCCGGATTCCCGGGATTCGGGCGGAACGGAAGGAAATCCGGTCAGCGCTGGCGGGGGAGTTCGACGCGGAAGGTGGCGCCCTCCCCCGGGGCGGTGTGCAGGGTGAGGGTGCCGCCGTGGGCGCGGGTGAGGGCGGTGGCGATGGCGAGGCCGAGGCCGGCGCCGCCGCCGTTGTCGCGGCTGCGGGAGGGGTCGACCCGGAAGAAGCGGTCGAAGACCCGCTGGGCCTGCTCCTCGGTGAGGCCAGGCCCGGAGTCCGCGACCTCCAGCAGGCAGATGCCGCCGGGGCCCGCGCCCACCCCGATCCGGACCGGGGTGCCGGCCGGGGTGTGCTTGACCGCGTTGCCGACCAGGTTGGTGACCACCTGCCGCAGCCGCGCCTCGTCACCGATGACGGGCGCGGCGCCGGGTGCGCCGGTGCCGGCCGGGCCGGTGAGCGCGACCGGGCGGCTGGGGTCGAGGGCGGTGAGGTCGTGCAGCGCGTCGGCGGCGAGGGTGCGCAGGTCCATCGGGGCGAGGTCGAGCGGGCGCTCCTCGTCCAGCCGGGCGAGCACCAGCAGGTCCTCGACCAGGGCGCCCATCCGGTCGGCCTCGCTCTCGATCCGGGTCATGGTCCGCTTGACGTCGGCCTCGGTGGGCAGCGCGCCCATCCGGTAGAGCTCGGCGAAGCCGCGGATCCCGGCCAGCGGGGTGCGCAGCTCGTGCGAGGCGTCCGCGACGAAGCGCCGCATCCGGGCCTCGGATTCGGCGCGGGCCGCGAAGGCCGCCTCGATCTGGGTGAGCATCCCGTTGAGCGCGATCGCCAGCCGGCCGACCTCGGTGCCCGGGGAGAGCTCCGGCATCCGGTGCGACAGCTCGCCGGCCGCGATCCGTTCGGCGCCCTCCTCGATCCGGCGCAGCGGCCGCAGTCCGGCCCGCACCGCGAAGAAGCCGAGCGCGGCGATCAGCACCAGGACGCCGCCGCCGATGGCCAGGAAGGAGGTGTTCAGCTTGTCGAGGGTGGCGTCGATGTCCTCGCGGGAGACGGCCACCATGACGTGCGTCGGGGTGACCGCCGGCGCGGCGTACGCGCTGGGGGCGGCGGCCTGCCCGCGGGGCGGCTGGAGCGGCAGCACCAGCACCCGCCAGCGGTGGTGGCCGCGCTGGTCGGGCAGGTCGAAGGGGACGTCGGGGGCGGTCCTGGCCGGGTCCAGCCCGGCCAGCTGGGGCGCCGGGTCGCTGTCCGAGACGGGCTGGCGCATCAGCGCCTGGACCTTGCCGTCCGAGGAGAGGTACTGCACCAGGTACTGGCTGGGCAGGCTGACCCGCCGGCCGGCGACGGCTGGCTTTCCGGCGGCCGGCGCGGTCAGCTGGCCCGGTGGCTTGCGGGAGAGCGGCGGCCCGTACCGCTGGAGCTGCTCGTCCAGCTGCTGCACCAGCTGGCTCCGTACGGTGCCGAGCACGAAGGTGTCGCTGACCACGAGCCCGGTGGTGACCAGCGCGAGCGCCAGCACCAGCAGCCGGGCGCGCAGCGACAGCCGGGAGGAGAACCGGGCGAGCACGGGCGGGCCGGTCAGCCCTGCGGGGGGCGGCGCAGGGCGTAGCCGATGCCGCGCACGGTGTGGATCAGCTTGGGGCCGTGCGCCGGGCCGGAGTCGAGCTTGCGGCGCAGGTAGGAGATGTACGACTCGACGATGGAGAGGTCCCCGCCGAAGTCGTAGGCCCAGACGTGGTCGAGGATCTGCGACTTGGAGACCACCCGGCCGACGTTGGCCATCAGGTAGTGCAGCAGCTTGAACTCGGTCGGGGAGAGCGAGACGGGGGTGCCGCCCCGGGTGACCTCGTGGGCGATCGGGTCGAGGCTGAGGTCGGCGACGACCAGCCGGCCGTCCTCGGCGGGCCCGCCGGCCCGGCGCAGGATGGCGCGGATCCGGGCGATCAGCTCCTCCAGGCTGAACGGCTTGGTGACGTAGTCGTCCGCACCGGCGGCCAGGCCCTGCACCTTGTCGCCGACGCCGTCCTTGGCGGTGAGGAAGAGCACCGGCAGGTGGTCGCCGGGGTGCCCGTGGGCCGGTCCGGCTATCTGTCCGCGGCTGGTGCGCTCGCGCAGCTTCTCGACGACGGTGAAGCCGTCGAGGTCGGGGAGCATCACGTCGAGGACGACCAGGTCGGGGCGCTCGGCGGCGACCAGTTCCAGCGCCTCGGTGCCGCTGGCGGCGGAGGCGACGCGGAAGCCGGAGAAGCGCAGCGAGGCGGAGAGCAGTTCGCGGATGTTGGGCTCGTCGTCCACGACGAGCAGGAACGCTTCGCCCTGGCCCCCGGCCACCGTGGAGCCGCCTGGTGTGGTGACAGTGCCTTGCACGGGGCTTTCGCCTCCCGGTCGGACGATGACGTTCAGCATGAGGCTAGCCCCCGGAGGCTATGCGGCATGGATGAATGTTGGATTAACACCTTATCGGTCGGTTTTTGGGCGAGAGGCGCGCAGGGGTGGGCTCGGTGGTGTGCGTACGGGCGTGAACACGCCCAGCGGGCGCGTGCCGGGCATGACGCGCCTCACTTCTGCGCCCCGCTCCCGCTCGGCCCCAGCCCGCTCGCGCTCGGCCGCAGCCCGCTCCTGCGCGAACGCCCCTCCGTCCAGGGCCGGAGCTTCTCCGGGTTGCGCACCGCCCAGATGTGGGTGATCAGCCCCTCGGCGATCCGGAACGCGAACACCGTGACGGTGACGCCGTCCACCTGGGCGACCAGGCCGGGCCCGCCGTTGACGGTGCACTCCAGCAGCGTGATCCCGGGCGCGAAGCGGTCGGAGTCCAGGTGGGCGGCGGCGATCCGCTCCCGCCCGGTCAGCGGGTGCGGCAGCGCACCGACCAGACCGCCACCGTCGGCGATCACGGTGGCCTCCGGGTCCAGGACGCCCATCAGCGACCTGAGGTCCTTCGCCTCCCAGGCCCGCTTGAACTCCCGGACGACGCCGGCCTGCGCGCCCGTCGGCGCCGCCGGGGCCCGCCCGGCCCGGATCCGGCGGCGGGCGGAGGTGGCCAGCTGACGGCAGGCCGCCGGGGTTCGGCCGACGATCGCGGCCACCTCGGCGAAGGGGTAGCGGAAGACGTCGTGGAGGACGAAGGCGACGCGCTCGGCCGGAGTCATGGCCTCCAGGACCACCAGGAACGCCATGCTGACCGACTCGTCCAGGGTGATCCGGTCCGCCGGATCCGTCCCCGGGCCGCCGGCGGGATCCGTCCACTCCCGGCTGTCCGGCAGCGGCTCGGGGATCCACTCGCCCACGTAGCGCTCCCGCCGCACCCGGGCCGAGCCGAGCAGGTTGAGGCAGACCCGGCTGGCCACCGTGGTCAGCCAGCCGCCGGGCGAGACGATCGCCTCCCGCTCGCGCCTGGGCAGCGCGTACCAGCGGGCGTAGGTCTCCTGCACCACGTCCTCGGCGTCGGCCAGTGAACCGAGCATCCGGTACGCCAGGTTGGTCAGCCGGCGCTGCTCGCCCAGGATCGCGCCCGGGCCCGGCCCGGTCGTGGTGCCGCCCTCTGCTTCCCGCACCGTGTCCCACCCCTTCGCCTCGTTCGACTCGTTCGACTCGACGGTTCCCCGCTCCCCTTATGACAGGGCGGCGGCCCGGAATGTGACACCTCCCCCACGCCCTTTCCCCGCCACCTCACAATCCGAGCGGCTGTCCTGTCGTACCCGTCGCACCGGTCGCACGGACGCACCGGTCACGCGGAACGGAGAACCCGATGAACGACTTCCAGGCGATCGCCGACCGCGTCGAGATCACGGCCCTGCAGGCCGAGTTCACCGACGCGGTGATGATGCGCGACCGCGCCCGCCTCGCCGCGCTGTTCACCCCGGACGGCGTGCTGCGGATGCCCGACGTCCCCGTCGAGCTGACCGGCCCGGAGCAGATCCGCGTCGGCGGCGAGAAGCTCCAGGAGCAGTGGGACTTCTTCATCCAGAACACCCACCCGGGCGCGATCCGGATCGACGGCGACACCGCGACCGGCCGCGCCCACATGCATGAGATCGCCCGTCTGAAGAACGGCTTCCAGGGGCTCAACTACGCCGTCTACCACGACCGTTACCGGCGTACGGCGGACGGCTGGCGGTTCACCGAGCGGGTCTACGAGACCCGGTACCTGGACCGCAGCCCGCTGACCGGCTCGGCACCGGACTCGTCCGGCCCGGCCGACTCGGCCGGTTCGACCGACTCGACCGGTTCGGCGCCCGGCCCGACCCGTCCGGCCGCGCACATCGACCCGACGCACACCGACCCGGCGTACACCGACCCGGCACCCGCCGACCGCCTGGAGCGGGCGGCCGCCGCGCTGGCGGCGAACGGCTTCACCGTCGAGCTGCTGGACGACGCCGCCGCCGCGCGCACCCGGGTCGCGGAGCTGATCCCGGCCGGCGCCGCCGTCTTCACCGGGGCCAGCGAGACCCTCCGGCTCTCCGGCATCGAGGAGGACGTCAACGGCGGCGACCGCTACCGGGCCGTGAAGCCCCGCGCGCTGGCCATGGACCGGGCCACCGAGGGCGACGACATCCGCCGGACGGTCGCCACTCCCGATGTCGCGCTCGGCAGCGTCGCCGCCGTCACCGAGACCGGCGCGCTGGTCGTCGCCTCGGCCACCGGCAGCCAGCTGCCCGGCTACGCCGGTGGCGCCGGGCGGGCGATCTGGGTCGTCGGGGCCCAGAAGGTCGTCCCGGACCTCCCCGCCGCCCTGCGCCGCCTGGAGCACCACGTCCTCCCGCTGGAGTCCGACCGCGCCCGCGCCGCGTACGGCGGGCCGAGCGCCGTGAACCAGCTCCTGGTGCTCAACGCCCCGGCCCGGCTCACCCCGGGGACCGTGCTGCTGCTGCGCGAGGCCGTCGGCTTCTGAGGGGCGGAATCCCTCCGTTCCCCCCTGCTATGATTTGCGTCGAGGCGAAGGCAGTGCTTTCGAGCAATTGCCCGGCCCGATCATTTCGGTGGTCATAGCGTGAGGGAAACGCCCGGTCACATTCCGAACCCGGAAGCTAAGCCTTACAGCGCCGATGGTACTGCAGGGGGGACCCTGTGGGAGAGTAGGACGCCGCCGAATTCTTCTTACGGCCCCTGCCGTGTCCGACAGAGACACGGCAGGGGCTTTTTCATTTCCCGGCACTTCCTCCGCCATTTCGCTTTCCCGCTGCCCCGCGCGCCGCGGCGCACGCTCCGGCGCATCCGGCATGTGAGACGTCGGGTCCCGGAAGAGCCGCTTTGCGGGGATCTGAGAGGATGGCGAACATCGAAACAGACTTGCGTCTCGCCAACTGAGACTGCAATATCATGGTATGGACAACACTAGCGGCGTCGGCGTTCTCGACAAGGCCGCTCTGGTGCTCAGCGCACTGGAGTCGGGCCCCGCCACGCTGGCGGGGCTGGTCGCCGCCACCGGTCTGGCGCGCCCCACCGCCCACAGACTCGCCGTCGCACTCGAACACCACCGCCTGGTCACCCGTGACATGCAGGGCCGGTTCATCCTCGGCCCCCGCCTGTCCGAACTCTCCGCCGCCGCCGGCGAGGACCGACTGCTCGCCACCGCGGGCCCCGTCCTCACCCACCTGCGCGACGTCACCGGAGAAAGCGCGCAGCTCTACCGCCGCCAAGGCGAGATGCGCATCTGCGTCGCCGCGGCCGAACGACTCTCCGGCCTGCGCGACACCGTCCCCGTCGGCAGCACCCTGCCGATGAAGGCCGGCTCCGCCGCCCAGGTCCTCCTCGCCTGGGAAGAACCCGAGCGCCTCCACCGAGGCCTCCAGGGCGCCCGCTTCACCGCCACCGCACTCAGCGGCGTCCGCCGCCGCGGCTGGGCCCAGTCCATCGGGGAACGCGAGCCGGGCGTCGCGTCCGTCTCCGCCCCCGTCCGCGGGCCCTCCAACCGCGTGGTGGCCGCCGTCTCCGTCTCCGGCCCCATCGAGCGACTGACCCGCCACCCGGGCCGGCTGCACGCCCAGGCCATCATCGAAGCCGCCAACCGGCTCACCGAGGCCCTCCGCCGCAGCTGACGGAACCCGGCTTGACGGAGCACGACGGAAAGGGCCGCGTCCGAGGATCCGATCTCCTCGCACGCGGCCCTTTCCGTCTTCTCGGCCGTCCGTTCCTCCTACGGTTCGAGGCGGTGCGGGCCCCGGAAGAGGAAAGTCGCCTCGCGGATCGACGGCAGGCCGAGGGCGAGCATCAGCAGCCGGCCGAGTCCGAGCCCGAAACCGCCGTGCGGCGGAGTCCCGTAGCGGAAGCAGTCGAGGTACCCGGAGAGCGGCGCGGTGTCCATGCCCTTCTCCCCGGCCTGGGCGACGAGGCGGTCGTACCGGTGCTCGCGCTGGGCGCCGGTGGTGATCTCCACGCCCTTCCACAGCAGGTCGAAGGACTCCGTGACGGTCGGGTCGTCCTCCGGCCGCAGGTGGTAGAACGGCCGCACGGCGGCCGGGAAGCGGGTGACGAAGACGAACTCGTGCCCGGTCTCCTCGGCGATCAGGGCGCACAGCCTGCGCTCGCCCTCGGGGTCGAGGTCGTCCTTGACGCCCTCCGGGTCCCAGCCGGTGGCGCGGAGCCGGGCCAGCGCGTCGGCCATCGTGATCCGGGGGAACGGCAGTTCGGGAACCGTCACCGGGGTGCCGAAGTGCTCGGCGATCGCCGAGCCGTGCCGCTCGGCCACGGCGGCGAGGACGCGGTGCAGCATCCGCTCCTCGAAGGCCATCACGTCCTCGACCCCGTCGATCCAGGCGATCTCGGCGTCGACCCCGGTGAACTCGGTGGCGTGCCGCGAGGTGAACGACGGCTCGGCGCGGAACACCGGCCCGATCTCGAAGACCTTGTCGATGCCGCCGGCGATGGCCATCTGCTTGTAGAACTGCGGGGACTGGGCCAGGTAGGCGGTCCGGCCGAAGTAGCCCACCTCGAATACCTCGGCGCCCGACTCGGAGGCCGTCCCCATCAGCTTGGGCGTGTGCAGCTCGGTGAACCCCTCCTCAGCCGTCACCTCGCGCATCGCGCGCTCGACGGTGGTCTGGACGTCGAAGACCAGGTGCTGGGAGGGGCGCCGGATGTCGAGGAACCGCCAGTCCAGGCGCTGGTCGATGCCGGTCTTCTCGTCGATCGGCAGCTTCGGCTCGGCCGGCGAGACGATCTCCACCCGGGACGGAACGATCTCCAGGCCGCCCAGCTTCACCTGCGGGTTGGCGACCACCTTCCCGGTGATCTTCACGGCGGACTCGACCGTCACGCCCTCGAAGGCCGCCTCGACGGCGTCGCCCTCCCCACCACGGAGGTGGGTGACCTGCACGAGCCCGGTGTGGTCCCGGACCAGCACGAACTGGATGCGCCGCTGGAGCCGGAGCGTGTTGACCCACCCGTAGACGGTGACCGTCTCCTGGAGGTGCTCGGGCAGCTCGGCGACAAGGGTGCGCGTCATGACAGGGAACTCCCTGGGTTTGCGGGCGCGTTGGTCGCGCCACGTCGACGGGCGGTAAACGGCCGCCCTGGGCGAGATCACCGTAGGGGATCAAGCCCGTACGAGTCGCCCCGTTTTCCCCCGTGTGTCAGAGATCCCACCTGCTCCGCGTGCCGTCGGGCGCCGTGTAGCCGACGAACTGGCCCTCCGGCCCGGCCTCGACGGTGAACCACTCCCGGCGGGGCCGGTTCCGGTCGAGCCAGGTCCGGTGGGCGGCCTCGACCGTCCGCCAGAGGTCCCGGGGGCCGCCGAGAACGACCGTCCGGCCCTGCCCGTGGGCGGTCGAGCCGTCCGCACTGTCGCGCAGGGCATGGCCGTCGCGGACGACGGTGGGGCCGAGGTGGAGATCGGCCCAGAACGCGAACCCCGGGTCGTCCAGGACATGCGAGTCGGTCTCCGTGGCCCTGCTGTTCGCCTGCGGCCCGGGCCCCGTCCGCGCGGCGTCCGTTCCGTCGCGCAACGGCATGAAGCCGACCGGACGGTGCAGGAAGCGCCCGACCGCACGGCCGTCCGGCAGCTTGGTCAGCCTGGCCACCGCGCCGCCGACCGGGGCGACGATGAGGCCCCCGGGCGCGCACTGGTCCAGCCAGCTGCGGGGGATGCGGCGGACGGCGCAGGTGGCGATGATCCGGTCGTACGGCGCGGCGGCCAGGTACCCGTCGGCCCCGTCGGCTTGGACCACGGTGGGCTCGAACCCGGCCTCGCGCAGCCGGGTTCGAGCGGTGGCCACCAGTTGCTCGGTGCGATCGATGGTGGTGACGTGCGCCGCACCGGCGAGGTGGCAGAGCAGAGCGGCGTTGTAGCCGGTGCCGGTACCGATCTCCAACACCCGGTCCCCGGGCCGGACGTCCAGCGCGTCGAGCATGTCGGCCATCAGGCTCGGCAGCGTGGACGAGGAGGTCGCCGGCCCACTCACACCCTCCGGCCCGGCGTTCTCCGCGTGCACGCCGTCGACCTCGGTGACCAGCACCCGGTCCGCGTACACCTCCCGCAACCAGGCCTCGTCGTCCCGCCACGGCCGGTGGACGCCGGATTCCTCGCGGTAGAACACCGGCACGAACGGATGCCGGGGCACGTTCAGGAACGCCTCGACCACCCGCGAGGTCAGCACGGCGTTCCCGCGCTCGACCTCCGAGGCCAACGCGATGCGCGCTCGCAGGAGTTGGTCTTCGCCGTAGCGGGTGGTCGTCGTCATGCCAGGTCGGTCCCTTCCAGGTAGTCGCAGATGGCGGCAGTGATGGGCAGACCGGTCGCCTGCTCGACGAACCCGTACTGCCCGTTGGGGTTCACCTCCAGGAAGGTCCAGTCCCCCGAGGTGGACACGACGAAGTCGAAGGCCCCGTAAGGGAGTTCCAGCTTGCCGAGCATCCGGAGGACCGCCTTCGCCACCTCGGGCGGCGGATCGCACACCCGGTACGTCAGGCTGTCGTAGTCGCTGCGCCAATCCACCTCTGCTGCTTCGGAGTTCGCGTGGATCTCGGCGGCAAACAGCCGTCCTCCCACGGCCGTGAGGCGCACTTCGTGAGCTTTGGGAATCCATTCCTGGAACAGATGTGCCGTGGTGGAGATCGACGGATGCTCGACCTCATCCTCTTGCAGCACGCTCGCGTACACGGCAACCGACCGGCCGCCGACGGTCCCGCGGACGGGGGGTGAAGGGCTTGTAGATCACGGGAGCCCCGATGCTCTTCGCGAACTCCCTTGCGGCTTCCGGGCTGTTGGTGATCATCGTTCGCGGGACCCGGAGCCCTGACTCGGCCGCCACCCGGAGCTGGAACGGCTTGACTCGGCGTCGGCCGCTCGGCCCGGTGGCGGCAGCCACCGGCAGGGCAGCGCCGACAGCAGGCCCCCGAACCCTCGGCGCGCCTCGGCGGCGGCCACACTGCGGGCCTCAACAGGCATCTCTTCCGGGAACTCCGGTGCCGTGGGCCGGCGGTAGTAGACCGACCGAACCGCCGAGAGGTCGAGCGTGCGCCGATCGGTGGTCAGCGTCCCGGCCCAGCCGGCCCCCGTCCCGTCGAGGCCGGCCGCCACGGCCAGCCTCGACGGGAACGCCGTGTCCGTCCGGAAGACGGGAGTTCCACGCCGGTTCAGCTCCTCGATCACGAGGTCGGCAGTGGGATCGAACGTCCCCGTCAACACGAGGACGGCATCGGCGGTCGGCATGTCAGTCGTTGCTGCTTCCCGGGTCGTCCGGCGCGTCCATCTCGCCGGACGGCTGCGTCGGGCCGTAGGCTGCTGTTTGCGATGGTGGCCGAGGCGTCGGATCAGCCGCCAGGCCGTTGCTTCTGTGGCCTGTGCCCGTGCGCCGGCCATGTACTCGGCCTTGACCTCCTCGGGCACTCCTATGGCCGTGAGGATGCGCTCCACGTCCACGACAGTGGGCGATACCTTGCCGGTCTCGATCTTGCTGAGCTTGCTGGGAGACATGACGGCACTGCGGGCCACGGCTTTCGCTTCCTTGCCGGAAGCCTGCCGAAGTTCCCGCAGCGCCGCCCCGAGCTGGGTTCTGTTCACTCGCTGTGCTCGGCCCACCATTCCGAGAAGGGCACCGCATGTGCCATCGCGGTGTCCCGGTACGCCTTGAAGTCGGCTGCCCGACTTCCTTCGAGGAACTCGGCGCCGAGGTACTTGCCGTTCTCGTCGTAGGCCATCGAGACGGCGGTCTCGTCGTCGAAGAGCCAGAAGTCCGGGGCCTCGGGAAGCGGGTTCTCCCGACCGGTGGTGTCGAGGATGAAGAACTCCTCGCCGGCCGCCATGTTGCGGTGGTATCCCCAGGCGAGTTCGAACCGGAGGTAGTCCGTGAGCGGCCGCGAGAGGATGTGCACCCGGTACATGCGCTTCCCGGCCTTCGCGGCTGCGGCCACCGTCCCGACCCACCCGGCGTTCCTGTAGTCGTCCGGCTGCTCCTCGCCCGCGAGGAAGGCACGATAGGCGTCGACTCCACCGGACTGGCTGTAGTCGTCGAGCGTTTCCAGCCGGAAGGCCTCCCGCTCGAACGCCGAGAACCAGTCCCCGAGGGGCCTGGATGAGGTTGTCACGGACGGCCTTTCGAATGAGTTCGACAGGAATCTCGACCACGGACTCATGCGCCGGGATCCGGAGACCGTGTTCAGTCATGTGCTCGCCCTGGACGGCGATGGTGCCGCGATCCGTGAGGTACAGGGTCGGGCACTCGCCCTCGTCGCAGGAACCTGCGAGCCGGGTCAGCTTCACAGTGCCTCCTTGCTCGTTCCGGTCTCCGGACGATGCTCCCGAAGTGAGCCCGGTGCGGGCAAGACGTTCACGTTGCCGGTTCTGGAAACTGGGCCAGCTTCGAACACCTGCTGGAAAACGTAGCGCCACACGGACGCGCCGGCGGCCAGTTCACAGAGCGGAAGCCCCGCCCTCGGCCGGGTCAAACGGAACAGCTGACGCCGAGCCGGCCGGCGGCCTGCTGGGCGTCCTGCCAGTGGGAAACGGCGCCGCCGAGGTCGGAATTCGCTGCCGCAACCGCCAGAATCACGCTGTCCAGATCGGCCACATTGGCGGAGCCGAGGTCCGCAGAGGCCTTGTAAACGCTCTGCGAGCCAGCCGCCTGCGCATTGATGATCGCATCCACATTCGACTTGTCACTTCCCGGGCGAGGTATCGCCTGGAGGTCGCCCACGAGCTTCTGCTGGTCCCCCGCAAGGGAGTTGACCGCGTCTGTGAGGTTGTTGAAATCGCCTTGCGGGACCGATCCCGTTTGGGCGTCCTGAGCCACCACTGCGATCGCTTCCTGCGTACTTCTCAGGTCCTTGTTGACGTCTCTGGCGTCCACGTTGCACACACTTGTAGCCTTTGACGTCCATTCACCGATCGAAGGCGGTTTCGGCCACAGCGTGAAATAGAGGGTCAGGGCCGCCGCGATCGCCGCCACGATTCCGGCCAGCCATCCTATCTTCCCTGACAGGCCGCTCTTCTTGGTCGCTTGGTTCTCGCTCATCCTGCACCATCGCACAGAGGATTAGCACCCCTGAAAAGGCGCTCGCGAAAACGGATAGCACGTGCCCTCGCCCATTTCCTTCTCAGGGAAATCGAGAGCACCGCGGGTGCCTTCCGAACGCGGACACGGGGCGTCAGTGGAGCTGGGACTGCCAGTCGGCGGGGACCCTGCCGGCGGGGCCCGGGGTGGGTTGGGTGGTGGGGTGGGCGGTCGGGGGTGCCAGGGGCGGGCCTTCGTAGTAGGCGCCGGTGTCGAGGTTCCAGAACCAGTCCTCGCCGGGCTCGAAGCTGACCAGGAAGGGGTGGCCGGCCTGGCGGGCGTGCTTGGTCGCGTGCTGGGCGGGGGAGGAGTCGCAGCAGCCGATGTGGCCGCAGGCCGCGCAGCGGCGCAGGTGGAACCACCAGCCGTCGTCGGCCAGGCACTCCTCGCAGCCGTCGCCGCTGGGCACCGCGGTGGGGTCGATTCCGGGGATCGGGTCGCCGGTCATGCCTGCCTCCTCGGCTGGGCGGTCCGTCCCCACCAGCGTGGCCCCGCCGTGGTGGTGCTGCCAGTCCGGCGTGGTCCTACGCTGGCTGAGGGGGCTCGGGGCACCACCGGCATCACCGGCAACCGGCATCAACCGGCACCACCTCACGGAGTCGCCATGGCCACCACGAAATGGTTCTTCGAGCCCAGCCACACCGGCGCGGAGTTCCGCGCCCGGCACATGATGGTCACCTACGTGCGGGGCCAGCTGAAGAACGTGCAGGGCTTCCTGGAGGTCGATCCGGACGCCCCGGAGAAGGCCCGGGTCGAGGCGACCATCGACGCGACCCAGGTGTACACGGGCGCGCCCGAGCGGGACGCGCACCTGCGCAGCGCCGACTTCTTCGACGTCGAGCGCCACCCGACCTGGACGTTCGTCGGGTCGAAGGTCCACCAGGTGAGCGCGAGCTGCTTCGAGGTCACGGGGGAGCTCACCATCCGCGGTGTGACCCGCCCGGTCACCTTCGACGTGACGTACCTCGGGCAGTGGGACACCCCGTGGTGGGAGGACGGGCGCGACCTGGGCCCGCGGCGGCGCGCCGGCTTCACCGCGACCACCCGGATCAACCGGCAGGACTTCGGCGTGAGTTGGAACGACGTGGTGGACCGGGGCGGTGTGGTGGTCGGCGACATGGTCGACGTCGAGGTCGATGTCGAGGCGGTCCTGGACACCGAGGGCGGAGCCGCCTGACCGCCCCACGGGAAAGCCGGGCGCCCCGATGCAGCGGGGCGCCCGGCCGCTGAAGCCGGATGGAGCCGACTACCGGACGAACTCGGCGTATTCCTTGAAGCTGATCTGGCCGTCGCTGTTGTCGTCCGCCCACTTGAAGATCGCCTCGGCGTTGGCGTCGCTCACCTTGGGGTCCTGCTGGACGTGGGCCTTGAGCTCGGCGGCGCTGATGAATCCGTCGCCGTCGGTGTCGATCTGGTCGAATGCGGCCTTCTTCTCGGCTTCGCTGGTCATGATCTTCCTTTCGGGGGAGGTGGCTTCGCGCCCGGAGCACCCCGTAACGGCGTCCACTGCTACGGGGTGACGATCGGGAGCGGCGGGTCGGGAGGGCCGGCGGGTATCAGGCGAGCGCCAGGCTGATCTGCTCGTTGAAGACCACCCAGTGCTGGCCCGGGTCCTTGGCGTCGCACGGCTTGGTGGAGACGTTCGGGGTGCCCCAGGCGTTGGCCAGGCAGTAGGCCGGGGCGAAGGTCAGCGAGATCTGCTGGCCGTTGACCGTCCAGTACTGCCCCTGGTCGTTGGGGTTGCAGGCCTTCGTGGAGACGTCCGGGGCGTTCCAGGTGTTGGCGAAACAGTAGGCCGGCGCCTTGGCGAGGGAGATCTGCTCGCCCGAGAGCTTCCAGTGCTGGCCGTTGTCGTTGGCGTCGCACGGCTTCGTGGAGACGTTCGGGGTGCCCCAGGCGTTGGCGAGGCAGTAGAGCCCGGGGGTGCGCGGGGCGCGGTGGGTGGTGTCGGCGGCCCCGGCCCCGCCGGCCGGCAGGAAGGAGGCCGTCAGGGCCAGCGTGGCGACGGCGAGCGTCTTGCGGAGTGCGATGGCCATGAGGCGGATTCCGTTCTCGCTGGCGGCCGTGCGGTTCGCGCACAACCATGAGGGTTCTTTCCCTGCTCGGGCCCGAGCGCAAGGAAAGTGATAGCAGCGATCGAGGACGAACCACTGCTGACGTGCACCGTGTTCATCCGAACGAGTAACCCGGTGCGCCGGCGCTGACGGGAAGCGATGAGGGGGAACGGCTTCAGCGGGTCCGTGAACCATACGGCCCCGAAAATCGAATAGACCGCGTCCGATCTTTCGGCGGCCCCTTGCGGAGAGAAAGGGGCCGCCGGAACGCACCGCGCCGGTGTCCAGGCATGGCGGCGCGGGGAGTCGGCCGGGCCGACTTCCCGCGCGGGGAGCCTTCGGAGCGGCCCTGAGCCGTGGCGGCCGGGCCGGCGCGCTTCGGCTGGTGCGGCACGTAGGTTGGCATGGTGACCGACTCATTGCCGCCCGGCGGCGTCGTGCTCGATGCGGACGAACTGGCAGCCCGGTGGGCGGACCCGTGGCGGCCGGAACAGGTCGCGGAGCGGCTGGCCGGCGTGAGCACCAGCTGGTGCGTCGCGGCGGGGTGGGCGCTCGACCTGTTCCTCGGGCGACAGTCGCGGCCGCACGGCGACCTGGAGATCGCGGTGCCCACGGCGGGATTCCCGGAGGTCCGGGGCCGCTTCCCGGACCACGTGTTCGACGCGGCCGGTTCGGGACGGGTCTGGCCGGCGGCCGGTGCGGAGGCCCTGGCGGCCACCCACCAGACCTGGCTGCGGGAGCCGGACAGCGGGCGGTTCCTGCTCGACGTCTTCCGCGAGCCGCACGACGGCAGGACCTGGGTCTGCCGACGGGACGAGCGGTTGCGGCTGCCGTACGAGGACGTCATCGAGCGGACGCCCGACGGGATTCCTTACCTGGCGCCGGAGTTGGTGCTGCTGTTCAAGGCGAAGGCGGCACGGCCCAAGGACCGGGCGGACTTCGACACCGTGCTGCCGCTGCTGAGTCGGGCGAGGCGGGAAGCCCTCGGCGGGTGGCTGGAGCAGATCCACCCCGGGCATCCGTGGCTGGTGGAGCTGGCAGGGTAGCGGACACCGCGAACGTCGTGGCCCCGTCGAGCAACAGCTCGACGGGGCCACGGCGCTACGGGCCTAGAAGTACACGAGGGTCCCGAGCCAGTGAGCCTCACGCTCTGGCCTGTCGCGCAGGAGCGACAGGCCAGAGGACGGGTCGCTAGGCGGTGGTGGTCAGGTGGTCGAAGTCGCCGGCCTTCGCGCCCTGGAGGAAGGCGGCGAACTTGCGCACGGTCGTGCGGACGATGACGTCGCCCTCGTCGGACTCCCGAAGTTCGATCACGCCATCAGCCGCACGGACCTCAACACATTCGGAGTTGGCGGCCGAGTAACTGGACTTCTGCCAGGTGGAGTCAGACATGTTTGCTTTCCATATCCTTCTTGATGGTTTGAATGAAATCCCGAGACTCTTCCTCCGAGAGGGCCGCCGAATCGAGCCGGTCGAGCCGGGAGCGGAACTGAGCGATTTGGGCCGGAGCGTCGAAGATCACGCTGTCGAGGCCTGAGTCCATCTGCACCGTGTCGAGCTCGGGGATCGGGCCTTCAACGTACGTGAAGTTCTCGTAGTTGACCGGGAGCGTGTCCACGTCGAACAGGACGACTCGGATCGATACGGTCGACTGTTCGGAGTCCTCGATGAGGCCGCCAAGCTGCTCGGCTTGGACCTTGGGGCCGCTGAACTGCATGCGCAGCGCCGCCTCATGGATGAAGGCTGAGTACGGAGTCTCGCCAGAACGGACCACGTTCTGCCGCTGCATGCGGAAGGCGGCCCGCAGGTCAACCTCGTGCTGGGGAAGGTGCGGGACTCCTCGGGCAAAGACTGCAGAAGCGTAATTCGTGGTTTGGAGCAACCCGGGGATGAAGGCCATGGTGTAGGTCGAGAGCGCGCGGGCACGGCTCTCCATCTCGGCCATCTCCAGGAAGTGCTGCGAGAGGCGCCCGCGGTACTCCTCCCACCAACCGCCCCTGTCACGGTCCGTGATGATGTCCGTCAGCGCATCGATCAAGGGCTCGTTCACGCACATGCACAACGCGGCGATCGTCCGCAGGCGTTCGACGCTGATGCCGGTCTTCCCGCTCTCCATCTGGGTCACGTGGGCGGGGTTGATACCAAGAGCGCGAGCGAGTTGGCTGCCGCCGAGACCGGCCTGCTCCCGCATCCTGCGCAGCTCTGCGCCCAACCGCAGCTGACGGAGGGTCGGGTTCGATCGTAGGGCCATGGGATCAGTCTGCCTCAGAGCGGTAGCCACGTCCGGGTGAACTTCTTGCGGATCGCCACAAGTTTGTGGCGATCCGCGCTATCGTCATTCCCAGATCGATCCGACGGATCGTCAGCATCCCATGATTTCCGGGCAGTAGGCGCCTGCTGCCCTCCTGCCGAAGAGCAACCGCATCCCGGCCTGGCTCACGGCTCCCTTCTCCTCCCCACACCACAGCCTCGCGGAGGTTCCCGTGTGCACCCGTATCACCCCCTCGATCACCCTCACCCGGCAGGCCCTGCGGGACGTCCTGATCCGCGCCGCCTGGGACCCCGAGACCATCATCGCCGCCGAGTTGGCCCTCGACGAGCTGATCGTCAACGCCTGGCGGCACGCCGACACCGCCTCGCCCGTCGTCTACTTCTCCCTCCTCGGCCGCACCCTCCGGGTCTGCGTCGCGGACGAGAGCTCCATGCTCCCCGACGAGCAGTCCCGCAACCTCCTCGCCGAGTCCGGCCGGGGTCTCCAGCTCGTCGCCGGGCTCACCCACCGCTGGGGCGTCGACCCCCAGAAGCGTGGCAAAACGGTCTGGTACGAGCTGGACTCGGCCGCGTGACCCGCGAGCCGATCGCGCCGGACGACCCCCGGATGCGGGACTTCACCCCCTCCCACATCACCGCCCTCCTCGGCGAACTCCACCGGCGAGGTCTCCCGTACGGACTCCTCTGGGGCTCCGCCTCGGCCGGCGAGACCATCCTCGACGGGCGCCTCCTGGTCGACTTCGGCAACGCGCCCGTCTCCACCCTCCTCAACCTCCTCCACCTGCTCCGGGAGCTGGACCGGGAGGCGGCGTGGGAGCGGTGAGACGCCTCGAACCGCGCTGAGCACATGCGGAGGCCCTCGCCCGGGGAAGGGGCGAGGGCCTCGCGGTCGTCCGTCGGCTCCGGGTCAGCCGCCGGACGGGTTCCTGGGCGCGCCACCGCCACCGAAGCCCCCGCCACCGAAGCCCCCGCCACCGAAGCCGCCCGCACCGGCAGCCCCTTCGACGAGCTGGCTGGCGGTGTAGCCACCGTTGGCGTCGGGGGTGCCGACGACGGTCACGCTCTGGCCGGGCTGGAGGTCGGCGACCTTGCCCTCCTTGTTGAGCTGGACCTTCGTCGCGTCGCCGGTGGTGACCTTGATGGTGTTGCCGTTGGAGTCCGTCAGGTAGACGGTGTTGCCGTCCACGGCCTTGACCGTGCCACGAGCGAAACCACCCTGGCCCTGGCCCTGGCCCTGGCCGCCCTGCCCCTGGCCCCTACGGCCGGAGCCGCTCTGCCCGTAGCCGCCCGCCCCGTATCCCCCCGCCGCGGAGGCCGCAGCCGGCCGGGAGGCGGAGGACTTCCCACCCCCCGAGGAGGACCCCTGGTTCTGCTGGAACCAGACCCCGCCCGCGAACGCGCCGGTGGCGATCACGCCACCCGCCAGCACCAGGCTGAGCCAGGGCAGCTTCCTCCTCGGCGGCGCGGCCAGTTCGGCGCTCACGTCCCGCGCGTCCGGCGGGGTGGCCAGCAGGGCGACCTGCTCGGCCGGCGTACCGGCCTCGGTCGTGGCGACCGTGGCGATCTCTTTGCTGCTCATGGATGGAGTCCTACTCGTGCCGGAGGGCGTCGATCGGCCGCAGCGAGGCGGCCCGGTTGGCGGGGTAGCTGCCGAAGAACAGCCCGATGGCGACGGCGATGGCGAACGCGCCCAGCACGCTCTCGGGGATCACCACCGGCTTGATGCCGACGATGCTGAAGTGCGAGCCGGCGATCCCGGCCGCCACCCCCAGCCCCGCGCCGATCACCGACAGCAGCGTCGACTCGGTGAGGAACTGCCCCAGGATCACCGCGCGCGGCGCGCCGAGCGCCTTGCGGATGCCGATCTCGCGCGTCCGTTCGGTGACCGTCACCAGCATGATGTTGGTGATCCCGATCCCGCCGACCAGCAGCGAGATCGCCGCCACCGCGCCGAGCAGCACGGTGAAGGTCTTCGTCGTGCTCTCCCTCGCCGTGAGCAGCGAGGCCTGGCTGGTGATCCGGAAGTCCGCCTTGGCCGGGTCGGCGATCGCGTGCGTCCCGAGCAGGACCCGGGTGATCTCCGACTGGGCCGCCGTGGTGCTGTCCGCGGACGAGGCCTGGACCAGGATCTGGTTGACGGAGCCGAAGCCGGTGAAGGCGTTCTGCACCGTCGGCAGGGGGGCGATCACCACGTCGTCCGGGTCGGTGAAGCCGCTGCCGCCCTTGGCCTGGAGCACGCCGACCACGGTGAACGGCGTGCCGCCCAGGACCACCGACTTGCCGACAGGGTCCTCGGTGTCGAACAGCTGCTTGGCCGTCGTCGCGCCGAGCACCGCGACCTTGCGCGAGGCGAGGACGTCGTCGTCGGTGAAGTACTCGCCGTGCGCGACCTTCTGGTTGGCGGTCTCGAAGTACGACGGGTAGGTGCCGACGACCGAGCCCGGGCTGTACGAGATGTTCCCGTAGAGCGCCGTCGCGCTGGTGGTGACCACCGGGGCGACGGACCTGATCGCCCCGCTGGAGGAGTCGCTCGCCAGCGCCTTGGCGTCGGCGACCGTGAGCTTCTTGACCGAGGAGGTGGCCCGGGAGCCGCCGTTCGCCGAACCGGAGCTGACCGTCAGCGCGTTGGTGCCGAGCGAGGTGATCGACTCCTTCACCGCCACCGACGAGCCGTTGCCGACGGCCAGCAGCAGGATCACCGAGGCCACGCCGATCAGCACCCCGAGCATGGTGAGCGCCGAGCGCACCTTGTTGGCGGCCAGGCCGCCGACCGCGAAGCGGAGCGTCTGCCAGAGGATCACGCCGACACCCCCGCCTCGTACGACGCTCCTGCCTCGTACGACATCCCTGCCTCGTCGAGGAAGGGCGGCGGGCCCTCGACCGGGGCCTGCCGGAGGTCGCTCACGATCTGCCCGTCCACCAGCCGCAGCACCCGCTTGGCGTGCCGCGCGACCTCGTCCTCGTGGGTGATCAGCACGACCGTGCGGCCGGTGGCGTTGAGCCCGTCGATCAGGGCCAGCACCTCCTCCGTCGAACGGCTGTCGAGGTTGCCGGTCGGCTCGTCGGCGAGCAGCATCGCGGGCGCGGTCACCAGCGCCCGCGCCACCGCGACGCGCTGCTGCTGGCCGCCGGACAGCTCGTTGGGCTTGTGGCCGGCCCGCTCGGCGAGCCCGACCAGGGAGAGCGCGGCCATCGCCCGGCGGCGCCGTTCGGCGGTGCGGACGCCCGCGTAGGCGAGCGGCAGCTCGACCTGGGCGAGGGCGGTGGTGCGGGGCACCAGGTTGAAGGACTGGAAGACGAAGCCGATCTTGCGGTTGCGCACCAGCGCGAGCTGGTGTTCGTCCAGGTGGCCGACGTCGGTGCCGTCCAGCAGGTACTGGCCGGAGGTCGGGACGTCCAGGCAGCCGAGGATGTTCATCAGGGTGGACTTGCCGGAGCCGGAGCTGCCCATCACGGCGACGTAGTCGCCCTGCTCGATGTCCAGGCTGACGCCCTGCGGTTCGCCGCTCCGCGGGTCGGACGGGCCGCGCAGCGCGTGCACGGTGGCGTCGCCGTGCCCGTACGCCTTGGTGAGCCGGCGGAGCCGGATCACCGGGACGGGGTGGGCCGGGACGCGCTTGTCGATGACGTGACGCATGACCTGGTCTCAGCCCCTGCCGCCGCGGCCGGTGCCCCCACCGGCCCCACCGGCGCCGCCGGACCCGCCGCCCGGGAAGACCTGGCCGCCACTGCCGCCGCGGTTGCCGCCGACCCCAGGGAAGGAGGCGTTCGGGAAGCCGTTCCCGCCGCTGGTGGTGGGGAGTTCGACCTTGTCGCCCTCCTTCAGCCCGGAGACCACCTGCACCGTGCTGTCGCCCTCGACCCCGACGGTGACGGTGACCCGCTCGGAGGCGCCGTCCGGCCGCACCAGGGTCGCGGTGCGCGACGCGCCGGTGCCAGAGAGCGCGGAGGTGGGCAGCGAGAGCGCGTTGTCGGCCTCGCCGGTGATCACCTGGACGGTGGCGCTGAGGCCGGTGCGCAGCGTGCTGGTGTCGCCGGAGAGCTGGAGCGTGGCCGCGTACTGGACGGCGGCGGAGCCCGCCGCACCGCCGGAGCCGCTGCTGCTGGGCAGCGAACTGACCGACAGGACGGTCGCGTTGAGCTTGGTGTCGGACTGGGCGTTCAGGGTGACGGTGGCCGCCTCGCCCTTCTTCAGCTTGAGCGAGTCCAGCTCGGAGAAGTTGGCGGTGACCTGCATCCCGGTCGGGTTGGTGAGCACGATGAAGCCGCTCGGGGCGGCCGTCGAACTCGCGCCCGTCCCCGTGGACTTGCCGGAGGAGGAGGTCCCGGAGCCGGAGCCGGTGGCCCCGACGGTGTCGCCGACCTTGCCGGAGATCGAGGCGACGGTGCCGTCCACCGAGGCGGTCAGGGTGGTCCCGGCCAGCGCCGCCCGGGCGTTGGCGAGGTTGGTCTGGGCGGTGGTGACCTGCTGCTGGGCCTGGGCCACGGCCGCGTCGTCGACCTTGGTGGTGGTGATGGTGGTGGTCTGCGGGGCGGGCGTACTGCTCCCGCCCGCCCCGCGGCCGCCGCCACCGCCGCCGGCCCCGGCGCCGGGAGAGGCGTCGGAGGTGGCACCCGGCAGCGGCTCGGTGGTCGTGGTGGTGACACCCGCCTGAGCCTTGGCGAGGTTGGCCTGGGCCGTGGTGAGGGACGCCTGGGCGGCGTCCACCTGCTGCTGGGCCGCCGTGGTGTCGACGGTGGCGAGCACCTGCCCCTTCTTCACTGCGTCCCCCACCGCCACCTTCAGCGCGGTGAGCCGGCCGCCGGTGGTGAAGTCCTGGGCGGCGTCGGTCGGTGAGACCAGGGTGCCGGTTCCGGACACGGTGGCCAGGACGGTGCCCTTGGACACCGTCGCGGTACGGGCCGCGGGCTTGGCGGAGGCCGGGCCTGAGCTGCCGCTGACCGTGGCGTACACCAGGGCGGCCCCGCCCAGCAGGGCCACGCCGAGCGCGGAGTTGACGAGGACGGCGCCTCGCCGCCGTGGGAGCACCTTCATGCCGGACAGCTTCCCGGTGCGCTCTTGCGCTGCCCTGGGCACCGGCTGGGAGAAGACTGACCGACCGGATCCGGGCATTCCGGACAGATGCCCCGGCCTCCGTCGGCGCCTTGGCCGCTCCCTGGCCAGCCGTTGGCCGAACTCCCAGCGGGCTCCCAGCGACCCACAGCCTTCCGGGAGGAGACTCGGCCGGGCGTCGAAGGACACGCCGAAGGACGCCGAAGGGCCTCGAAGGGCCTCGAAGGGCCTCGACGATCCGGGCGGAACGCCGCAGGGGCGCGCCGGAGAACCGGCGCGCCCCTGCGATCAACAGCAGGACGTCAGAGACATCAGAGACATCAGAGACGTCAGGAACGTCAGAGCGACTTGCGGAAGGCCTCCGCCACCGACAGGAAGATCGAGTTGCCCTCGGCCTCGCCGATCGACACCCGCACGCCCTCCGGGAACGGCCGCACGACCACGCCGGCCTCGGCGCACGCGGCGGCGAACTCGAACGAGCGCTCACCGAGCCAGAGCCAGACGAAGTTGGCCTGCGAGTCCGGGATCTCCCAGCCCTGGGCGCGCAGCCCGGCCACCACCCGGGTGCGCTCCGCGACCAGCGCCTCCACCCGCTCCAGCAGCGCCTCCTCGGCGCGCAGCGAGGCGACGGCGGCGTTCTGGGCGAGCTGGCTCACGCCGAACGGGGTGGCGACCTTGCGCAGCGCGGCGGCCACCGGCTCGTGCGCGATCGCGAAGCCGACCCGCAGGCCCGCCAGTCCGTACGCCTTGGAGAAGGTGCGCAGCACGCAGACGTTCGGGCGGTCCCGGTAGAGGTCGATGCCGTTGGGCACCTCGGGGTCGCGGATGAACTCGATGTAGGCCTCGTCCACCACGACCAGGACGTCGCTCGGGACGGCGTCCAGGAAGGTCTCCAGCTCGGCGCGGTGGATCACGTTGCCGGTGGGGTTGTTGGGGTTGCAGACGAAGACCAGCCGGGTGTTCGGGGTGATCGCGGCGAGCATCGCGTCCAGGTCGTGGTCGCCGTTCGCCTTGAGCGGCACCGGGACGGGGGTGGCACCGGAGACGGTGGCGACGATCGGGTACGCCTCGAAGGAGCGCCAGGCGAAGACCACCTCGTCGCCCGGGCCGGCCGTGACGAGCACCAGGGACTGGGCGATGCCGACCGAGCCGGTGCCGGTGGCGATGTGCTCGGCGGGCACGCCGAAGCGCTCGGCCAGCGCCGAGGTCAGCTCGGTGACGCCCATGTCGGGGTAGCGGTTGAACGAACCGGCCGCCTGGACGGCCGTCTCCAGCACGCCGGGCAGCGGCTCGTAGGGGTTCTCGTTCGAGGACAGCTTGTAGGCGTCGGCGCCGGCCGGCTTGCCGGGCTTGTAGGTGGGGATGCCGTCGAGGGTCGGCCGCAGCCGCGGGCCCTGCGCTGACGTACCACTGCTCACGGTCGTACTCCGTTTCCAGTTGCGGAACTCTCCGGTGCGCTCGCCCGCCACGGACGGGTTCGCCTCCGTGCCCGGGACCTCGTGTCGCACGCGGACCACCCCGGTCGGGTGTCTTGCACGATACCGATCGCCCCTCACCCGTAGGAGTGAGATGCCCGGTCGGGTTACAGGCGCAGTTCAGCCATTCTGCCCCGTTCCTTTGGCACATGTCAGAGGTAAGAGGACCGGTTCCGGGTGGGTATCGAAGGGGCGAACCCCGGCTCACTCTTGGAGAAACGTATCTCCGAGGGCTCCCGATGCGCCGGTCACAGACCCTTGTCAGGAGCCATACGATCGGTCCGCCATGACAGCAGCAGCCAACCAGAGCGGTCGGCGACCCACCACCTCGCGGCGTCTGGAGCGGGCCGGCATCCGGGATGTGGCAGCAGCCGCCGGAGTGTCGATCACCACTGTCTCCGACGCGCTGAACGGAAAGGGCCGCCTGCCCGACGAGACCCGCAGCCGGGTGCGCGAGGTCGCCGAGCGCCTCGGCTACCGCCCCTCCGCGGCCGCCCGCACCCTGCGCACCGGCCGGTCCGGCCTGATCGGGCTGACCGTCACGACCTACGGTGAGGAGCCGTTCACCTTCACCGAGTTCGCGTACTTCGCCGAGATGGCCAGGGCCGCCACCAGCGCCGCCCTGGGCCGCGGTTACGCGCTGGTGGTGCTGCCCGCCTCCTCCCGCCACGACGTCTGGGGCAACATCGCCCTGGACGGCACCGTGGTGATCGACCCGCCCGACCAGGACCCCCTGGTGAGCGAGCTGTACCGGTCCGGCGTCCCGGTGGTCAGCGACGGCAAACCCGGCAACTGCCCGGTCACCGCCTGGGTCGACAACGACCACGAGGCCGCCGTGCTCGGCATCCTCGACCACCTCTCCGAAGCCGGCGCCCGCCGGATCGGCCTGCTCACCGGCACCAGCACCGACACCTACACCCGGCTGTCCACCGAGGCCTACCTCGGCTGGTGCGCCAAGGTCGGGCAGGAGCCGGTGTACGAGACCTACCCTGCGCACGACCCGGCCGCCGGCGCCGTCGCCGCCGACCGGCTGCTCGCCCGCCCCGACCGGCCGGACGCGGTCTACGGACTGTTCGACCCCAACGGCACCGACCTGCTGGCCGCCGCCCGCCGCTACGGCCTGCGGGTGCCGGACGACCTGCTGCTGGTCTGTTGCAGCGAGAGCGACGTCTACGCGACCACCGAACCGCCGATCACCACGCTCTCGCTCAAGCCGCGCAAGATCGGCACCACCGTGGTCAACCTGCTCATCGACGCGATCGAGGGCGTGGACTCCGGGACGGGCGTCGACATCGCCAGGCTCTTCCCACCGCGGTTCCGCACCGCCGGCACCGGGCCGCCGCCGGGCACCCTGATGCCGACCGAGCTGATCGTCCGCGCGTCCTCCCAGCGCCGGAGTCCGCGCACCACCGTCAGCCCGCCCCGCCCCCCGGGCGAGGTTTAGACCACCGCGCAGCAGCAGCCCCGACGCCGGAGCACGGTACCCGGCCGGGGCTGACGAGACCGTACCGAGCCGGGACAAAACGGACCCTGCGGGTCCGCCCGGCTGACGCTCCGGAGGATTGGATACCCACCAGGTGACGACGCCGGGAGAGTGGTCTTCCTATGATGGGCGAATGACACCCGAGGACCGCTTCCCCGGGCCCGAGCACCCCCACCCGGGCCCCCGCCACCAGCCGGACCTCGACGTGCTGCCGTACGGCACCTATTACGAACCCGACCCCGCCCCGGGCTACCAGGCCGCCCCCTATGAAGGGGAGGGCTACGACGGGGAGACCTACAGCGGCTACGGCGGAGCCCGCTACCTGGAGCAGCACTGGCCCGCCGACGGCCAGGGGCACACCGTGCACGCCCAGGGGATCGGCATGGACCACAACCCGAGCTTCTCGCACCCGGGCAGCGGGTACGAGGGGCGGGAACAGGGCGGGTACGACGGCCAGGACCAGAGCGGCTACGAAGGCCAGGAGTACGACAGCCAGGAGCAGGGCGGCTACGACAGCCAGGACCAGAGCGGCTACGAAGGCCAGGAGCCGAGCGGGTACGACGGCCGCGAGCAGGGCGGCTACGAGCCCACCCTGCCCGACCAGCCCTCCCCGGCGCTCCAGCTCGCCGGCCGCGACGACCCGCCGACCATCGAACTCGGCCCGCCGCTGCCCGACCCCGCCGCACCGACCTACCCGTACCCGGCCCCCGGCCCCGGCGAGCCGCCCGGCCCGGTCTACGTCGTCGGCGACGTGCACGGCTACCTGGAGGAGCTGCGCGCCGAACTGCGCCACCAGGGCCTGATCGACGACGACGGCCACTGGTCCGCCGGCCGCGCCCGGATCTGGTTCCTCGGCGACTTCACCGACCGCGGCCCCGACGGCATCGGCGTCATCGACCTGGTCATGCAGCTCGCCGCCGAGGCCGCCGCGGCCGGCGGCTACTGCCGCGCCCTGATGGGCAACCACGAACTGCTCTTCCTGGGCGCCGCCAAGTACGGCGACGAGCCCGTCCAGTCCACCGCCGGCACCGCCTCCTTCCTCGCCGCCTGGCGGCTCAACGGCGGCCAGCAGAACGACCTGGACCGGCTGGAGGCGCACCACATCAGCTGGCTCTCCCGGCTGCCCGCGATCGCGCTGGAGGACGGCCACCTACTGCTGCACTCCGACACCACCGCGTACCTGGAGTACGGCGAGTCCATCCCCGACGTCAACGACGCCGTGCACGGCCTGCTCGCCGACGGCAGCGTGGACGACTGGTGGGACTGCTTCCGCCGTTTCACCAAGCGCTTCGCCTTCCGCGGCGACGCCGGGCCGATGGCCGTCCACGAGCTGCTGGACACCTACGGCGGCACCCGGATCGTGCACGGGCACAGCCCGATCCCGTACCTCACCGGCGCGGTGCACAACGACGACGGCCAGCCGCCGCACATCCCCGGGCCGTACGTGTACGCGGACGACCTCGCGGTGGCGATGGACGGCGGCGTCACCATGGAGGGGCGGCTGCTGGTCGCCCGGCTGCCGATCGGCTGAGCGGCGGCGAGTGGGCCGGGCGGCCGCCGAACCGGACGCGTCCGCCGACCGGTCGTCAACCCACCATCGTCGCAGAACAGTTGTTCCCGGCGCTCGGGCCGTCGCACGCGCGCGTCCCGGGGCGCGAAATTCCGGAAACCGACTGTCAGCCCGGGCGCGCCCGCCCCTACCATGAGGCACACCACACCCGGCCGCCCGTCCGGCGGCCCGCCTCCGCGCCCGTTCCGGCGCCCTGAGGGCCGCGCGCCCCCGGGGCGCGGCGAACGGGGTCCGCACGAACGGGGTCCCCATGTCCAACCCCCCGCCACTGCTCGCCGAGGACCGCGCGGAGTACGAGCGCCTCCTCACGGAAGCCCTGCGCGACCGCACCGTCCTCACCGCCCTGCGCGCGCCCGGCGCGCTCACCACCGACCAGCTGCGCATCAGCGCCCTGCGCGACGCCGACCGGATCAACGCCGCGGCCGCCACCGAGTACACCCACTACACCCGGCTGCGCGAGAGCCTGCACAGCGCGCCCCCGCCGACGCCCGGCAGCGACAGCGCGGCACCCGGGCTGCTCAGCCAACTGCGCTCCGGGGGCGGCGCCGGACTGTTCCCCGCCCTCACCGTGCTCACCCCGATCCTGGCCTGGGCCGCCGCCCTGTTCCTGCTGCTGATCGGCTACCTGCTGCGCGCCACCAGCCCGAACCTCGCGCTCGCCCACTCCCTGGTCACGGCCGGCTGGGTGGCGCTCGCCGCCGGCGTCGCCGCGATGGCCATCGGCATCGTCGGGCTGCTGCTCACCGCCCTGCGCGAGGGCGCCGCGACCGCCCCGGCCGGCACCGACCCGGAACTCGCCGCCGAACTCGGCGACGCCCACCGCGAGTGGCGCACCGCGCTGCGCGAGCGCGGACTCGTCCCGTACCTGCTCGACGCGCTGCCGCAGGTGCCCGGCTCGGCGGCCCGGACCGCGGCGGGCACCGGGCCCGACTTCAGCAGCCCCGACTTCAGCAGGCCCGGCTACAGCTCCCCCGGGTTCACCAGCCCCGGCCCCGAGGGGCTGACCGACCCCCACGGCCGTACGCCCCGCCCTGCCGCCTTCACCCCGCCCGACTTCACCGGGCCCGGGTACACGCCGCCCGACTTCACCGGGCCCGACGAGGTCGGCTGAGCCTTCTCCCGCAAGGGGGGCGTCCCGCTCCCCCGCCCGGGGGAGCGGGTTCAGCCCGGGTGAGGACGCCCCCGCCGGCGGATTCCGGGAACGTCGGAGCCGGTGGCGGACGGACGGCGTCCGCCCGGGGCGGGAGGCGGAACCATGGGCGCACGGACGATCGGGGCACGACTGCACGGCACACCCGCCCCGGGCGTGCCCCGCTGGGCGGTCCGGACCGGGTACGCGATCACCCTGGCCGTCCTGCCCTCCTGCCTCTGGCGGATCGGCGGCTTCATCCTCGGACTGCCGCTGTTCGAACCCGGCCCGACGCCCCCGGAGCAGGACCCGACCTCCTTCGACGGCGGCTGGGCGTACATCCTCGCGCTCAGCGTGGTCAGCGAGGCGCTGGCCCTCCTCTGCTTCGGCCTGGTCGCCCGCTGGGGCGAGGTGTGGCCGCGCTGGATCCCCGTCCTCGGCGGCAGGCCGGTCCCGGTGCTGGCCGCCGTGCTCCCGGCCGGGCTGGGCTCGGCGGCGCTGATGGTCTTCCCGTACTCGATGGTGATGTTCGCGTTCGGCCTGACCCTCCGGGGCGACCGGGCCTCGGGGCTGATCACCCACGGCTGGCAGACCGTCGCGTTCTGGGCCGGCTACCTGCCGCTGGCCGCCTGGGGCCCGCTGCTCGCCGTACTCACCGTGCACTACTACCGTCGCCGCAGGGCGAGTTGAGCCGCTTCCCCGGGAGCCTTCCGGTCAGTCCGTCGCCGCCACCACGCACAGCGGCGCCGCCTCGGCGGTCGCCTCCGGGACCACGTCCGCCGCCGCCCGGACGAAGGCACGGACCCGGGCGGTGGTGTTGCTCTCCAGCCAGACCGGGCCGCGCTCGATCGGCGGCGCGTCGTGGATCGGCACGTACGCGACGTCCGGGCGCGGATAGTAGCGGCGGGAGTGCTCGCCGACCGGGAGGACGCCGCGGCCCAGCGCCACCAGGCTCAGCAGCTCGGAGAAGGTCGCGCCGGACGGCCCCTTGGGCACCGGACGGCCGGACGGGGTGCGCTCGGGCGTGCGGTCGCGCTTGAAGGCCGCCGAGGTGACGGCCGGGTACTGCACCACCGGGTGGTCGCCCAGCACTTCGAGCGACACCGACCGCTCCGCGGCCAGCGGATGCCCGGCGGCCACCGCGAGGACCCGCCGCTCGGTCAGCAGCACCGGGCCGCGGGCCATGCCGTCGAACGGGTAGGAGGCGATCAGGACGTCGACCGAGCCGTCCTCCAGGCTCGAACGGGAGTTGGCGAGCTGCACCTCGCGCACGTCCACCCGGCACTCCGGGTGCCGCTCGCCGAACAGCGCGACCGCCCTGAGCAGCACCGGCGCCGTCCACTCGCCGAGGAACGCCACCCGGAGCTCCCCGGTGACGCCCCGGCCGGCGTCCTCCGCCCGGCGCAGCGCCGCCTCCATCGCCGCCACCAGCGGGACCAGGTCGTCGGCCAACTGCCGTCCCACCGCGGTGAGTCGGACCGAGCGGCTGGTGCGGTCGAACAGCTTGCCGCCGATCCTGCGCTCCAGCTTCCGCACCACCTGGCTGACCCGTCCGGTGGTCAGGTGCAGCCGCTCGGCCGTCCGGCCGAAGTGCAGCTCCTCGGCGAGCGCGAGGAAGACCTCGGCCTCCAGCCGTTCCAGCATCCCGGCCCCGCCCCTCGATCGTTGAATCCGGCTCAACGATCGTACGGCGATCCGGCATTGATCACGCGTGCGGCCCGGAGGATCGTGGAACCCGTCCCCAGCAGTCGCACCCGAGCGGAGCCGGTCACCCATGCGCGTCGTAGCCTTCGACCACCTCGTCCTGAACGTCGCCGACGTCGAGCGTTCGCTGGCCTTCTACTCCGGCCTCCTCGGCCTGGCCCCCGTGCGGGTCGACGAGTGGCGGGCCGGACAGGTGTCGTTCCCGTCCGTCCGGATCACCCCCGAGACGATCATCGACCTGGTCCACGGCCCCCGGCACGCGTCCAACGTCGACCACATCTGCCTCACGGTCGAGCCCCTCGACTGGCAGGAGGTCATCGACGCGGGCACCTTCGACGTCCTCGAAGGCCCGGTCCCCCGCTTCGGCGCCCGCGGCACCGCCACCTCCGTCTACGTCCGGGACCCAGACGGCAACACGGTCGAGCTCCGCTGGTACCCGCAGGACGCCACCGCCTGAACGGGTGCCGTCCCGGCCCCACGGGGGTGGACCGGGACGGCACCGAAACGCCCTGCCCGCCGGTCAGTTCCGGCCGGCGAGGTGCTCGACCAGCCGGTCGAAGCTGGAGTTGAGCCCCGCCTCGGCCTCCGGGCCGCGGAACATCTCCGGCACCTCGGTCTGGTGCAGCACCACCTGGGTGCGGCCCCCAGCGAGCTCGGTGAAGGTGAGCGTGGAGCGCATGCCCGAGCCCTCCTCCACCATCGTGAAGGACTCGCCGGCCCGGAACTCGGCGATCTCCGCCTTCACCGGGTACTGCTCGCCGGTCTCGTCGACCACCATGGTGCTGTCGTAGCGACCGCCCACCCTGGCCTCGACGGTCACGCTCTCCAGCGGCACGTGGGTACCGACCGGACCCCAGAAGCGGACGAACCGCTCCGGCTCGAAGTACGCCTCGAACGCGTCCGCCGGGGTGCCGGGCAGCTCGCGGGTGATGGTCAGCTCGCCCAGGTTCTCGGTCATCTCGCTGTCTCCTGCGTGTCGGGTGATCGCTTGCACAGGGGTAGACCGGGACGGCGCCGAGAACTCATCGCTCCCCGCGAAACTTTTTTCGACGACCCGCTCCGGGAGGCCCGCCCGGGGCGACCCCGGGCGGGCCTCTCGGCGTCAGGTCACTTCTTCGGGGTCAGGCAGAGCACGAACTTCTCGCTGTCCATCTGCTGGGCGAGCGCGTCGAAGTCGCCGCCGCAGGCGTTCACGTCGAAGGTGTCGTCGACGACCTTCGACACCGTGTGGGTGGCCTTGCTGTCACCGCAGCCGACCGTGTCGACCTTCGGGTGGTTCTCGCTCCCGGTGACCTGCACGCAGTCGCCGACCTTGGCGCGCACCGGCCCGTCGGCCGCGTCGAGGACGGCGACCTTGACGATCGCCACGATGACGATCACCACGAGCGTGCCGAGCACGGAGAGCACCTTCTTGCGCTTGCTCTTCGTGGGCGCGGGCGCCGGCGCCTGCGCGGCCTCGGCGTACGGGGACGGAGCCGCGGCAACCGCCTCGGGGGACGACGGGGCCTGGGGGGTCTGCGGGGTGGTCATGAAATCCTCTGATGTGCGCAAGGTAGCTGATGGGGACGCCGCACCCTATCGGCGCCCGACCTGCGCGTTTCCGGCATTCACGGTGATACCAACCCGCGCGTGACCCAAGTGAGATGCAAAGACTCGGCAATGCACCGAGGCGTCGAACTCGGTGTTCACGGCGGTGGATCGGGCGCCGTGCTCGTCGCGGATCTTCTGGGAGATCTTCATCGAGCAGGACTTGAGCAAAACCGCCATGAGCCGAACAGCCGTCAAGGGCAGATCAACTGAAGGGTCGGGAAGTAGGTGCGGTAGCGCGTGGCATCCCGAGTGAGCAGGCGGTGGTTCCGGACAGCCGCGTGCGCGCCTATGTAGAAGTCCGGAAGCGGAGCGGTTTTCTGACCTCCACGTTTGCGGTACTGCAGGAAGGCCTTGCCGGCCAGGAACCCGGCCTCGTACGGGAGCGGCTCTCGGGCGAAGGCCTCAGCGGGGAGGACCGCGTCGAGTTCCTCGATCGCCGCGTAGGCCACTGAGACCTCGGCGTAGACGATCGGGTTGATCACCACCTGTCCCTCGTCCTGGGCCTTGGCGAGCTCGACTTCGGACCAGTCGGCCCAGGTGGGGTCGTTCGTCATGAGGTCCAGCAGCACGCACGAGTCGACCAGGGTCACCGGCTGAGTCCGCTCCTGTTCCACAAGCCTCAACCGGCTACTCGCCACGCAACAGCCCCATGATCTCGTCGGTCGACATGCCGCCCGCAGCGGTTCCTCTCATCCGCCGCGCCAGTCGCTGGCCCCGTGTGCCCGTCCCGATCCGGCGCACTATCCGCAAAACGCCGTCCTCCTCGATCACGTCCACCTCGTCCCCGGGGCGGAGACCGCACTTCTGTCGAAGTTCTGCAGGGATCGTGACCTGACCTTTGCTGTTGAGTCGCATCTCAGGGCTCCTCTTGGTATCCCGTATTACCCCTACTACGTAATACCACGCGCGGGCAACGAAGCGCCGCCCGAGAAGCGGAAGCTCCCGGGGCGGCGCTCGGTGTCAGATGTCCTGCGTCAGTCGGCGAGCGGGAGGTACACCCGGTTGCCCTGCGCGGCGAACTCGGCCGACTTCTCGGCCATGCCGGCCAGGGCCTCGGCGTCGAACTCGGTGTTCACGGCGGTGGATCCGGCGCCGTGCTCGTCGCGGATCTTCTGGGAGATCTTCATCGAGCAGAACTTCGGACCGCACATCGAGCAGAAGTGGGCGGTCTTGGCGGGCTCGGCGGGGAGGGTCTCGTCGTGGAACTCGCGGGCGGTCTCCGGGTCGAGGGCCAGGTTGAACTGGTCCTCCCAGCGGAACTCGAAGCGGGCGTCGGAGAGGGCGTCGTCCCAGGCCTGGGCCCCGGGGTGGCCCTTGGCGAGGTCGGCGGCGTGGGCGGCGATCTTGTAGGTGATCACGCCGGTCTTGACGTCGTCGCGGTTGGGCAGGCCCAGGTGCTCCTTGGGAGTCACGTAGCAGAGCATCGCGGTGCCCCACCAGGCGATCATCGCGGCGCCGATGCCCGAGGTGATGTGGTCGTAGCCGGGCGCGACGTCCGTGGTGAGGGGGCCGAGGGTGTAGAACGGCGCCTCGTCGCAGATCTCCTTCTGGAGATCCATGTTCTCCCTGATCTTGTTCATCGGGACGTGCCCCGGGCCCTCGATCATCACCTGGACGTCCCGCTCGCGGGCGATCCGGCCGAGTTCGCCGAGGGTCTGCAGCTCGGCGAACTGCGCCTCGTCGTTGGCGTCCGCGATCGAGCCGGGCCGCAGACCGTCACCCAGGGAGAAGGTGACGTCGTAGGAGGCGAGGATGTCGCAGAGCTCCTCGAAGTTGGTGTAGAGGAAGTTCTCCTGGTGGTGGGCCAGGCACCAGGCCGCCATGATCGAGCCGCCGCGGGAGACGATGCCGGTCTTGCGGCGGGCGGTGAGCGGGACGTAGCGCAGCAGCACGCCGGCGTGGACGGTCATGTAGTCGACGCCCTGCTCGCACTGCTCGACGATGGTGTCCCGGTAGACCTCCCAGCTCAGCTCCTCGGCCTTGCCGTCCACCTTCTCCAGCGCCTGGTAGAGCGGCACGGTGCCGATCGGCACCGGCGAGTTGCGCAGGATCCACTCACGGGTGGTGTGGATGTTGCGGCCGGTGGAGAGGTCCATGACGGTGTCGGCGCCCCAGCGGGTGGCCCAGGTCATCTTCTCCACCTCCTCCTCGATCGAGGAGGTGACGGCCGAGTTGCCGATGTTGGCGTTGATCTTCACCAGGAAGTTGGTGCCGATGATCGCCGGTTCCACCTCCGGGTGGTTCACGTTGACCGGGATGACGGCCCGGCCGCGGGCCACCTCGGCGCGCACGAACTCGGGTGCCAGGCCCTCGCGCAGCGCCGTGAACTCCATCTCCGGCGTCACCACGCCCCGCTTGGCGTAGGCGAGTTGGGTGACGGCTGCGCCACCGCGGGCGCGCAGCGGGCGGCGCGGACGGCCGGGGAAGACGGCGTCCAGGTTGCGCAGGTTCCCGCCGCGCGGCGAGGTGTGCTTGATCCCGTCGTCCTCGGGGCGCGACTCGCGGCCGTCGTACTCCTCGACGTCGCCGCGCTGGCGGATCCAGGCGTCCCGCAGCGCGGGCAGGCCGCGCCGCACGTCGGGCTCGTAGGACGGGTCGGTGTACGGACCGGAGGTGTCGTACAGCGGGACGGACTTGCCGTTGGTGAGCCGCACCTCGCGGTACGGGACGCGCAGGTCGGGGCGCGATCCCTCGCGGTACGCCTTGCGCCAGGCCGGAGTCGGGTAGCCGGTGCGCTCGCTGCTGGGGGCGCCCTGGGCAGACTGCGGCTGTGCTTCGAACGTGGTCATCTGACCTCTACTCCCTACGCCGGCATTACCCGGTCAGGTTCCTGCGGTCGACGCAGCCGTCGGTCCGTCCGTCGACGTCCCGGTCAGCGTCCTCTCAGCCCGGTGCTCCGAGCTCCCGCGTCGCAGGCGGTGTTGCCTGCACACGACGCCCAACACCGTAGCGAGCCGATCGCCGCAGGTCCAGAGCGCAACGGCCGGGCCGGCCGGCCTCCCCGGGGGATCGGACCCCCGCGAGATGCGGGAAACGGCCGAGGCCCGGCTCCCCCGTCTCGCGGGGGGCCGGGCCTCAGGGCGGCGGTACGGGGCGAACGGTCAGCTCTTGGCGGCCTTCTTCACCAGGACCACCACGGCGGCCGCGATGCCGACCACCACCAGCAGCTTGATCACGATCGAGAGCAGTGCGCCGACGACGCCGAACACGAAGGCGACGATGTTCCAGGCCAGCACCAGGACCAGCACCGGGATGACGATGTTGCGCACCCAGGAGGGCAGCGACTTCCAGAGCTCAGCCATGTCGGTTCCTCTTCTCCCCTCGGGTCGGCCGCCGTCCGGTGCCGCATCCCGCTTGCTTTCGTACTCCGATCGTACGGTGGCGCGAGTGCCGGAACGAGGCCCGACGGCCCGGAGAGAACCCCGAGATCACCCCGAGCCCGAACCCCCGGGTGACCCCCGAGATCCCGCCCGGCCCGCGGCCCGACCCACCCCGGACGGCCGGGACGACGGGGCTCCCGTGCCGTTCAGACCGGCCAGCGCTCACCGCGCCAGGCGGCGTCCCAGAACATCCACTCGTAGCGCGAGGTGGTCACGAAGTGCTCGACCACCTTGCGGCGTTCGGCCGCGGACAGCTCCTCGCCCAGCCGGTCGGTGAGCGCCAGCACCCGGCGGACCACCGCCTGGAAGGCCTCGTCCCCGTAGGTGGCGATCCACTTGGCGTACAGCGGGTCGGGCGAACCCTGGGCGAGCAGCGTCTCGCCGACCCGGGCGTAGATCCAGTAGCAGGGCAGCACCGCGCCGACCGCCTCGGCGAAGGAGCCGCCGTAGACGGTGGCCAGCAGGTAGCTGGTGTACGCCCGGGTGGTGGGCAGCACCGGCTCGGCGGCGGCCTGCTCGGCGCTGCCGCCGAAGGCGGTGAGGAACTCGGCGTGCATGCCCTGCTCGGCGGCCAGCGCGCCGACCGCGTCGTCGGCGAAGGCCCGGACGTCCTCCTCGCCGGGTGCCTTGGCGGCGCAGACGGCGAGGGCGCGGGCGTAGTCGCGCAGGTAGTGCGAGTCCTGGACGACGAAGTGGCGGAAGGCCTCGCGCGGCAGGGTGCCGTCGGTGAGCCCGGCCAGGAAGGGGTGGGCGAGGATCTCGGCGTACACCGGCTCGATGGCCGCCCAGAGTTCTTCGGTCAGCGTCTTGGTGCTCATGACGCGACCCTAACCGCCGGGGTTCTCGGCGAGCGCCGGAGTCCTCAGTCCTCGGGCGGGGAGAAGACCACCAGGACCCGCAGTTCCTCGGTGACGTGGTGGAACCGGTGCGGGGTGCCGGCCGGCACGTACACCACGGTGCCGCGCCCGACCGTCGCGGTCTCGGCGCCGACGGTCAGCTCGGCCCGGCCGCTGATCACCTGGTAGATCTCGTCCTGGTCGTGCGCGGTCTGGGTGTCGGTGTCGCCGGGGGCGAGCGCGTACAGCCCGGCGGACATCCGGGGTTCGCGCAGGAACCGCAGGTAGGCACCGTCGTTGGCCGCCCGTTCGGCGTCCAGTTCGTCCAGCCGGAAGAGCTTCACCGCCGCCGTCCTCCCTCGTCCTCGGAGCCGTCCGTCCACCTCGCGGACCAGGGGCATTCAACACCACCCCGCCGTCCGGTGGTTCCGCCGGGACCGTGGTCCCTGTCAGGCTTGGGCGGCATGAAGGGTTTCGTCATCAAGACACTGATCAACGCGGCGGCCATCTGGGTCGCCGCCTGGATCGTCAGCGGCATCCGACTCGCCCAGGGGGACGCCGACTGGCAGCACAAGACGCTGACGGTGCTCGGCGTCGCCGTCGTCTTCGGCGTGGTGAACTGGCTGATCAAGCCGGTGGTCAAGCTGTTCTCGTTCCCGCTGTTCATCCTCACGCTGGGCCTGATCACTTTCGTGATCAACGCCCTGATGCTGATGCTCACCTCCTGGGCCTCCGGGAAGCTGAACCTGGACTTCCACGTGGTCAACTTCGGTGCCGCGCTGGTGGGTTCACTGATCATCAGCCTGGTCGCGTGGGGTCTGCACCTGGCCCTGGACGACGACTGACCGGTGTCGTGAGGACGACAGGAAGGGGCCCGCACCCGGGTGTTCCACCGGGTACGGGCCCCTTCGACGTTCCCGCGCAGCGTTCAACCCGCGTTCTCACGCCCTCTGAGCAGGTCCGCGAGCTGGGCGTCGATGTCCCGCCCGGAGAACTCCTGCCCCATCGGCACCAGCCGGTCGGTGCGCGCCAGGAAGGCGATCAGCGGCGCGGACGGGGCCCGCAGAAGGGCGTCGCCGTCGGGGGAGCGCAGCACGATGGAGACCTCCGAGAGCTCCTCGCCGACCGGGCGGACGTGCACGTCGCCCTCGCCGGCCGGTCCGCTGATCCCGTCGAGCAGCAGCTCCCTCGCGAAGTACCAGGTGACCGGGGCGTCGCCGGGCAGGTGAAAGGTGAGCCGGACGGCGTACGGGTCATCGGCCTCGTACGCCAGGTCCACCGGGAGACGGAAGGAGAGCTCGTGCGAGACCACGAGGTTCATCACCAGGTGACCCTGGACTGTGCTGTGCTGCATGGCGCCGGTACCTCTCGTTCTGCCCGCGCCGTCGGTCCCTGGTCCGATGGCGGCCGGACATCCTTTCGACGGTTTTTGTGACGGTTTATGCAACCAATCCACGTTCGATCATCATCGTCCCCGTTTGGGGATGTAGTGGACAAGGCGTGCTTTTTCAAATGGTGAACGAGCCGCAGCAGGTCCAGACCAAGTGGCGTCAGAAGATAAATGTCGGGCTCATCGCCCCCACACCGCAGCGAAGTTGACGGGCCGCCGGACCCAATCGGTCGGCCTGTTCGACCGGCAGCGACAGGGCCATGGTGGCGACCACCGGGCCGATGGTGATCGGGACCGCCGCGCAGACCGTGCCGAGCGCGTACTCCTGCCGCTCCAGCACGGGCATGGTCGGCCGCAGCGAGGCGAGCCGGCGCAGCACGGCGCTCTCGCCGGTGAGGGTGGACGGGGTGAGCCCGGCCGGCGGGTGGCGGGCGAGGTGGTCACGGCGGGCCTCCTCGGGCAGCTGGCCGAGCAGGCACTGGCCGATGGCATGGGCGTGGGCGGTGGCCCGGAAGTCGGCCCAGGGCTCGACGGCGGGGCGGTTCGGGTCCTCGGCCACGTCCACCACCTGGACCTCGCCGTCCCGGTAGAGCGCGAAGTAGACGGCGGCGCCGAGTTCGTCCCGTAAGCACTGCATCCGGGCCCGGAGGTCGGGATCGCCGGACCGGGCGCGGGGGCCGGCGATGCCGTCGAGCGCTTTTTCGCCGTGGAAGAAGCGCCCTTCGGAGCGCCGCAAGTAGCCCTCGTGGGCCAGGGTGCGCAGCAGGTGGTAGGCGGTGCCGAGGGGCAGCTCGGCGGCGCGGGCCAGCTGCTTGGCGGTGGCGCCCTGCCGGAAGTCCCCGACGGCCTCCAGCAGCCGCAGCGCCCGCCGGACGGAACCGATCAGGGTGGGTCCGCGCTCCGCCGCCGGCCGCTGTGGCACGGCCTCCCGCGTGATCTCGAACTGTTGTGCGATCCGATCCATGTCACCCGACCCCCAGCAGCCCGAGTCCCTCGTGCAGGTCCGTGCCCAGAGCGGGCACGCGGAACGAAACCTCCCATTTGCCCGATGGCTGCTCATTGCAGCACAGCGGACCCCCGAACGGATGCACCTGCCCGGATCGGCGTTTCGACCCGATCCCGGCGCGTTTCGCCCCGTTCCCCTGGTTTCGCCCGCTCCCCGGCGCGGGAGACTCACGCACAACGCGCCAGCCCCGGAGGTCGCCATGGGCCCCGAGAAGCACACACCGCCGCCGAAGCACACCCCGTCGCCGCGCCCGGTCGTGAAGCGCACCGCGCGGGCGATCCTGCTGGAACTGGATCCGGACGATCCGTACGGTCCGGCCTCGATCGTGCTGATCCGGCGGGTCCGGCCGGGCGCGCCGCACCCGTACTGGATCACCCCCGGCGGCGGCGTCGAGCGCGAGGACCGCACGGTGGTCGAGGCGCTGCACCGCGAGGTGGACGAGGAGCTCGGCGGCAAGGTCGTGGACGTGGTGCCCGCCTTCGTCGACACCATCAGCCACACCGACCATGACGACGGCACCCCGCCGCACCCGCACGGCGTCAAGGTGCAGCACTTCTTCGTCTGCCGGCTCGCCTCGATGGACCTCAGCCGGCGGCACGGACCCGAGGTGACCGACCCCAACGGCGAGTACGAGGTGGTCCGGCTGCCGTTCACGCGCGAGGGGGTCACGTCGGTCAACCTTGTCCCGCCCCGGCTGCGGGCGTACCTGGCGGCCAACATCGAGGGCATCCGCGCGCTCCTCGCCCCCGACCTCGGGTGATCAGCCGACGGCCGGCTCGCCGACCGGGTCGTGCCGGATCCGCCCGGCCGGCAGACCGGCGCGCAACAGCACGCCCACGCCCCGGCGCACCATCGCGGGCGGCCCGCTGAGCACCGCCTCGCGGCCGCCCCACGGGCCGAACCGGCCCACCACCTCGGGAAGTTCACCCGTCAGCAGGCCCCCGGTCGGACCGAGGGCGACACCGGACAGCACCGGACGGACCGTCAGCCACGGGTGCCGAAGGGCCAGTTCGCGCAGCCCGTCCAGCTCGTAGAGCTCCTCGGCCCGGCGGGCCCCGTAGAACACCTCGACCCGGCGGCCGGACGCACCGTACGCGACGGCCTCCTCGACCAGGGCGCGGATCGGCGCGATGCCGGTACCGCCGCCCAGGCAGAGCAGGTCGGGGCCGGCGGCGTGGTCGACGGTCATCGAGCCGGCCGCCGGGCCCAGCCGCAGCACGTCCCCCGGCACGGCCCGGTGGACCAGCGCGTTGCTCACCCAGCCCGCCTGGACGGCCTTGACGTGGAAGGTGAGCAGCCCGTCCGGGCGGGGCGCCCCGGCGAAGGAGTAGTGCCGCCAGACCCGCGGCCACCAGGGCGTCTCCAGGGCGGCGTACTGCCCGGCCCGGAACGGGTACGCCTGGTCCGGGCGGACGGTGATCGCCGCGACGTCCCGGGTCCGGCGCTCGTGCCGGACGATCTCGCCCTGCCACCAGGGCGGCGAGGTGCGGGCGTCCTCCTCGGCGGCCTCGATCATGACCGAGGAGATCATCCGGCAGGCGCGGAGCCAGGCCGACTCGGCCTCGGCGTCCCAGCAGCCGGCCGCGTACCGGGCCAGCGTCCGCACCAGGCACTCCTCCACCGCGGCGCAGTGGCCGGCCGGCGGGCCGTACCGGCGGTGGCCGCGGCCGAGTTCGGCCAGCGTGGCGCGCAGGGCCGCCGGCCGGTCCAGCTCGCGCACGACGGCCAGCAGGGTGCGGAACAGCCGGTCGCGGTGGACGTCCATGGCGGCGGGGAAGAGCGCGCGGAGCTCGGGGTGGCGCAGGAAGAGCAGCGCGTAGAAGTGCGCGGTGGCCCGGTCCGCGACCGGCTGCAGAGCGGCGACGCCGGCCCGGACCAGCTCGACCTCCCGGGCGGTGAGCGGCGCCTGCTCGACGGCCCGACCCGGCCGGGCGGTCGGCAGCGCGGCGGACGGGGGCGTCGCCGGGAGCTGCCCGACCGGGGTCCGCACGCCCCAGGCCTCGCTCCACCGGTCGCCCGGGCCGGCCCAGTTGCGGCCGGGCGTGTCCGCGAACGGCGGGCGGAAGGCATGGCCGGGGAGAGGAACGGGCGCGGGGGCGGGAGCGGGGACGGGCGAGTGGACCGGGACGGTCGGCGGCTGGGTCGGCCGGGCCGGGATCACCGGACGGACCGGCTCCAGCAGCGACGCCAGGAGCACCGGGGGCACCGACGCCACCGGGGGCACCGACGCCACCGAGGGCACCGACGCCACCGGAGGCAGCACCGCCGTCGGCGCGTCCGCCTCCGGTGCGGCCGTCGACAGGCCCGGGACGGAGGTGACCCCCGCCGAGCCGTGCCCGGTGCGGACCAGGACTGTCCCGCGGGACTTCACCGCTACGTTTCGAGTACCCAAGTGAATCGTTTCGCCTCCGGCCGGCTGCGCCACCACCTGGCTTGTCCCTGTTGGCGCCAGGGCAGCGTGGCACGGCCGGACCGCCCGTCCGACGAATCACGCGAAGCCCTGACAGCCGGGCCCGGAACGCGCTACTCTCCCCGGCCGCGGTCGCCCTGGGCGCCTCTCCGCGCACCCAGGGCGACCATGGCCCCGCGGGTCGACGGCCGGGCTCAGAGCTGCCGCAGCAGCATCCCCGGCTGCTCCACGCAGTCCGCGACGAACCGCAGGAAACCGCCGGCCGTCCCGCCGTCGCAGACCCGGTGGTCGAAGGTGAAGGACAGCTGGGTCACCTCGCGCACCGCCAACTCCCCCTGGTGGACCCAGGGTTTGGCGACGATCCGGCCGACCCCGAGCATCGCCGCCTCCGGGTGGTTGAGGATCGGGGTGGATCCGTCCACGCCGAACACGCCGTAGTTGTTCAATGTAAAGGTGCCGCCGGTCAGTTCGGCCGGAGTGAGCGCACCGCTGCGCGCCGCCTCGGTCAACCGGCCCAGCTCCTCGCCGAGTTGTTCGGTGCTACGGCTCTGCGCGTCCCGCACCACCGGGACGACCAGCCCGCGCTCGCCCTGCGCGGCGAAGCCCAGGTGCACCGACGCGTGCCGGACGATTCCCGAACCGTCCTCGGTCACCGAGGAGTTGAGCTCGGGGAAGCGGGCCAGCGCGACCGTACAGATCCGCGCCAGCAGCGCCAGCACGCTCACCTTCGGCCCCGGCGTCGCGTTCAACTGCCTTCGCAGGGCCATGAGTTCGGTGGCGTCCGCATCCACCCAGCAGGTCGCCGCCGGGATCTCCCGGTGGCTGCGGCTCAGCTTCTCGGCCACCGCCCTGCGCAGCCCGCGCAGCGGGACGACACCGTCCTGCCCGGCGGGCCCGGCGGGCGCCGGAGCCGCCACCTTGGCCGCGACCGCCCGTTCGACGTCCGCGCGCATGATCAGCCCGTCCGGCCCGCTCCCGGTGAGCGAGGACAGGTCGACCCCCTGCTCCCGGGCCAGCCGCCGCACCAGCGGCGAGATCACCGGCACCACCGCCGGAGCCGGCACCGTCGGAGCCTGCACGGCCACGGCACCGCCAACCGCACCGGCCCCCGCCGAGGCCGGCTCCGCAGCCGCAGCCGAGGCCGGCACCCCGACCCGGCGACGCCGCCCGCCCCGGCCCGGCTCGGCGACCCCGAACCCGACCAGCGGCCGCTCCACCTCGGCGGTCACGACGCCCGGCTCGGCCGGAGCCTGCTCGGCGCTCCCCTCCGCCGGCGCCACCGCGACCGTCACCAGCGGAGCGCCGACGGCGATCTCCTCGCCCTCCTCGCCGTACCGCGCGGTGACCACCCCGCCGTACGGGCAGGGCACCTCCACCACGGCCTTGGCGGTCTCCACCTCCACCACCGGTTGGTCGACCGCGATCACCTCGCCGACCTCGACCATCCAGCGCACCACCTCCGCCCCGGTGAGTCCCTCACCGAGGTCGGGCAGCCGGAACTCCCGCACGACGGGCATCATCCTCGGTCCTCCCACTGGAGCCGGGCGACCGCGTCCAGGATCCGGTCCACCCCGGGCAGGTGGTGGTGCTCCAGCATCGGCGGCGGGTACGGGACGTCGAAGCCGGTGACCCGCAGCACGGGCGCGGCCAGGTGGTGGAAGCAGCGCTCGGTGACCCGGGCCGCGATCTCCGCGCCGGTGCCGCCGAAACCGCTCGCCTCGTGCACCACCACGGCCCGGCCGAGCGAGCGCACCACCCGGCAGACCGTCTCGTCGTCGAACGGCACCAGGGTGCGCAGGTCCAGCACCGCGAGGTCCCAGCCCTCGGCCCGCGCCGCCTCCGCCGCCTGCAGGCAGACCGGCAGCGACGGGCCGTAGGTGATCAGCACGGCGGAGGTGCCGGTGCGCCGCAGCACCGCCCGGCCGATCGGCTCGACCGGCGCCGCCGGGTCGAAGTCGGCCTTGCCCCAGTAGAGCCGCTTGGGCTCCAGGAAGACCACCGGGTCGTCGGAGGCGATCGAGGTGCGCAGCAGCCCGTACGCGTCGGCCACCGTCCCCGGGGTGACCACGTGCAGGCCGGGGGTGCTGGTGTAGTACGCCTCGGAGGCGTCGCTGTGGTGCTCGACGCCTCCGATGCCGCCGCCGTACGGGATGCGGACGGTGATCGGCAGCGGGAGCCGTCCCGCCGTGCGGTTGCGCATCTTGGCGACGTGCGAGAACAGCTGCTCCAGCGCCGGGTAGGCGAAGGCGTCGAACTGCATCTCGACCACCGGGCGCAGCCCGTACATCGCCATGCCGATCGCGGTGCCGAGGATGCCCGCCTCGGCCAGCGGGGTGTCCAGGCAGCGCTCCGGGCCGAACTCGGCGGTGAGCCCGTCGGTGATCCGGAAGACACCGCCGAGCGCGCCGACGTCCTCGCCCAGCACGTGCACCGACGGGTCCTCGCGCATCGCGTCCCGCAGCGCGGAGTTGAGCGCCTGCGCCATGGAGGCGGTGTTCGACAGAACTGCGGGGCTCACCGGTCCGCCACCTCCGCCTCGGCGGCCAGCTCGGCGGCCAACTGGGCGGCCTGCTCTCGCAGTTGCGGGGTCGGCTCGGCGAAGACGTGGGCGAACAGCGACATCGGGTCCAGGTCCGGGTCGGCGTGGAACTCGGCCCGCATCCGGGCGGCCAGCGCCTCCGCCTCCTCGGCCGCGTCCCGCACCAGGCCGTCGTCCAGCACGCCGAGTCCGCGCAGCGCCCGCTCCATCAGCAGGATCGGGTCGTGCTCGCGCCAGGCGGCCACCTCGGGTTCGGTGCGGTAGCGGGTGGCGTCGTCGGCGTTGGTGTGGGCGTCGATCCGGTAGGTCAGCGCCTCGACCAGGGTCGGGCCCTCGCCGGCCCGGGCCCGCTCGACCGCCTCGGTGAGCACCGAGTGCACGGCGGGCGCGTCGTTGCCGTCCACCAGCCGGCCCGGCATGCCGTAGCCGACGGCCTTGTGGGCCAGGCTCGGGGCGGCGGACTGGGCGCTGAGCGGGACGGAGATCGCGTAGCCGTTGTTCTGCACCAGGAAGACCACCGGGGCGCTCAGCACGGCCGCGAAGTTCAGCGCCTCGTGGAAGTCGCCCTCGCTGGTGCCGCCGTCGCCGAGCATCGCCAGCGCGACCACCGGCTCGCCGCGCAGCCGGGCGGCGTGCGCCAGCCCGACGGCGTGCGGGGCCTGGGTGGCGAGCGGGGTGCAGAGCGGGGCGGTGCGGCTGGCCCGCGGGTCGTAGCCGGTGTGGGCGCTGCCGCGCAGCAGGGTCAGCGCCTCCAGCGGGTCGACGCCCCGGGAGACCACCGCGAGGGTGTCGCGGTAGCTGGGGAAGAGCCAGTCGTGCTCGTCGAGCACCAGCGCGGCGGCGACCTGGCAGGCCTCCTGGCCGGTGGACGCCGGGTAGACGGCGAGTCTGCCCTGCTTGGTCAGGGTGGTGGCCTGCTGGTTGTACCGGCGGCCGACGACCAGGCGGCGGTACAGCTCGCGCAGCAGGGCCGGATCGTACTTCTCCAGCGCGGGGGTGCCGAACGTCCGGACCGGGGAGGGGTCCGGGAGGAGGGGTGCCGGGTCGGTGCGCGGGGCGGTGGCCCCGGGCATCCAACCGGGCACGCCCGTGTGGTGTCTGTGGTCGAGAACGGTCATCTCGGGGCACCTCCAGGGGTGGCGGGGGCTCCCTACCGATTGTTCGGTCGTCTGTTCATCTTGACCAGAAGCGTGACAAGGTGGTGGACATTCGGCCCGTTCGGCGGTCGACTGGTGGCAGTGCGTCCAATCGGTGGGGGTGGGGGGTCATGTCGGCTGAACAGATGTCCAGACTCGACCGGGTCGACCGGTCGATCCTGCGGCTGCTGCAGCAGGACGGTCGCGCCTCCATCCGCTCGGTGGCCGAGCGGGTGCACGTGTCCCGGGCGAACGCGTACGCCCGGATCTCCAGAATGGTCGAGGACGGTGTCATCCGCGGCTTCACTGCCAGGGTGGACCACGAACGGGCGGGCCAGACCGCGTCCGCGTACGTCACCCTGAAAATCGTCCAGAACTCCTGGCGGACGGTGCGCGAGCAGCTGCTGGCGCTGCCCGGGGTGGCGCACATCGCGCTGGTCGGCGGGGACTTCGACGTCCTGCTGCTGGTGCACACCGCCGACAACCAGGCGCTGCGGGAGCTGGTGCTGGGCAGCATCCAGTCCATCCCCCAGGTGCTCGGCACCCGGACGATGCTGGTCTTCGAGGAGACGGACCAGGTGCCGCCGCTCTAGAGCCGGCTCAGCGCGCCCGCAGCCCGTCGAAGGCCAGGTGGACGACCGCGTCCGCGACCCCGTCGGCGGCCTTGAGCCCCGGCCGGTACCACTCCACGATCGAGTTGATCATCCCGAACAGCAGCCTGGTGGCCAGCCTCGGCTCCACGTCCGCGCGCAGCGCCCCGTCCGCGACCGCCGCCCGCAGCAGCTCGGCGACCTGGTGGTCGAAGTCCCGCCGGCGCTCCAGCGCCCACTGCTCGGTGGCAGTGTTGCCGCGCACCCGCAGCAGCAGCGTCACGTACGGCAGCTCGTCCAGCAGCACCTCGGCGGTTCGCCGCACCACGTGCTCCAGCCGCTCCACCGCCGGGCCCTCGACCGCGGCCGGCTCGGCCAGGATCCCGAACAGCCCGTCCAGCGCCCGCCCGACCGCCAGCCGCAGCAACTCCTCCTTGCCGCGCACGTGGTGGTAGATGGAGGACTTGGAGATCCCGGCCGCCCGGGACAGGTCCTCCATGGAGGTGCCGTCGTAGCCGCGCTCGTTGAAGACGTCGACGGTCACCGCGAGCAGTGACTCCACGGTGTAGGCGGTGCGCGTGGTGTGATCGGCCATCCTCCGAGTATCCCCGGCCGTACGCGGCGGTACGCGATCGGGTCCGACTGGTCCGGACCAACCAGGGGTGCCGGGCGGGGGCAGGCCCTAGAATCTCCGGACGATCCGTCCACGTCCAGAGCACTGGGGTCCACGGCTGATGAACGCAATACCGGCAGTCGCCTCCGACGTGCCAGAGCAGCGCAGCGAGGATCCGGAGGGGACCTCACGCACCTGGCAGGAGCGCGGCCGCGCCCTGGTGGTCCGGTTCGGACCGGCCGTGTGGTGCTACGCCGTGCTGAAGCTGGTGGGCTTCACCGTCTTCATGAAGCTGCTGTCCTTCGCCGGGGAGTACGCCAAGAAGCCGGCCCGGTTCGGAGGCGGCGCCAACCCCTGGGACGTGGTGGCCAGCTGGGACGGCTGGTGGTACCAGCAGGTGGCCCAGTACGGCTACCACCCGGCACTCGTCCCGATCCCGAACGGCCCGGTCGGCTTCAGCATCGAGCAGAACTCGGCCGCCTTCTTCCCGCTCTACCCGGGCCTGATGCGGCTGACCTCGGACGTCACCGGCCTCGGCCTGTACGGCGCCGGGATGCTGGTCTCGGTGGTGGCCTCGCTGTTCGCCGCGGCCGGCATCTACGCCGTGGTGGAGAAGCTGACCGGCGACGTGCGCTCGGGCGTGATCGCGGCCGGCATCTGGGCGATCGCCCCGGGTTCCGGCGCCGAGTGGGCCGTCTACTCGGACTCCCTCTTCGTCGCGCTGGCCGCCTGGGCCTGCTACTGCGTGATGACCAAGCAGTGGATCGCGGCCGGGGTGGTCACCCTGGTCGCCGGGCTCAACCGGCCGACCTCGGCGGCGCTGATAGGCGCCGTCGGCCTGGCCGCGCTGGTCGAGCTGTACCGCCGGGAGAGCGGTGTCCTGCGCCCGCTGGCCGCGATGCTGCTGGCCCCGCTCGGCCTGCTCGGCTACGTCGGCTGGGTGGGCTGGCGGACGGGCGAGTGGGGCGGCTACTTCCGGCTCCAGCACGACGCCTGGCTGCACTACTTCGACTGGGGACAGGGCACCTGGCACGCGATCCGCGGGGTCCTGCTGGGCCGCAGCGACTACCCCTTCGCCTTCCCGCTGCCGGACCTGTTCGCCACCCTGATCGTGCTCAGCCTGCCGATGCTGATCGTGCTGCTGGTCCGGCTGCGCCCGCCGCTGGTGCTGACCGCCTACACGGTGGCGACGATCGTCTCGGTGCTCGGCAGCCTCGGCATCTTCGGCAACGTCTCCCGCTACCTGCTGCCCGCGTTCCCGCTGTTCATCGCGCTGGCGGTGGGAATGCGCAAGCTGAGCCTGCCGGTGCTGGCCACCGTCCTGGGCACCGGCGCCATCGCCTCCGGCTGGTACGCCGGGTACGTGATCTTCGAACTGGGCGTGCCGTAACCCCGGACCACCCGAGCCCGCGGGGGCGCGTCCGACCCGGACGCGCCCCCGTTCCGTCTCCCCGGATTCCCCTCGCCACACCCTCTTGAGCCGACCGATCGTTCGGTTACCCTGTGACGTGTCCCGTCCTGCTTTTCGAGGCCCTCCCAGGAGCGCACAAGATGTCCGCAGCGGTCACCCACCCCCTCGTCAGCGAGCTGGTCGAGCGCCACCAGGCCACCCTGGACGCCGCGCTCGCCGCCGCCGCCAAGCGCGACTACTGGTCGCCCTACCCCGAGTTCCCGAAGGCGTACGGCGAGAGCGGGCCGGCGGACGGCAAGGCCGCCTTCGACGCCCTGCTCGGCAAGCCCTTCACCCTCGACGGCCACCCCACCGACGGCGACCAGGTCGGCGGCGAGGCCTCCCCGTACGGCGTCGAGCTCGGCATCACCTACCCGCACGCCGGCCCGGACGCGCTGATCGCCGCGCTCACCGCCGCCCGCCCCGGCTGGGCCGCCGCCACCCCGCTGGAGCGCGCCGCCGTCTGCCTGGAGATCCTGCACCGGATCAACGCCCGCTCCCACGAGTTCGCCCAGGCCGTCATGCACACCACCGGCCAGGCCTACGGCATGGCCTTCCAGGCCGGCGGCCCGCACGCCCAGGACCGCGGGCTGGAGGCCGTCACCTACGCGTACGCCGAGCAGACCCGGCTGCCCCGGCAGGCCGGCTGGACCAAGCCGCAGGGCAAGCGCGACCCGCTGGTGATGACCAAGGACTTCACCGTCGTCCCGCGCGGCCTCGCGCTGCTGATCGGCTGCAACACCTTCCCCACCTGGAACGGCTACCCGGGCCTGTTCGCCTCGCTGGCCACCGGCAACCCGGTGCTGGTCAAGCCGCACCCGAGGGCCGTGCTGCCGCTCGCGCTGACCGTACGGATCGCCCGCGAGGTGCTCGCCGAGGCCGGCTTCGACCCCAACCTGGTCTGCCTGGCCGCCGAGCACGACGGCGGCACCGTCGCCGCGACCCTCGCGGTCCGCCCCGAGATCAAGCTGATCGACTACACCGGCTCCACCGCCTTCGGCGACTGGCTCGAGGAGCACGCCAAGCAGGCGCAGGTGTACACCGAGAAGGCCGGCGTCAACACGGTGGTGATCGACTCCACCGACGACTACAAGGGCATGCTGGGCAACCTCGCCTTCGCGCTGTCCCTCTACAGCGGCCAGATGTGCACCACCCCGCAGAACGTGCTGATCCCGCGCGGCGGCATCGCCACCGACCAGGGCGACAAGTCCTACGACCAGGTGGTCAACGACCTGGCCGGCGCCATCGAGGGCCTGCTCTCCGACGACACCCGCGCCGCGGCGATCCTCGGCGCCGTGGTCAACCCCGGGGTGCTCCAGCGCTCGGCCGCCGCCGCAGGCGGCGAGTACGGCGAACTCGCCCTCGCCCCCCGCGCGGTGACCTCGCCGGACTTCCCCGGCGCGACCGTCCGCACTCCCGCGCTGGTCAGGCTGGACGCCGACAAGCCGGACGACCGCGCGCTCTTCCGCAGCGAGTGCTTCGGCCCGGTCTCCTTCGCCGTCGCCGTCGAATCCACCACCGCCGCGGTCGAGTTGCTGCGCACCACGGTCCGCGAGAAGGGCGCCATGACGGCCTCCGGCTACACCACCTCGCCCGAGGTGGAGGCGCTGCTGGTCGAGGCCGCCCTGGACTCCGGCGTCTCGCTCTCGCTCAACCTGACCGGCGGGGTCTACCCCAACCAGACCGCCGCCTTCTCCGACCTGCACGGCACCGGCGCCAACCCGGCCGCCAACTCGGCCTACTGCGACGGCGCGTTCGTCGCCAACCGGTTCCGCACGGTGGAGATCCGCCGGCACTCCTGAGCCCCGTGGCGGCACCTCCCGGGCCCCGGCGGTCACCCACCGCCGGGGCCCGGCGGTTCACGGCCCCGACGGCGCCCGCGATGATGGAGGCTGGGAGAACGCCGGGAACGGCGTACGACCGCCCTCCGAACAACGGGAGCTGATACATGGCCGTGAAGCCGACGAGCGAAACCGACGTCCTGATCGTCGGCGCCGGACCGACCGGACTGCTGCTGGCCGGCGATCTCGCCGCCGCCGGAGTCGGCGTCACCGTACTGGAGAAGCGGGCCGCCGAGTCCAACCTCACCCGGGCCTTCGCCGTGCACGCCCGCAGCCTGGAGCTGCTGGACGCCCGGGGCCTGGCGGAGGAACTGATCGCCACCGGCCGGCCGCTCTCCGAGCTGCGGATGTTCGACCGCTTCGGGATCGACCTCGGTTCGCTGCCCACCCGCTTCCCGTTCGTCCTGATCACCCCGCAGTACAACGTCGAACGGCTGCTGCTGGAACGCGCGGAGCAGGCCGGCGCCACCGTGCTGCGCGGCGCCGAGGTCACCGGACTGCGCCAGGACGCCGAGGGCGTGACCCTGGATACCCGCGACGGGCAGAGCCACCGCGCCGCCTACGCGGTCGCCACCGACGGCGTCCACTCCACCGTCCGCGACCTGCTGGGCATCCCGTTCCCCGGGGAGTCGGTCGTCGACTCGGTGGTGCTGGCCGACGTCCGGCTGGACCGCGAGCCCGCCCAGGCGATCACCGTCGGCGCCAACCAGGCCGGCTTCGCCTTCATCGCCCCGTTCGGCGACGGCTGGTTCCGGGTCATCGCCTGGGACCGCGAGGAGCGGTACCCGGACGGCACCACCCCCTCGGCCGAGCAGCTCACCGCCCTCGTCCGGGCCATCCTCGGCGAGGACTACGGCCTGCACGAGGTGCGCTGGAGCTCCACCTTCCACAGCGACGAACGGCAGGCCCCCAACTACCGCTCCGGCCGGGTCTTCCTGGCCGGCGACGCCGCGCACTGCCACTCCCCGGCCGGCGGCCAGGGCATGAACACCGGCCTCCAGGACGCCGCCAACCTCTCCTGGAAGCTCGCCGCGGCGGTCCGGGGCCACGCCACCGACGCCCTGCTGGACACCTACCAGACCGAGCGGCACCCGGTCGGCAAGACGGTGCTGCGCACCTCCGGCGCGCTGATCCGGCTGGCGCTCGCCGAGTCCGCCCCCACCCGCGTCCTGCGCGGGGCGCTCACCGCGCTGGGCGGCCACCTCGACCCGGTCACCGAGCGCGGCGCCAGGCTGGTCTCCGGCATCGGCATCTCCTACCCCGCGCCCAAGGACAGCCACCCGCAGGTGGGCAAGCGCGTCCCGGACCTGCGGCTGACCGCGCTGAGCAAGCCCGCCGAGGGCGCCCCGGCCGGCCCCGACCGGCTCTACGAGGCGCTGCGCGCCGGGAAGTTCGTCCTGGTCAGCAATGACGAGCTGGCCGCCGCCGAACCCTGGGCCGACCGGATGGTCTCCGCCGCCCCCGCCGACCCGCACGGCAAGCTGCGCGACACCGTCCTGCTGATCCGCCCGGACGGCTACGTCGCCTGGGCCGCCGTCGACCCGGGCCAGGGCGAACTGCGCACCGCCCTCACCGACTGGCTCGGCACCCCGGCCTGACCGTCCCCGGGGCGGGCGCCCGGTCCACCGCGCGCCCGCCCGCCGAGGGCCCCTCGCCGCAATTCCGGCCCGCCGAGGCGCCTCGCCCCAACTCCGGCCCGCCGCAGGCCCGTCGGCCGAGCCTTCCCGCCGATCAGCGGCCGCCGGCCCCGCGGGTCCTGCCGCGCGCCAGTCAGCGCTCCCCTCGGCTCGGTCCGATTCCACGCCCGCTCCCAGCAGCCCGAACCGGCCCGGACCGGCTCCGGAATCACCGTCATTCACTGTATGGAACCGCCGAGTTCCCCACCTTCCACAGTTGACTGTTTTTTAGCAACGAATTGCTCGATCATGAGCCACTTCGCACACGGGTTCTGTCATGTTCGAGCCAGCGTTCTCGACCCCCTGAACGCCTGGTCCCTTGCCGGCCCCCACAGCCGGCCAGAGGAGGATCCGTTGCGCCCCCGCTCCCTTGCCCTCGCCGCGGCGATAGCCGTGCTGCCGCTGACCGCCGTCTCGCTCGGTGTCTCCACCGCGCAGGCCGCCACTCCCAACGCCACCCCGCGCGTCGCCCTGCCGAACACCGTGAACCCGGCGGTGGCCCACTCGGAGAAGAAGGGCGACGTCCCGGCCGCGCAGCAGATCGCGGTGTCCGTCAGCCTGAAGCTGCGCGACGCCGACGGCCTGGACCGCTTCCTCACCGCCGTCGCCACCCCGGGCACCCCGGAGTACGGCCACTACCTGACGCCGGAGCAGTTCACCGCGCGGTTCGGCCCGACCCAGGCCGCCGTCGACCAGGTCAGGACGTACCTGGCCCAGCAGGGCCTGACCGTCACCGACGTGAGCGCCAACCGCCAGGTCGTCAACGCCCACGGCACCGCCGCCCAGGTCTCCCAGGCCTTCGGCACCCACGAGAGCTCGTACCTGGACCCGCAGCTCCAGCGCGCCTTCTTCGCCAACGACGCCGCCGCCTCGATCCCCTCCGACCTCGCCGCCGTGGTCCAGGGCGTCAGCGGCCTGGACAACCACGCGGTGCGCAAGAACCGCCTGGCCACGCCGAAGGCCGTCACCCCGAACACCGCGAGCGCCACCCCGAGCGGCATGGCCCCGGCCCAGTACACCGGTGCGTACAACCTCAACAAGACCGGCGCGGACGGCACCGGCACCACGGTCGCGCTGTGGGAGTTCGACGGCTACCAGTCCTCGAACCTGACCACCTACGACTCCCAGTACGGCCTGTCCGGCCCGGCCGTCTCCACCGTCTCGGTGGACGGCGCCAACTACGACTCCGCCCCCGGCCAGGGTCAGGGCGAGGTCGAGTTGGACAGCGAGATCGTCCGCGGCGCGGCGCCCAAGGCCACCCAGCTGGTCTACGAGGCGCCCAACAGCGACCAGGGCGAGATCGACATGGCCAACAAGATCGTGACCGACAACAGGGTCTCGGTGATCTCGATCTCCTGGGGCTCCTGCGAGCCGGACACCACCGCCTCCTCGATGACGGCGGTCGACAACGCCTTCAAGCAGGCCGCCGCCCAGGGCATCTCGATCTTCTCCGCCTCCGGCGACGACGGCTCCCGCGACTGCACCCGCTCCACCAGCGGCTCCTCCGTCAAGGCGGTCGACTTCCCGGCCTCCAGCCCGCACCAGACCGGCGTCGGCGGCACCAACCTCAAGGTGTCCAGCGGCAACGCCTACTCCTCGGAGAGCGCCTGGAGCACCGCCGGCGGCGGCGTCTCCACCGTGTTCGCCAAGCCGAGCTGGCAGACCGGCACCGGCGTCAGCGGCACCATGCGCACCGTCCCGGACGTCTCCTCCAACGCCGACCCGGCCAGCGGCTTCGCGATCTACACGGCCGGCGCCTGGCAGGTCTACGGCGGCACCAGCGCGGCCGCGCCGCTCTGGTCCGGCTACGCGGCCCAGTTCAACCAGAAGGCCAAGGCCGTCGGGCAGCCGGTCCTCGGCGAGGCGAGCCCGCGGCTGTACTCGGTCGCGAACAGCAGCGGCTACGGCAGCACCTTCCACGACGTGACCACCGGCGCCAACCAGGACTTCTCCGCGAAGGCCGGCTACGACCAGGTCACCGGCTGGGGCTCCCCGGTCGCCGACGCGCTGACCACCGCCCTGCTCGGCGGCGGGACCACCCCGCCGTCCGGCGGCTGCACCGCCGCCCAGCTGATCACCAACGGCGGCTTCGAGACCGGCACCGCCTCCCCGTGGACCACCTCCAGCGGCGTGGTCGACAACAGCTCCTCCCAGGCCGCCCACTCGGGCAGCTGGAAGGCCTGGATGAACGGCTACGGCTCGGCCCACACCGACACCATGTCGCAGACCGTCTCGATCCCGGCCGGCTGCACCTCCGCCAAGCTGACCTTCTGGCTGCACATCGACACCGCGGAGACCGGCACCACCGCGTACGACAAGCTGACCGTCCAGGCCAACAGCACCACGCTGGCGACCTACTCCAACGCGAACGCCGCCGCCGGTTACGTCCAGCGCACCCTGGACCTGACCTCCTTCGCCGGCCAGACCGTGACCGTCAAGTTCACCGGCACCGAGGACTCCTCGCTGCAGACCAGCTTCGTGATCGACGACGTCGCGCTGAACGTCAACTGATCACCGGCAGGTAGCACCACCGAACCCCCGCCGGGGCGGCCGCCGTCATGGCCCGCCCCGGCGGTGTCCGTCCCGGCCCGCCGCAGGGGTGCGCGGGCCCGGAGCGGCGGCCCGTGTTTCCGGACTGTTTCAAGATCGCTAACCCTTCGGTCCACCTGCCGTGACCACTGTCATACGCACGACTGATGACGTAGCCTCTCGACCGTGCATAGGGTTCCCCAAAGCTCGGTGAAGCCGCTGGCGGCGCGCCCCGGCGCCGACCCGGTCCCGCCGAACTCACCTGGTGGGGAGGGTCACCGCATGGCCGCACAGCAACCTCAGGACGCCGCGCGGCTGCGGCTGGTCGGATCGCATACGGAGCGTCCGGGACCGCCCCCCGCCGCCGCCCCCGTCCCTGCGCCCAGCCGGCTCACCCCGGTCGGCGGCTTCGCGGACACCCTGCACCTGGCCATCGAGGCCAGCGGCCTCAGCCTGGACCGCATCCGCGCCGCCCTCGCCGGGCGCGGCGTCCGGGTCAGCGTCACGACCCTCAGCTACTGGCGGCGCGGCCGCAGCCAGCCCGAACGGGCCAGCTCGCTGCGCGCCGTCCACCTGCTGGAGGAGCTGCTCGGCCTGCCGCACAGCGCGCTCTCCTCGCTGCTCGGGCCGCCGCGCCCGCGCGGCCGCTGGGCCGCCGCGGCCAACACCTGCCACCTCGGACTGGAGGACGTCTGGCCGGGCGAACAGCAGATCGCCGACATCTTCGCCGAGCTGAACGCCCCGCCGGCCGGCGAGCTGGAGCGGCTGAGCATCCACGACTCCTACTACGTGGACGCCGAGCGCCGCGGCAACCTGCTGCGGATGCGCCAGGTGGTGCGCGCCACGGTCGGCGGCGTCGGCCGCTGCCTGGTGGTGCACATGGCCGACGAGGAGGCCGCCGGCTGCCCGGAGATCACCTCGGTGCGGCACGGCCGGCTGGGCCGGGTGCGCCGCCGCCCGGAGGCCGGGCTGATCGTCGCCGAGCTGATGCTGGACCGCCCGCTCGGCCTCGGCGACAGCACGGTCTTCGAGTACGAGGTGGAGATCCCGCCCGGCGGCCCGACCACGGAGTACAGCCGTCGCTTCGCCACCCCGGTGCGCGAGTACGTGCTCCAGGTGCACTTCGACCCGGCCGCCGTCCCGGCGCACTGCGAGCGCTACGACCGCGAGCCGGGCGCCGACGTCGACCACCGCCGCGAGCAGCTCTGGATCGGCGCCTCGGCGAGCGCCCACGTCCTCGCCCCGGACCAGCAGCCGGGCCACATCGGCATCCGCTGGGAGTGGGCGTAGTCCTTCCCGGGCCGGAAGCCCGAAGTCCCGAAGCCCCGTCGGACCGTCAGGATCCGGCGGGGCTCCGCTTGTCACGGGCGAGGCCCGCCCCGAACGCCCCGCCACGCCCGGGAGTCCCACGAGTCTCACCCGTTCGGCTCAACCCGCCGTGACGCACCCCGCCCGCTTTGGGACTTTGGTCCCGGTAACACGCGGAATCGGCCAGGGAAGGCCACTCCTGTCCCGCCGTCAGGCGGTGACCGGACAGACCGCAGGAAAGAGGCGGAGCATGACCCTGACCGACCTGTCCCCGCTCATGGAGTTCGACGACGTCGAACCGGCGGAGGACTGCATATGCGGGGGCTGCAACGCCCGCAGACGCGCCCGGCTGCACGCCGCGCCGGTCCACGAGGACGGACACGCCGCCGCCCGCAGCGTCCGCCGCCGGGCCGCCGTGCTGATGGCCGCCATGGGCACCGCGATCGGCGGCGGGACGGCCGCCGCCACCGCGGCGCCCGCCCCCGCGCCGGGCGACAGCAGCGCCCCCCGCTCGCAGAACCCCCAGGGCGAGATCAGCGGCCTCTACGGCCAGGCGCCAGGGGCCCGTTCCCTCGCCGCCCCGCGCGCCGCCGCGACGCCGCTCACCCGGGCCCAGATCATCCAGCGCGCCCAGAGCTGGGTCGACCAGGGCGTGCCGTACAGCATGAGCCGCTACTGGTCGGACGGCTACCGCCAGGACTGCTCCGGCTTCGTCTCGATGGCCTGGGGCCTGAACAGCAGCCAGACCACCTGGACGCTGCCCGGCTTCGCCGAGCGGATCGGCAAGAACGACCTCCAGCCCGGCGACATCCTCCTCTACAACAACCCGGCCAGCCCCCAGGCCGGCTCGCACGTGACGATCTTCGGCGGCTGGACCGACTCCTCCCGCACCAAGTACGTCGCCTACGAGCAGACCGGGCCCTCCACCAAGAAGCGCTCCACCCCGTACGGGTACTGGAACAACTCCGGCGCGTACGTCCCGTACCGCTACACCGGCCTGTCCGCCGGCGGCAACGGCAACGGCGGCGGCACCTCCTCCACCGCCTTCCCCGGCACGGACAGGTTCGGCCCCGGCGCCGACAACGCGTACGTCACCAGGCTCGGCCAGATGCTGGTGCAGCGCGGCGGCGCCGCGTTCTACTCCACGGGCCCCGGCCCCCGCTGGACGGACAGCGACCGCCGGGCCGTCCAGGCCTTCCAGCAGGCCCAGGGCTGGCGCGGCGGCGAGGCCGACGGCATCCCCGGCAAGGACACCTGGGACTACCTGGTCAACGGCAAGGGCCGCGACATCAACGGCGGCACCCCACTGCCGCCCCCGCCGCCCACCGCCGAGGGCTTCCCCGGCGCCCAGTACTTCGGCCCCGGCCAGATCAACGACCACGTCCGGCGCCTCGGCGAACAACTCGTCCGCAAGGGCTTCGGCGGCTCGTACAGCGTCGGCCCCGGCCCGCGGTGGACGGACAGCGACCGCCGGGCCGTCCAGGCCTTCCAGCAGGCCCAGGGCTGGCGCGGCAGCGAGGCCGACGGCTACCCGGGCCCCGACACCTGGCGCCGGCTCTTCTCCTGACACCCCGCCGAGGCGCGGTGCCCACCCGGGCGCCGCGCCTCAGCGCTTCCCCGACATCCAGTGGAAGAGGCCCATCGCGACACTGGTCGCCAGGTTGAAGCTGGACACCCCCGGCTGCATCGGCACCGCCACCAACCGGTCGGCGCGCGCCTTGAGTTCGTCCGACACACCGTGCCGCTCCGTACCGAAGGCCAGCAGCGCGTCGTCCGGGAAGGGCAGGTCCCGGATGTCCTCGCCCTCCGGATCCAGCACGAACAACGGCCCGTCCGGAAGCTCCGGCAGGCTCAACCGCTCGACCGCGGTCGCGAAGTGCAGCCCCGCACTCCCGCGCAGCACGCTCGGATGCCACGGATCCAGGTCCCCCGTGGTCACCACCCCGGTGGCGCCGAACCCGGCCGCCAGCCGGATCACCGCCCCGACGTTCCCCAGGTTGCGCGGGTTCTCCAGCAGCACCACCGGCGCCTTCCGCGGCCGCCGCCCCAGCACCTCCCGGTTCGCCTCCGCACCGGGCCGCACCGCCAGCGCCGCCACCCCCGTCGGATGCAACCGCGGCACCAGCCCCCGCAGCACCGGCTCCGGCACCTCCACCGCGAGCCCCTCCAACGCCGGAGCGACATCCGGCGCCAACTCACCCGCCAACGCCGCCAAGGCCTTTTGGTCGACGGTCAGCACCCACCGCACCTCGCCGCCGAACCGCAGCGCGTGCTTCAGCGCGTGGAACCCGTCCAGCAGCACCGCCCCCGGCTCCCGCTCGGCCGCCCGCCACCCACGCACCAGCTCGTCCATGCCGTTCACTCTCCCACCTGCTCCCCGGGCCGCCCCAACGGCCCGCCCACATCGCGGGCCAACCCGTCCAACCCGAGGTCGACGACACCACCCACCCACCCACCCCAGCGAGAGAACCGTCCCCACCCACAGCAACCACCCACCACCCCACCCCACCCCAGCGAGAGAACCGTCCCCACCCATAGCAACCACCCACCACCCCACCCCACCCCAGCGAGAGGGACGCGCTGCGGGAGGGGGCGGCGGAGGGGGTGGGTGCGGAGAGGGGCGTGGCGGGTGATTTTCAGACTGCCAACGGTCTCAACACCCCACCGCCAGGGTTGGCAGTCTGAAAATCATCCAGCCCCCGGAGCGCCCACCCCCGGAGCCGCCCCCGGCCCCCCACCCTCCCGAAAGCCCCCCTCCCGAAAGCCCCCCTCCCGAAAGCCCCCCTCCCCAGCCGACCCCCGCAGAGCCCGCTCCAGATCCCGAAGCGCCTGCCCCACCAACCGAGTCCCCGCCCTCACCACATCCCGCTGCACCCCCGCCGGAGCCACCGCCAACCCCTCCTCCAGCCACACCTGCGCATCCCGCACCGCCCGGAACTCCACCGGCTGCCCCGTCAGCACCGCCGCCGCCGCGAGCGCCGTCGCCAGCCGCAGCTCCTCCGCGTACGCCGCCGTCCCCGGGACGGGCTCCGCGTCCGCCGCCGGCAGGTGGGCCTCCAGCAGCACCGCCGCCCGCCCGAGGGCCCCCACCGCCGCCCGGGCCCGGTCGATCTGGCGCCGGCTCACCCCCTCCAGTCCGGACTCGTGCCGCCCCGGCTCGGCGTCGGCCCGCTGCATCGCCTGGTACAGCTCCGAGCGCGCCTCCCGCGAGTCCAGCAGCGCGCTCCGCACCACCCGCCCGCGCGGCGCCGCCGGCTTCTCGTAGCAGGCGATCACCGCCCCCGCGTACCGTCCGGCCGCCGCCAGCCACTCGGCGAGCCGTTCGCCCAGCCGGGCGGTCTGCCAGGTCGGGAACAGCGCGTACGTGACGAGCGCGATCGATCCGCCGAGCAGGGTGAGCCCGACCCGTTCGACCGCCGTCACCAGCGGGTTGCCCTCCTGCAGCCCGAGCAGGAACACCACGTACGTGGAGATGCCGACGGTGGTGAGCGCGTACCCGGTCCGGAACGCCAGGTACGACCCGCCGATGCAGACCACCGCCAGCGCGGCCAGCACCCACTCCCCGGGGTGGGTGAGTTGCACGACCAGCGTCGAGACCGCGACCCCGACCACCGTCCCGGCCAGCCGGGCGACGCCCCGGCTGTAGGTCTGGGCGAAGTCCGGCCGCATCACCATCGCGGCGGTCATCGGCGCCCAGTACCCGTGGTGGAACCCGATGAGCCGGGCCAGCAGGTAGGCGACGGTGACGACCCCGGCGAGCCGGACGGCGTGCTGGAAGATCGCCGAACGCGGGTGCAGCTGCCGCCGTACGGCCCGCGCCGCGACCGGCAGCATCCGGGCGATGGTCGGCCTGTGCAGAGCTCCCCCGGCCCCGACCACGGGGGTGGTGACGGTGTCCTCGTCGTTGCGGTCCAGGGTGTCCGCGGCCTTGCGCAGCAGCCCGCCGAGCCGTCGGGCGGAGCGCCGGGGTGCCCCCTGGAGCCGCGGTCCCTCGTCGTCCGGGTCGACCAGGGTGAGCGAGGGCGCGGAGCGGGGCAGCCGGACCGGGTCGCCGGTGCGGATCGCCCGGGCGAGGGCGTCCATGACCTCGGCGGCGGCCGCCAGTACCTCCCGGGCCCGGTCCCGCCCCGGCCCCTCCTCGGGGGCTCCCACCTTGGGGTCGGCGAGGGCGGCGAGCGTGGGCCGGATGCGCTCGGCGATGCCGCGCAGGCCGCGCAGCTCGGGCGGCCGGTGGCGGTCCTGCCAGGGGGTGAGGGCGGCCGCGTGGCGGGCCGTCATGAACGGCTCCGGGTCCACGTGCGCGGTCGGGTCCTGCCGCAACCTCCTCGCGTAGTCGGCGAGTTCGGCGTAGGTGTCGGCGAGGGCCTCGCGCTGGGCGGTCCAGCTGCCGATCGGCCAGACGGTGATGACGGTGGCCTGGACGACCCCGCCGAGGGCGGCGACCAGCCCGTGGCCGAGCGCGGTGCCCACGCTGACCGGGAGTTGCACGACGATCAGCATCACGGAGACGGTGTTGGTGGCGACCACCCCGGCGGTGGGCCCGATCGCCCAGGCCAGCCCGGCGCCGAAGGCCCACACGGCGAGCAGCACCGGGAACAGCCCGGGGACGCCGGCGGCCAGGTAGCCGAGGAAGGTGCTGATGCCGAGTCCGGCCCCGGCCGCGACGGCGAGGCTGGCCCGGGGCCGGAAGCTGCGCTGGAAGGTGGCCGAGCCGGCGATGAACGCGCCCATCGCGGCCGAGGTGGCGAGCGCGACCCCGCCGAGCGCGAGGGTCGGGAAGAGCACCAGTGCCACCGCGACCGCCCCGCGCAGCGCCCGCTTGGGGTCGGTCAGCGCCCGGTCCAGGGTGAGCCCGGTCCGCGCGGTGTCACGAAGTGCGGCGAACCAGGACATAGCGACATCCTAGGCGGGAGACCTCCGCCGGATCCGACTCAGCCGCGCCGCCGCCCACAGCAGCGCCCCGGTCGGCAGGAACACCGCGTCCGCCGCGATCATCGCGAGCGAGAAGACCGGCAGCCCGAGCACCACCGCGATCCCCGCGTGCTCCAGCATCATGACGGCCAGCAGGACGTTCTTGACCCGCCGGTTGACCAGCGTGAACGGGAACGCCACCTGGAGGATCACGGTGCCGTAGGAGATCAGGAAGACCGGCAGGAGCGCCGAGCCGACCAGCGCGGACAGCCCCGGCCAGGGGGTGAAGTAGTCCAGGTGCAGCGGGTAGTACAGCGCGGTGCCGTCCTGCCAGCGCGAGCCCTGCACCTTGTACCAGCCGGCCGTGGCGTAGATCAGCACCACCTCGACGGCGATCACCAGCATCGCGCAGTTGTGCACCATGTTCGCCAGCGCGTCGAGCACCGCCCGCGGTTCGCCGTCCGGCCGCAGCCGGCCGAGCGTCCACCACAGCCCGGCCACCGCCCAGAGCCCCCAGAACAGCGGCGACCAGCCGAGGTACGGGAAGGCCCGGTCGGTCCAGGTCAGGCTGTCGCCCGCGAGGCCGCCGAACTGACAGGCCGCCAGGGCGGCCCCGAGCACCGCCCAGAGCACCACCCCGGTCCGCCCGGGCCCGGTCCCGCGGGCGTCCAGCGACCAGACCTCGGCGCAGCGGGTGAAGACCAGGTAGACCGCCATCAGGTGGACGACGTTGTCGCCGCCGTCGCCGAGGAAGACGTCCCGGTTCTGCAGGGACAGCACGGTGACCAGGAACAGCACCGTGCTCGCCCTGGTCCGCCAGCCCAGCAGCACGGCCAGCGCCGCCAGCACCGCCAGGTGGTAGACCAGCTCGAACCAGAGCCGTCCGCCGAACCAGGGCAGCACGGTGAACGCCCCGTTGTCGGTCAGCAGCCGCTCGGCCAGCTCCATCGACCAGGGGGAGCGGTCGCCGTACAGCACCCGGCGGTGGGGCCACTCGCGCAGCAGGTGGGCCAGCCAGACCAGCCCGAAGCCGATCCGCACCACCGCGGCCTGGTGCCGGCCGAGCGGCCGCCCGGTGAAGGCCGCCATCGCCCGCCCCAGCGGCGCCCGCGGCCCGCGCGCCTCCGGCACCGCCCCGGCCTGCCGCGGCACACCGGCGGCCGGCCCCGCCCCGCCGGACGCCACGGCCCCGTCCGCCCGGTCGGCCCGCACCGTCGCCTCGTTCATCCGAGCAGCCCCCGGTAGTCCTCGTCCGACACCGACCACCACGGCAGCTCCCGCACCCGGGGCGCCGGCGGCGCGGGCTCGCCGCTCCAGGACGGCGGCGGGACGGTGGCCGCGGTCGACCGGAACCGGATCTCCACGATCCGCCCGCCGTCCGTCTCCCGGCCGATCCGCTGCAGGGCGATCCGTTTGAGGTACTGCTCGGCGAGCCGGCCGCGCGGGGAGGCCGGGGTCTCGTCCTGCGGGTTGTGGGTGCCGTCGTAGAAGTCCCAGGCCCGGCGCAGCAGGTTCTGCTCGACGTGGCTGGGCGCCGGGTTGCCCCGTATCGCGGCGACGTCCTGCGCGGTCAGCCCGATCCAGTCCCCGGTACGGGTGGCCCCGTCGGGCCCGACGGTACGGACCCGGGCGTCCACGGCCACGTTCTGCTGGAGGGGGTTGGGCGCGAACAGCTTCCAGTTCTGCTCGAACTCCGGGTACACCACGCCGTCGACCTCGTCCCGGTACTGCCGGGACACCGAGTTGGCGGGCGCGACGTGCAGGAACACCGCGGCGAGGAACAGCCCGGTGCCGCCGGCCAGCACCACCCCGGCGAAGCCGAGGACCAGCTGCGCGGGCCCGGACCAGGCCCGCCCGGCAGCCGGCCGGTCCGTCGTCTCGGTCATGGCCTCCCCGCCCGGTCGGCGGGCGCCGCCGGCCCGGTGCCGGCGCGCTCGCGCGCCCATCCTGCCGCACGGCGCGGGCGGCGGGCGCCGGGCCGCCGGGGAGCCGTCAGAGGACGAAGGCCTCCTGGCCGGTGCTGCTCACCATGGGACGGCCCGCGCTCTGCCAGGCGTACATCCCGCCGTCCACGTTCACCGCGTCCCGGCCCTGCTGCACCAGGTACTGGACGACCTGCGCGGAGCGGCCGCCGACCCGGCAGAGCACGTAGAGCTTCTCGTCCGGCAGCTCGCCGAGGCGGGCGATCACCTCGCCGATCGGGATGTGCAGCGCGCCGTCCACGTGGCCGGCGTCCCACTCGTCCTGCTCGCGCACGTCCAGCAGGGCGGCGTCGGCGGGCACGGAGGCGGCGTCGGAGGAGGGGATCTGCGGGAACATCGTGTGGCTCTCCTGGGGTTCGGTGGGGTGCGTGCCATTGTCGCCCACCGGCGCCGCACCGTGGCCGCCGGAGGCCGGGCCGCCGAGCAGCCGTTCCAGCTCGGCCTGCCGTTCGGCGGCCTTGGCCAGCAGCTCCTCGGCGAGCTGCTCCAGCAGCCGGTCCGGGTCCTGCGGGGCGAGGGCGAGCAGTTCGCCCATCGGGGTCTGCTCCAGCCGGACCTGCTCGGCGGCGGTCTCGGCGATCTTGGCGGTCAGCCAGTCCAGCCGGCGGCGCAGCCAGTCCGCGCGGTCGGGGGCGTCGACGGCGGGCGCGGCCTCCGGCGCGGTGGACCACTCGGCGGCCAGGGCGCCCAGCGCGGTCGCGTCCCCGTACGCGTAGGCCTCGTTGACCCGGGCCAGGAAGGCGGCCCGGCGCTGCTGCTCGTCCGGGTCGGTGGTCAGGTCGGGGTGGGCGCGGCGGACCAGCTCACGGTAGATCCGCTGGGCCTCCTTGCCGGGCCGCACCCGCTCGGGCGCGGCGGGCGGCGGGGCCGCCTCGCCCTCCTGGCCCGACTGCTCCCGCACCGAGTCGAACAGCGCGTCCAGGTCGGGCAGTTCCTCGACCTGCCGACGCGCCTCGGCGGCCCGGCGCAGGTCCTCCGGCCGGCCGGTGCGGGCCGCCACGGCCTCGGCGACCAGCGCGTCCAGCTCGTCCAGCCGGGCATAGAGCGGGCCGAGCAGCTGGTGGTGGATCAGCGCGAAGTTGTCGATCTCGACCCGCAGCGTCTGCACGTCCACGTCCATGCTGAGCCAGGCCAGCTCGGCGGCGGCGACCCGCTCCTCGAGTGCCTGCTGCTCCGGGTCCGTCCAGCGGGCGGGGCTCTGCGCGCTCACTTCTCGCCTCTGTCTCGTCCGGGCGGATGCGTCCTGCGGACCACTCGTACGGGCGGTCCGGCCTGCCACCCTACCGCCGTGTTCGCGGGCCTCGTCCGGATGAACCGGAGGCGCGGACCGGCGCGCGGCACGCGACACGCAACCGATCCTGAGGAATCTCCCCGTTTCGGTGTCGAGCCCGGCCCGGTCCGTGCTTCGCTGGTATCCGCACAGCGTGCCTTCCTCCGGAGATACGGCCGCCCCCGGGCGCGGCGGCCAGGCGGGAGCAGAGCGAATCCATGGTGGCCGAGTCCAACTCCACACCGCGGCCGGCGGGCGACGGAACCGCGCCGGGCGACCACCCGACGGGTGTGGCCGCCCTGGTCAGGCTGGCCCCCGTCCTGGTCGACCGGTCCGGCCGGATCACCCAGTGGGGGAGGGCCGCCGAGGAGCTGTTCGGCCATCGTGCCGACGTCGCCCACGACCGCCCGGCCTGCGGCCTGCTGCCCGCCCTGGAGTCCCGGGTGCGCGAACGCTGCTCCGTACGCCGCCACTGCGACACCTTCGCCACCCTCGCCGAACGGACCGCCGACGGCCGCCCCTGGACCGGCCGGCTGACCGTCACCGACCGCGAGGAACACCAGCGCGACGTGCTCTGGTGGGCCTACCCGCTGCCCGGCCCGGCCGGCGGACTGCTGGCGCTGGCCGCCGACGCCCGCCCGCTGCGCTCCACCGGGCCACGGCTGGCGCTCGGCGAGCGGCTGCTCCCCTTCACCGCCGCACCCGGCGCCCGGGGCGGCTTCCACACCCTGGCCGCGGCGCTCACCCCGGCGGGCCGGCCGGTGCCGGAGCACCTGGCCCGGCTGCTGCCCGCCGCCCACCGCACGGCGCTGCTGACCGCGCTGGAGCGGGGCGGGCTGCCCGCCCTGCGGCTGGACCCGGCCACCGTGCTGCCGGTGCTGCCCGCCGACGCGCAGACCGGTACGGCGCACGCGGCCGCCGGTCTCGGTCGCCGCTACCCGACGCCGCAGCAGCGCGCCGCCCGGGTCGGACCGCCGCCGCAGCCCGAGCAGGGCGCCCCCGGCCGCCGGCCGACCGGCCCGCTGCCCGTCCAGCGCGAGGCCGCCGAACGCCCCGCCGCCCAGTCCGCCGTCCGGCCGGTGCCCGCCGTCGCCGGCGCGGCGGGCGGCGGCCCGACCGTCCCTCCCCCCGCCACCGGCCGGGAGGTGCCACCGCCCACCGCAGGAGCCGTCGCCATCGAGTACACCGCCGTCGAGCCGTCCACCACCGACGGCCGCCCGCCCGCCACCGTCCCGGTCCCCGCCCCCGCCACCGGCGAGGGCCCGCCCGGCGGCCGGCTCGGCCCCTTCCTCACCAACGGGCAGGCCGGCGAGCAACTGGCCCTGCTGAACGAGGTCGGTGGCAAGGTCGGCACCACCCTGGACCTCGGCTTCACCGCCCACGAGCTGTGCCAGGTGCTGGTCCCCCGGGTCGCCGACTTCGCCTGCGTGGACCTGGTGGACGGGCTGATCTCGGACTCCGAACTGCCGGCCGCCCGCCCGGACGACGACACCATGCTGCGCCGGGTCGCCCTGGTCTACAACGAGACCGGCGGCGCCTGGGACCACGTGCTCTCCGAGGGCTCGCTGGTCAGCATGCCCCGCCGCACCCCGCCCGGGATGGCCCTGCAGCTGAACCAGCCGGTGCTGGTCCCTGTGGTCAGCCCGGACGTCGCGGTCGACTACGCGATCGCCCTCGGCGGCGCCCGGCTGGCGCCGGTGGTGACCGGCCGGTCGATGCTGGTCGTCCCGCTCTCCGCCCGCGGCACCGTGCTGGGCATCCTCAAGCTGCTCCGGCTGCCGGACCGCGCCCCCTTCGACGAGAGCGACGCCGCGACCCTCAAGGAACTGGCCGTCCGCGCCGCGCTGTCACTGGACAACGCCCGGCTGCACCGCGCCGAGGCCCGGGTCGCCACCACCCTGCAGCGCTCCATGATCCCGACCCGCCCGCCGCAGATCCCCGGCGTGCAGGTCGCCCACCGCTACCTGCCCGGCGATCCGAAAGCCGAGGTCGGCGGCGACTGGTTCGACGCGATCCAGCTGCCCGGCAGCCGGGTCGCCCTGGTGGTCGGCGACGTGATGGGCCACGGCCTGCACTCGGCGGCCGCGATGGGCCGCTTCCGCACCGCCATGCAGACCCTCGCCGCCCTGGACCTCCCACCCGGCCAGCTGCTGCGCCACCTGGACAACCTGGCCCACAAGCTCGGCGACGACCACCTCGCGACCTGCCTGTACGCGGTCTACGACCCCATCAACCGGACCTGCGAACTGGCCAGCGCAGGCCACGTCCCACCCGTCCTGGTGCACCCGGACGGCACCGGCGAGCTACTGGAGATCCCGGCCGGCGCGCCGATCGGCGTCGGCGGGGTGCCGTTCGTCGCCAAGACCATCGACGTCTCGGACGGCTCGATGCTGGTGCTCTGCACCGACGGCCTGGTCGAGGTGCGGGGCGGGGACATAGGAGCCGGCCTGGCCGCGCTCTGCGGCAACCTGATCGACCCGCAGCAGAGCCCCGAGCAGGCCTGCGACGAGGTGCTGCGACGGCTGCACTCGGACGACCGCAAGGACGACGTCGCCCTGCTGGTGGCCCGCTTCGACGGGGTCGCCCCGTCCGAGGTGGCCACCTGGGACCTCACCGTGGACCACCGCGAGGTCGGCCGGGCCCGCTCGCTGGTCCGCGAACAGCTGGCCGGCTGGCACCTGGAGGCACTCAGCGACACCACCGAACTGCTGGTCAGCGAGCTGGTGACGAACGCCGTACGGGTCGCCCGGGACACCGTGAAGCTCCAGCTGATCCGGGTGGACAAGCTGCTGGTCGAGGTCAGCGACGACAACCACAACCTGCCCTCGCTGGAACCGGCCGAGCAGCTCGGCGAGACCGGCCGCGGCCTCACCCTGGTCACCAAGCTCGCCGAACGCTGGGGCACCGCCCGCAAGGCGGTGGGCAAGGTCGTCTGGTTCGAACTACCGCTCCCCCACGCCTAGGAGCGGCGGGGCCCGTCCGGAACGCCGAACGGCCGCGTACGGGACCCGTACGCGGCCGGCGAAGCGCGATCAACGCCCGTCAGGGGATGACGGCCCCCGCCGAGCGGCGCCGCCGGGCCTCCACCGCGACCTCCCGGGAGGCGGCCGCGGCCACCGAGGTGGCGGCGCCGACCCCGGCCAGCACCCTCGGCCAGAAGTCCCCGAAGACCTCGACCGAGACGGCGATCAGCAGCGCGGTGATCACCGCGACCACGTGCTCCAGCCCCGCCAGGTTGGGCAGCACGACGGCCTCGCCGATCATCACCGCGACCACCAGGCCGGCGGTGCACCAGGCCCGGCTGCGGAACGCGACGCAGATCGCCAGTGCCACCACCGCGGCCGAGGGCCCGGTGTCCCGCACGTAGGCGACCCACTTCGGGAAGCCGAACAGGTGGTGCGGGCCGATCGCCACGCCGACCCGGGCGAACAGCGTGCCCGCCAGGGTGCAGGTGTAGGCGACCACCAGCGTCATCCGCCGGCCGAGCACGATCTCGGCGATCGCGAAGACCACGAACACCTGGGCCAGCGCCCCCCAGACCGGAAGGTCCAGCGCCGGCACGTACAGGGAGAGCGGGGTCCGCAGCAGCGAGACCTCCAGCGGCAGCGCCGCCCGCACCACCCCGATGTTGTTGACGAAACGCTCGCCGCCCGGCAGGTGCTGGACGATGCTGAACAGCAGGATCAGAAACGTCGCCACCGTGGCCAGCGGGGCGGCGGCGAACTTCCTTCGCACCACCGCATCCCTGACCGTCACGAACAACGTTCCCCACTCGGCGACAGCGGCCGATCTGACGATTGCCAGCGGCCCCTTTCGCACGCCCCCCGCGTGGGTCCTGTGAATCACAACCGTTTCTCCGAATCCCCGGACTCTCGACTACTCCAACATTAGAAGCCCGCTGACAAAGCCACATCGGCACGGATGGGGAGCCGCGTCATCCTCTGGGGGGAGGCAATACCCCCATCGGCCCCCCATTTCGACCGACCGGTTCCCTCCGCCCCCCGACGGAGGGCTACCCCTTCCCGTCCCGGGCCGTCGCCGGGACCCGGGGCGCCACCACGGCGGCCCGGGCGTGCCGGCGGCGGAACAGGGCGGGCAGGCTCGGCGCGACGATGAATCCCTCGGCGCGCGCGCTCGCGATGCCGATCCGGGGAATTTCGCTGCTCTTCTCGAAGAGCAGGTAGCGCGGTTCCCAGATCGGCCGGTACTTGGCATTGGCGCGGTACAGCGACTCGATCTGCCACCAGCGCGAGAAGAATCCCAGGGTCGAACGCCACAGCCGCAGCACCGGACCGGCGCCGAGGCGGGAACCGCGCTCGAAAACGGAGCGGAACATCGCGAAGTTCAACGACACCCGCTTCAGCCCGACCTCGTCGGCCCGCTGCAGCAGCTCGATGACCATGAACTCCATCAGGCCGTTCTCGGTGTCCCGGGCCCGGCGCATCAGGTCCAGCGAGAGCCCGTCCGGGCCCCACGGCACGAAGCTCAGCAGCGCCTTGAGCTCGCCGTCCCCGTCGTGGCACTCCAGCATCACGCAGCGGCCGTCGCCCGGGTCGCCGAGCCGGCCGAGCGCCATCGAGAAGCCGCGTTCGGTCGCCCCGTCGCGCCACTCGTCTGCCTTCGCCACCAGCTCGGCCATCTCCGCATCGGAGATGGACTCGTGGCGGCGGATGCGCACCGTGTACCCGGCCCGCTTGACCCGGTTGTAGGCCTGCCGGACCACCCGCATCGCGCGGCCGTCCAGCGAGAACTCGTCCAGCTCGACGATCGCCTCGTCACCCAGCTCCAGCGCGTCCAGCCCGTGCCGGGCGTAGATCACCCCGGCCTCCTCGGAGGCGCCCATCACGGCCGGCGCCCAGGCGTGCTCGCGGGCCTCGGACAGCCAGGCGTCGATCGCGCCCGGCCAGGCCTCCGGGTCGCCGATCGGGTCGCCCGAGGCGAGCGAGACGCCGCCGATCACCCGGTAGGTGACGGCCGCCTTGCCACTGGGGGAGAAGATCACCGCCTTGTCCCGGCGCAGCGCGAAGTAGCCGAGCGAGTCCCGCTCGCCCTGCTTGTCCAGCAGGCCGCGCAGCCTGGCCTCGTCCTCGGCGGTGAGCAGCTCCTTGCCGCGCGGGCTGCGGAAGGCCACGTACAGCACCAGCAGGAAGAGCACCGCGCCCATGGCGTTGATCGCGGCGTTCACCCAGGTCGGTGCGGCGATCACCGAGCGCAGGTGCTCGGACGGGGTGATCGTGATCATCCGGCCGACCGAGTACCGGAACAGGTCCCAGAAGCCGGCGCCGGAGAGCTCGTTGGTCAGCCAGACCAGCAGCGCGCCCACACCGCCGCCGAACGCCAGGCCGCCGACGAAGGTGGCCGCCGCCGTCTTCGGGTTGGAGCTGTCCCCCTTGGAGGTGAACTCCCTGCGCCCGATCAGCAGCGCCAGCACGAACAGGCAGGTCAGGACGGTGGAGATGTAGTTGAGCGGGTGGGTGTCGAAGCGCTCGGACGGCACCAGCATGGCCGCCAGGTACAGCAGCGCGAACATCCCGCCGAGCGCCGTGTTGAAGATCCACGCGGCGCGCTTGCGCCGCCGCATCGCGATCGCGAGGAACACCGACAGCACCGCGCTGCCCAGGCCGGCGGTCATCAGGTACGGGGTGAAGTACTCACCCTCGTTGTGCTCGTAGACCTGGTCGCGGAAGGGAACCAGCAGCACCGTCGCCACGTTCAGCAGCGCGATGAGCCGCAGGTACCAGACGGAGGCCGCGGCGGCCCTCGGGCGCCAGCGGTCGAGCACGTCTCCGGTACGGGGCCCGTGGGACGTGGCGGACGGCTCCGACTTCACAGTGGACGACACAGCTCAATTCCAAACGATCAGATGGTGGGGCGCATCCGCGAACGGCCCGGCGCCGGGCGCCCGCTCGGGCCCGACGGACTGACCGGTGACCTCCCCCGGCCGACCGCCCGATTGGAGAAGCGGCCGGAAAAGAGTCAGCCAACTCCATGGTTCACCACCGAAGCTGAGAATTGCGTGAACCGGGTAGCGGATTCCCACCCCCGCCGAACGGCGGGGGTGCACACCCCCCGGACGTTCGGCACCCCGCCTCCGTAGCCCCTACTCTCGAGACGACCCCACGCGGACCGCCCCGACCCGGCCGCCCGAACCGAGGAGGCACCATCACCACCACCCGCGTGCTGATCGTCGACGACGAGATCCTGGTCCGCTCCGGCCTGGGCCTGATCGTCGGCTCCGCCGCCGACCTGGAGGTGGTCGGCGACTGCTCCGGCGGGCAGGCCGAGGAGCACGTCCAACGGCTGCGCCCGCACGTGGTGCTGCTCGACATCCGGATGCCCGACCTCGACGGCATCTCGGTGCTGCGCCGGCTGCGCGCCCTGCCCGACCCGCCGGCCGTGGCGATGCTCACCACCTTCGACACCGACGAGTACATCGGCACCGCGCTGCGGGCCGGCGCGGCCGGCTTCCTGCTCAAGGACACCGCCCCCGACCAGCTGGTGCACGCCGTCCGGGTGCTCGCGGCCGGCGGCAACATCCTCTCCCCGACCGTCACCCGCACCGTGATCGGCGGCTACGTGGACGGCGGCGGCCCGGACGCCGAGGCCACCGCGCTCGCCCGCACCCTCACCGGCCGGGAACTCGACGTGCTCTCGCTGCTCGGCGAGGGCCTGTCCAACGCCGAGATCGCCGACCGGCTCTTCCTCGGCACCGGCACGGTCAAGGACCACATCAGCGCGATCCTCGGCAAGCTCGGCGCCGCCAACCGGGTCCAGGCTGCCGTACTGGCCCACCGGGCCGGCCTGGTCCGGCCCAAGCCCGGCGACGGGGCATGACGGCCGCCGACCACCTGCCGTCCAGACGGCTGCCGGCCTGGTGCACCGCGCCCTGGCTGATGCTGCTGCTGCCCGTCCTGTACTCCCTGCTGGACGCCGCGCTGGTGGCCCGGGAGGCCGCCTGGTGGCAGGTGGCGCTGTCCACGCTGGCCGCCGTCGCGCTGTTCCTCCGCCGTCGCTTCCCGGTGACGGCGCTGCTGCTCACCATGCCGGGCAGCTGGGTGGACGAGATCTGGCTGGCCCCGATAACGGCCGTCTACTCGGTGGCCGCCGAACGCCCCCGCCCCCGGATCGTGATCCCCTGCGGCATCCTGTTCGCCCTGGTCGAGTTCTTCCACTGGCCGCTGCCCGCGAACCTGATCGACCTCAGCCGGGCCACCGCGCTGGACGCCATCCAGGCCGTGATGCTGGCGGCCGGCCCGGCCGCCACCGGTCTGCTCGCCCGCACCCGGCGGGAACTGGCCGTCCGCCTGGACGAGCTGACCCGCGGCCAGGAGCGGGAGAGCCGACTGCTGGCCGAGCGGGTGCTGATCAGCGAGCGCGGCAGGCTGGCCCGGGAGATGCACGACGTGGTCTCGCACCAGGTCAGCCTGATCAGCATCCAGGCCGGCGCGCTCCAGGTGAGCAGCCCCGACCCGGCCGCCGTGACCGCCGCCAGGACCATCCGCGAGCTGTCGGTACGGACCCTGGACGAGCTGCGCCAGATGGTCGGGGTGCTGCGCGGCACCGGCGGACTGCCGGACGCCCCGCTCGCCCCGCAGCCCCGGCTGGCCGACCTGCCCCGGCTGATCGAGGAGAGCGGCCTGGCCGCCGACACCGAGCTGGTCCCCGGCGACCGCCCGTGGCCGGAGGCGGTGGAGCGGGCCGCCTACCGCACCGTGCAGGAGGCGCTCACCAACATCACCAAGTACGCCCCGGACGCGGAGGTGCACGTGCGGGTCCGGGCGAAGGGCCGCCGGCTGCGGGTCGAGGTCCGCAACGAGGCTCCGCCGGTGCACCCGGCCGAGACCCTGCCGGGCGGCGGCCACGGCCTGGTCGGCCTGCGCGAGCGCGCCCAACTGCTGGGCGGCACCCTCACCGCCGGGCCGACCGCGGACGGCGGCTTCGAGGTCCGCGCCGAGCTCCCGGCCGGCCACGGCTGATCCGGCCCGCCCCCGAAACCGGTGCGGCCGGGCCCGGGCCTTCCGGCCGAGAACGAGAAAGCCCCGCAGATCCGTAGATCTGCGGGGCTTCGCTGTGCGCGAGGGGGGAGTTGAACCCCCACGCCCTTTCGGGCACTGGAACCTGAATCCAGCGCGTCTGCCTATTCCGCCACCCGCGCATGGGTGTCGTCTTCGTTGCCGACCGATCTTCCGAACCGCTCGGTACCATCGGTACTTCGCGCTTCCTTGGACCGGCCTCCCTTCCGGGCGGCCCTTCCGACGTGGAAAACATTAGCACGACCTGGGGGACTACTCCGAATCCGTTGTCCGGGGAGGCCTACGGCATCCGAACCGATGCCCGACGAACACCCGCACGACTGCCGGAAGGGTGCTCCGGCGGGGACGTCTGGCGTGCCGTACCCGAAATGCGTCACCCTGTGTGTCCGAGCCCACCCCCGGGCACCACACGGTCCGGGAACCGTACGGAAGGGCCCGGCGTGGATACGATCAGTACGGAAGTACCGCAAGTAGGAGGCGCGACCGGGTCCCGGGCGGGATCCGGCCGGCAGGCAGGCGAACGAACCCTGGAAGGGGGTGCCCCATGGGAGTGCTGAAGAAGTTCGAGCAGCGGCTCGAGGGTCTCGTCAACGGCACCTTCGCCAAGGTGTTCAAGTCCGAGGTCCAGCCCGTGGAGATCGCCGGCGCGCTGCAGCGCGAGTGCGACAACAACGCGAGCATCTGGAACCGCGACCGCACCGTCGTGCCGAACGACTTCATCGTCGAGCTGAGCCCGCACGACCACGAGCGGCTGAGCCCCTACTCCGGGCAGCTCGGCACCGAGCTGGCCGGCATGGTCCGCGAGTACGCGGAGGCCCAGCGGTACACCTTCATGGGCCCGCTCCAGGTGAACCTGGAGAAGGCCGACGACCTGGACACCGGGCTGTACCGGGTGCGCAGCCGCACCCTCGCCGCCGAGGAGCCCCCGCAGCAGCAGTACGCGCCGCCGCAGCCCGGGTACGACCGCCCGCCGGCCGCTCCGGCCCCCGGCGCACCGTGGCAGCAGCCCGGCGCCGGCCAGTACAACGCGCCCCCGCCGCCGGCCGCGCCCCCCGCGATGCCCCCGGGGCCGCCCGCAGGCGGCAACGTCCGGGCCTTCCCGGGCGCCGGCCACGGCGGCACCGCGGTGCGCCGCTGGATCGAGGTCAACGGCTCCCGGCACCAGATCACCGGCTCGGCCTGCGTGCTCGGCCGGTCGACCGAGGCGGACGTGCGGATCGACGACCCCGGGGTCTCCCGCAAGCACGCCGAGATCCGCCCCGGCACCCCTTCGATGGTGCTCGACCTGGGGTCCACCAACGGCATCGTGGTGGACGGACAGCACACCCAGCGCGCTACGCTCCGCGACGGCTCGCGAATCGTCGTGGGCTCCACCACCATCGTCTACCGGCAGGTCGAAGGGTAGTGTCCGAATTGTTCGCGCGCCTCGCTCACCGACTGGCGGGACGGTCATGTCAGAACTGACCCTCACGGTCATGCGGCTGGGCTTCCTGGCAGTGCTGTGGCTGTTCGTCATCGTCGCGATCCAGGTGATCCGCAGCGACCTGTTCGGCACCAAGGTGAACCCGCGGTCCTCCCGTCGCGGCGCGGGCGCCACGACCGGTGGCGGCGCCGCCACCGCGACCGCCGCGCGGGCCGCGGCGCCGACGCAGGCCGGCCCGGCGGCGGGCCAGACCCAGGGCGGCGGCGGGCGCCGCCGCGGAGGCCCGACCCAGCTCGTCGTGGTCCAGGGCTCGCTGGCCGGCACCACGGTGGCGCTGCAGGGCCAGACCATCACGCTCGGCCGCGCGCACGACTCCACCATCGTGCTGGACGACGACTACGCGTCCTCCCGGCATGCCAGGATCTATCCGGATCAGACTGGGCAGTGGACGGTCGAGGATCTAGGCTCCACCAACGGCACCTATCTGGACCGGCAGCGCCTGACCGCGCCCACTCCGCTCCAGCCGGGCATGCCGATCCGTATCGGCAGGACCGTCATCGAACTGCGGAAGTAGTAGCGCATGAGGGACAGCATCCCGTCCATGACCCAGAGGGGGGCAAAGGTCGCATGACCCTGGTGCTGCGCTTCGCCGCCGGCTCCCACAAGGGACTGATCCGGGAGGGGAACGAGGACTCCGGCTACGCCGGGCCGCGGCTGCTGGCCGTGGCCGACGGCATGGGCGGCGCCGCGGCCGGCGAGGTCGCTTCCTCCGAGGTGCTCGGCTCGATCGTCCGGCTGGACGAGGACGTGCCGGGCGCGGACCTGCTGACCCTGCTGGGCGACGCCGTCCAGGGCGCCAACGACCGGCTCCGGCAGATGGTCGAGGAGGACCCGCAGCTGGAGGGCATGGGCTGCACCCTGACCGCCATGCTGTGGACGGGCCAGCGGATGGGCCTGGTGCACGTCGGCGACTCCCGCGCCTACCTGCTGCGCGACGGCGCCCTGGTGCAGATCACCCAGGACCACACCTGGGTGCAGCGCCTGGTCGACGAGGGCCGGATCACGCCCGAGGAGGCCGAGACCCACCCGCAGCGCTCCCTGCTGATGCGCGCGCTGGACGGCCGCGGCCAGGTCGAGCCCGACCTGTCCATCCGCGAGGTCCGGGCCGGCGACCGCTACCTGATCTGCTCCGACGGCCTCTCCGGCCCGGTCAGCCACCAGACCCTCCAGGACACCCTCGGCAGCTACTACGCGCCCGAGCAGACCGTGCAGGAGCTGATCCAGCTCGCGCTGCGCGGCGGCGGTCCCGACAACATCACCTGCATCGTGGCGGACGTCATCGACGTCGGCGCCACGGACACCATGAGCGGCCAGTTCAACGACGTCCCGGTGGTGGTCGGCGCGGTCGCCGACGCCCCGCCGTCCTCGGCCGCCGCCGACCGCTCGATCGCGGACACCCCGGCCGGCCGCGCCGCCGGCCTCGGCCGCGGCCCGCAGGGCGCCTTCGGCCCGGCCGAGGGCTACGAGGAGGGCTACGGCGCGCAGGGCGGTTTCGGCCCCGCCGAGGGGTACGAGGGCGAGTACGGCTACGGCTCCGGCGAGCCCTCGGTGTACGGCACCGAGGACTTCGACGAGGGGCGGCCCAGGAAGCGCAAGCGCAAGGGCCTGACGATCTCGCTGGCCGCCCTGGTCGCGCTCGGACTGCTCGGCGGCGCCGGCTGGTTCGGCTACCAGTGGACCCAGGACCAGTACTACGTGGGCACCCAGGAGGACCACGTCGCGATCTACCAGGGCATCAACCAAAACCTGGCCGGTCTGAGCCTGTCCTCGGTGCACTCCTCGTACAGCAAGATCCAGCTGAAGTGGCTGCCCGAGGACCAGCAGGCCCACGTGAAGAAGACCATCTCGGTCGGCAGCATGAAGGACGCCCAGTCGACGGTCAACGAGCTCGACGGCTGGGTCCAGCTCTGCCAGCGGGCCGCACGGGCGAACACCCCGGCCACGCCGCCGGCCACCCAGGCGGTGTACCTGGCCACGACGCCCACCCCGACCGAGAAGAACCGCGGCCCGGCCGCGGCTCCGACCGCGTCACCCTCGACCACCCCGACGCCGACCACCCCGGTGGCACCCACCCCGGCACCGAACGCAACCCCTCCGGCCGGCGCCGCGCAGGGCGACCAGGCCCCGCTGAGTGAAGAGGAACTCAGCCGGGCCAACTCCTGCCCGAAGCAGTGACGTCCGTGATCCGACATAGGACCGCCCCGAGCGGTCTTGCCGGCCGTCAGGGAGCGGTCACCACGTGAGCAGCTACGACCTGAGCGAAGAGTCCACCCGGGCCGGCCGGCGCCGGGCGACGGCCGAACGCGCCGTCCCCCGCCGGCGCGGCAACACCACGATCTCCCCGCAGGAGACGCCCAACCGGCGCAACACCGAGCTGGCCATGCTGGTCTTCGCGGTGCTGCTGCCGGTCCTCGCGTACGCCAACGTCGGCCTCGCGATGGACGGCAAGCTGCCCGCCGGCATGCTCGGCTACGGGTTCGGCATGGGCGCCCTGGCGGTGGTCGCCCACCTGCTGGTGCGCCGCTTCGCGCCGTACGCGGACCCGCTGATGCTGCCGATCGCCACCCTGCTCAACGGGCTCGGGGTGGTGATGATCTGGCGGCTGGACAAGGCGGGCAAGCTGCTCAAGGGCAACTACCCGGCGGCCGAGAACCAGCTGATGTGGTCGGCCCTCGGGATCGCCGGCTTCATCGGGGTGATGGTGCTGCTGAAGGACCACCGGGTGCTCCAGCGCTACACCTACATCTCGATGGTGGTGGCCCTCGTCCTGCTCGCCGCGCCGGCCTTCTTCCCGGCCAGGGCGGAGGACTTCGGCGCGAAGATCTGGATCCGGATGGGCAGCTTCTCCATCCAGCCCGGCGAGTTCGCCAAGATCGTCCTGACCGTGTTCTTCGCCGGCTACCTGATGGTCAAGCGGGACGCCCTCGCGCTGGCCAGCCGCCGGTTCATGGGCCTGTACCTGCCGCGCGGCCGCGACCTCGGCCCGATCATCGTGATCTGGCTGCTCAGTCTGCTGATCCTGATCTTCGAGAACGACCTGGGCACGTCCTTCCTGTTCTTCGGCCTGTTCGTGGTGATGCTCTACGTCGCCACCGAGCGGACCAGCTGGATCCTGTTCGGCCTGCTGATGTCGGTCGGCGGCGCGGTCGCGGTCGCCTCGACCGCCAGCCACGTGAAGGTCCGCATCGACGCCTGGCTCGACCCGATGGCCGCCTTCGGCCCGAACCCGCCGAAGGGCTCCACCGAGCAGATCGGCCAGTCGCTGATGGCGCTCGGCTCCGGCGGGGTCACGGGCTCCGGCCTGGGCCAGGGCCGGTCCTGGCTGATCGCCTTCGCCGCCAAGAGCGACTTCATCCTGGGCTCGTTCGGCGAGGAGCTCGGGCTGACCGGCCTGATGGCGATCTTCCTGCTGTACGCGCTGCTGATCCAGCGCGGCCTGCGCACCGCGCTCGCCGCCCGCGACCCGTTCGGCAAGCTGTTCGCCGTCGGCCTCTCCTCGGCGATGGCGATCCAGGTGTTCGTCGTGGCCGGCGGTGTCACCGGGCTGATCCCGCTCACCGGTATGACCATGCCGTTCCTCGCCCAGGGCGGTTCGTCCGTGGTCGCCAACTGGGCGCTGGTCGCGATCCTGCTGAAGATCAGCGACAGCGCCCGCCGCCCCGGGGCCGAACCGGCCCCGGCCCCCGAGGGCCAGGGAGGACCCGCCCGATGAACAAGCCGATCCGCCGGGTCTCGATCTTCTGCCTCGTGCTGATCCTGGCCCTGATGGTGCGCACCAACTGGGTGCAGGGCGTCCAGGCCGAGGCCTGGGCCACCAACAAGAACAACAAGCGCCAGCTGTACGACCGGTACGCCCACCCGCGCGGCAACATCATCGTCAGCGGCCAGCCGGTCACGAAGTCGGACTTCGTCAACGGCCTGCGCTACAAGTACAAGCGCTCCTGGGTCGACGGCCCGATGTACGCCCCGGTGACCGGCTACTCCTCCCAGGCCTACGGCTCCAACCAGTTGGAGAACCTGGAGGACGGCATCCTCTCCGGCACCGACGACCGGCTGTTCTTCCGCAACACCCTGGACATGCTGACCGGCGAGCAGAAGCGCGGCGGCGACGTCGTCACCACCATCAACGCCAAGGTCCAGAAGGCGGCCTTCGACGCGATGGGCAACAAGAAGGGCGCGGTGGTCGCCGTCGACCCGAAGACCGGCGCGATCCTGGCGCTGGTCTCCACCCCGTCCTACGACCCCGGCACCTTCGCCGGTGGCGAGGCCGCCGACACCAAGGCCTGGACGGACCTCAACGCGGACCCCAACAAGCCGATGCTCAACCGGGCGCTGAAGGAGACCTATCCGCCCGGCTCGACCTTCAAGCTGGTCACCGCCACCGCCGCGTTCGAGAACGGCCGCTACCAGAGCATCGACGACGCGACGGAGACGCCCGAGCCGTACATCCTGCCCGGCACGAACACCCAGCTGAAGAACGAGAGCCCGAACGAGCGCTGCGAGAACGCCACCATCAAGTCCGGGATGGACCAGTCCTGCAACACGGTCTTCGCCAAGATGGGCGCCGACCTGGGCAAGGAGCGGATGCGGGCGCAGGCCGAGAAGTTCGGCTTCAACAGCACGATCGACACCCCGATCCGCTCCGAGAAGAGCGTCTTCCCGGACAGCCCGAGCCCGGACGGCACCGCCCAGGACTCGATCGGCCAGCACGACACCCGCGCCACCCCGCTGCAGATGGCCATGGTCTCCGCCGCTATCGCCAACAACGGCAGCCTGATGCAGCCGTACCTGGTCGACCAGGAGCGCTCGGCCTCGCTGACCACCGTCTCCAAGCACACCGAGAAGCAGTTCTCCCAGCCGATGAGCCCGGCCACCGCGCAGAAGATGCAGGACCTGATGGTCTCGGTGGTCGAGAACGGCACCGGCACCAACGCCAAGATCCCCGGCCTCCAGGTCGGCGGCAAGACCGGCACCGCGCAGCACGGCGAGGACAACGCCGGGCTGCCGTACGCCTGGTTCACCTCCTGGGCCAAGACCCCGGACGGCCAGTCGGTCGCGGTCGCGGTGGTGGTCGAGGACGGCTCCCAGAACCGCGACGGCATCAGCGGTGGCCGGCTCGCGGCCCCGATCGCCAAGGCGGTGATGCAGGCCGCACTCGGCAAGTAGGAGCGCGGATCAGGGGTGAGGGAAAAGTCACGATCGGCAGCCCCGTCCGGATACCGGTCTGATATCGGCCGACGGCTGACTCCGGTCCGATGCGGTACGACCGGTAGCGTATCCGCCAGCAGCGGGTGTGCCCGTTGCCGCCCGCGAGGCACCGCACGGCCCGGCCGGAGAACCGGTCGCGGACGGCGCGGCGTCACCCAGAGCGTGCGGGGACACCTACGTCACAACCTCACCGGCGGGTGAGGGAGAGGGTCGGATCTATGGAAGAGCCTCGTCGCCTCGGCGGCAGGTACGAGCTCGGCGGCGTCCTCGGACGCGGCGGCATGGCCGAGGTCTACCTCGCCCATGACACCCGGCTCGGCCGCTCCGTCGCAGTGAAGACGCTCCGGGCCGACATGGCCCGGGATCCGTCGTTCCAGGCCCGCTTCCGCCGCGAGGCACAGTCGGCGGCGTCCCTGAACCACCCCGCGATCGTCGCCGTGTACGACACCGGCGAGGACTACATCGACGGCATCTCCATCCCGTACATCGTGATGGAGTACGTCGAGGGGTCGACGCTGCGCGAGCTGCTGCACTCCGGCCGCCGGCTGCTGCCCGAGCGCGCGCTGGAGATGACCATCGGCATCCTCCAGGCCCTCGAGTACTCGCACCGGGCCGGCATCGTGCACCGCGACATCAAGCCGGCCAACGTGATGCTGACCCGGCAGGGCAACGTCAAGGTCATGGACTTCGGCATCGCCCGTGCGATGGGCGACGCCGGGATGACCATGACGCAGACCTCGGCCGTCATCGGCACCGCCCAGTACCTCTCCCCCGAGCAGGCCAAGGGCGAGCAGGTCGACGCCCGCTCCGACCTCTACTCCACCGGCTGCCTGCTCTACGAGCTGCTGACCGTCCGCCCGCCGTTCGTCGGCGACTCGCCGGTCGCGGTGGCCTACCAGCACGTCCGGGAGGAGCCGCAGCCGCCGTCCGTCTTCGACCCCGAGGTGCGCCCCGAGGTCGACGCGATCGTGCTGAAGGCGCTCGCCAAGGACCGCGACTACCGCTACCAGACCGCCGACGAGATGCGCGACGACATCGAGCGCTTCCTCGACGGCCTGCCGGTGGCCGCCGCCCAGCAGGCCGGGTACGGCATGGGCCCGGCCGGCTACGGCTACGACCAGAACGGCTACCCGCAGCCGCACGACCCGTACGGCCAGACCAACGTGCTGCCGCAGCAGCCCGGCGGCCCGACCACCGTCCTGCCGCAGGCCTCCGGGCAGCCCGGCTACGGGCAGCAGGGCGGCTACCAGGACGACGGCTACGGCCAGACCTACGCCGGCGCCCCGGGCGGCGCGGGCGACGGCTACGACGACGGCTACGGCCGCGGCGGCCGCCGGGGCGAGGAACCGCCGAAGAAGAGCAACACCTCCTGGATCGTGCTGGCGGTCGCCGCCGTACTGGTCCTGGTCGGCACCTTCTTCGTCGCCCAGGCGATGTTCTCCGACAAGGACAAGGAGGCCGCGAAGGTCACCGCCCCGAACCTGGTCGGCAAGACGCTGGCCGAGGCCAAGGCGGCCGCCGCCGGCGTCGGCCCCAAGCTGGTGGTGGCCGAGGGCGAGAAGGTCGCCTGCCCGGACGCCAACATCAAGAAGGACCAGGTCTGCACCCAGAACCCGCCGGGGGGCGGGCAGGTCGTCGAGACCGCCACCATCACGGTGCAGATCTCCTCGGGCCCGGCCAAGGCGCCGGTGCCCGCGGTGGTCGGCAAGCCCAAGGACCAGGCCACCAAGGCGCTCGCCGACGCGGGCTTCGCCAACGTCACCACCGAGTACAAGGACGACGACACCGCCGCGCAGGACACCGTCACCGCCCAGGACCCGGCGGCCAACGCCGCCGTCGACCCGAGCACCCCGATCAAGCTGACCGTGTCGCAGGGCAAGACCAAGGTGAACGTCCCGAACGTGGTCGGCTCCCAGAAGGAGGACGCCACGGCGACCCTCCAGGGCCTCGGCTTCCAGGTGGACGCCTCGAAGACCACGCCGGCCCCCGACCCCTCCAAGGTCAACACCGTCGCCGCGCAGTCGGTCCCGGCCAACAACAAGGCCCCGGCCAACACCAAGATCACGCTGACCATCTACAAGGCGCAGGACAAGCCGCAGGTCCCGCCGCTGGCGAACGTCAAGCTGAGCGACGCCGCGAACCAGTTGAAGGCGCTCGGTCTGACCTACACGGTGGTCAACGGCCAGCCGGACCCGAACGCGACGGTGCAGGCGAGCAACCCGCCGGCCGGCACCCCGGTCGACCCGAACACCCAGATCCAGCTGTACATCAAGGCGGCCGAGCCGCCCAAAGGGGGAGACCCCACCACCACACCCCCCAAAGGGGACCACTAAGCATCCGGTATTCCCCTGGTTCGGCTGAGCCGGGGGCCGGAGCCCGGGTGACTCCCCAGCACGTCCGAGGGCCCGCCGCAGTTCATCGCGGCGGGCCCTCGGGCGGTTCCCCTTCCCTGGCCCCAGGAGGCCCAGGAAGGGGCTCAGGAGTGCCGCAGCTCCGGCGGCGGGGTGCGCTTGGCGTCCATGTCGTCCACCCGCACCAGGCTCCCCCAGACGGCCATCCGGTAGCGCGAGGTGTACACCGGGGTGCAGGTGGTCAGGGTGATGTAGCGGCCGGGGCCGGCGTAGCCGGAGCGGGGCGGGACGGGCGCCACGATGCCGGTGTCGTACTTGGTCGTCTCCGGCAGGGTGTTGTCGATCTTGTAGACGTACCACTTGTCCCGGGTCTCGACCACGACCGCGTCGCCCTTGTGGACGGCGTCCAGGTCGTGGAACTTGGCGCCGTGGCCGTCCCGGTGGGCGGCCAGCGCGAAGTTGCCCTGCTCGTCCCACGGCATCGCGGCCTTGTACGGCTGCTCGTAGACGCCCGCCACGCCCTCGTCCAGGACCTCGGTGGAGGTGCCCATCCGGATCAGCACCTGGAAGTCCCTGCCCATCGCCGGGACGTGCAGGAAGCCGACGTCGTCCCCGACCGCGAACTGCCTCGGCGCGGCGCCGGGGGCACCCGGGGCGGCGGACCCACCGGGCGCGGCGGACCCACCGGGCGCGGCGGACCCACCGGGGGCAGGGATGGCACCGGGCCCGGCCGAGGGGCCGGCGGCCGGGCCGGCGGCCCAGTCGCTACGCAGCCGGTCGCCGGCCGCCGAGGCCGCGCGGTCCGCCTGCACGTTGGTCCACCACAGCGAGTAGGCCACGAACAGGCCCAGCACCAGGCCCAGGGTGATCAGCAGCTCGCCGAAGACCCCGAGCGCGGCCAGCGCCCGGCTCCGTCCCCGCCCGGCCCGCGGCTCGGGCGGGGGAAAGGCCTCCTGCGCCGGTTCGGCCGACAGCTCGGTCTCGTCCTGCATCTGCGGTGCTCCCCCTCCGGGCCGGACGGCCGGGCGGCTACCCGCCCGTGATGGCGGCCGGCTTGCCCTGGGCACGCGGCCGTTCGTCGATCATCTTGCCAAAGACGATGAGACGGAACTTGGAGGTGAACTCCGGGGTACAGGTCGTCAGCGTGATGTAGCGGCCGGGACCGGCGTACCCGGCGCCGTTCGGCACCGGCTTGATCACGCTCACGTTGTTGGGGGACGTCTCCGGGATGCCCCCGGTGACCTCGTAGGTGTAGTAGCCGGCGGAGGTCTCCACCACGATCTTGTCGCCCTTGCCGAGCTGGTTGATGTACCGGAACGGCTCGCCGTGGGTGTTGCGGTGGGCGGCCAGCGCGAAGTTGCCCGTCTTGTCGCCCGGCATGCCGGTGTTGGCGTAGTGCCCGACCAGGCCCTTGTCGAGCACCGCCGACTTGGAGGTGCCCTCGGCGATCGGGAACTTCAGCCCCAGCTTGGGCAGGTAGATGATGGCGAAGCCCTTGCCGGGCTCGAACACCTCGGGCTTGTTCGGGTCCGGGGCCGGCTGCCCCGGCTGGGTGGGCGCGGCGGGCGCCGCGTCGAACTGCTGCTCCAGCTGGTTTCGGGCCCCGTCGGCGGCCTCGTCGGCCTGCACGTTGGTCCACCAGAGCTGGTACGCGACGAAGAGCAGCATCACCAGGCCCAGCGTGATGCACAGCTCGCCGACGCCCCGGGCGGCCACCACCAGCACGGACTCCTTGGGGCGCGCCCGCCCGGCGGCGCGGCCGCCCGCCCGGCGCCGACCACTGCCGGAGCGCAGCGAGGTGCGGCCCCGGGCGGCGCGGCGGCGCTCGGCCCGGCCGCCGGTGGGGACCGGTTCGGCGGCCGGTGCGCCGAGGTCCGCGGGCAGCCGCAGCTGGAGGGTCTGGTCGGGCAGCCAGGGGTACTCGGGCCCGTCCACCAGGGGCTCCTGGGCCTGCTCGTACACGCCCCAGGCGTCCTCGGGCGCGGTCTGCACCGGGAACTGCTGCACGGTGCCGTACGGGTCCGCCTCCGGCTGGAAACGTCCCTCCGGACGCAGCGCGGTCACGCCGGTCAGCCCCGGCCGATCACCGGGGCGAGCCCGGCCGACCGGTCGACCGCCTGCGGGAAGCCGCACTCCGCGAGCCAGTTGGCGAGCATCCGGTGACCGCCCTCGGTGAGCACCGACTCGGGGTGGAACTGCACGCCCTCGACCGGCAGTTCACGGTGCCTCAGGCCCATGATCACACCGCTGTCGGTGCGCGCGGTGACCACCAGCTCGGCCGGCACGGTGTCCGGTTCGACCGCGAGCGAGTGGTAGCGGGTCGCGGTCAGCGGCGAGGGCAGGCCCTCGAACACCCCGCCGTCCTCGTGCTCGACCGGCGAGGTCTTGCCGTGCAGCAGCTCGGGCGCCCGGTCGACCACCGCGCCGTACGCCGCCGCGATCGACTGGAGGCCCAGGCAGACGCCGAACACCGGCAGCCCGATCCGCGCGCAGTGGTGGACCATCTCGATGCAGACCCCGGCCTCCTCGGGGGCACCGGGCCCGGGGGAGAGCAGCACGCCGTCGAAGCCCTCCTCGCCGGAGCGGCGGACGGCGTGCTCGACGGTCACCTCGTCGTTGCGCACCACCTCGCAGGTGGCACCGAGCTGGTACAGGTACTGGACCAGGTTGAAGACGAAGCTGTCGTAGTTGTCCACCACCAGGATGCGGGGCGGAGTGGTCGGCCGGGTCGTCATGCGCGCGTGGTCTCCGTGGGGTGCGGTGCTGGAAGGGGTGCCGGGCCCGCCGGCTCAGCCGGTCGCGGCGCCGTCGCCGCCGTCCACCGTGACGTCACCGAAGGGGAGCAGCGGTTCCGCCCACGGGAAGACGTAGGTGAAGAGGAGATAGACGATCCCCAGGACGAGGAGCAGCGAGACGACGGCTCGGACCAGGGTGTTTCCCGGAAGGTGACGCCAGATCCAGCCGTACATGGTGCTCCCTCGACGCAGCGGACTGGGTTAAAGAGTAGACCCGCGGTGCACGGCCGCGGGGCCGGTCCGCTACTGCTGTCCGCCCGCCGACCGCAGCTCGGTGGTGCCGGAGTAGCCGGGTAGGGTCAGCTCGCCGCTCTCCTGGACCTTCCAGCCCAGCCCGTACGCCTGGACGTACTGGAGGTAGTTGCGGATCGTCGGGTCGGCGTCGACGGCCGAACGCAGGGCGTCGGTCTTCCCGACCGCCTTGACCACGTACGGCGGGGAGTAGACCCGGCCCTGGAGCAGCAGCGTGTTGCCGACGCAGCGGACGGCGCTGGTGGAGATCAGCCGCTGGTCCATCACCTGGACGCCCTCGGCGCCGCCGCGCCACAGCGCGTTGACCACGGCCTGGATGTCCTGCTGGTGGATGACCAGGTCGTTGACGCCGGGCTCGGGCACCCCGGGGATGCGCGCGGTGGCGTTCGGCGGGGCGTCGTTGAGGGTGACGGTCAGGCCGCCGCCCTGGAGCGGCTCCAGGGCGGCGCCGGCGCGCAGGCCGTCCAGCTGCGCGGCGTCGGCCGGGTCGTGGCCCTGCTGCTCGGTGAGCTGCTGGGCGCGGGCCTGGAGGTCGGCGAGCTGGGACTGCGCCTGCTGGTTCTGCCCGCTGCGCTGGCGGATCACGTCGCCGAGGCTGAGCAGCGAGTTGTCGGTCCGCAGGTCGGTGCCGCGGGCGGTCTGCGCGCTGATGTAGAAGAGCAGGCCGGCGAGCGCGAAGACGGCGCAGGTCAGGGCACGGCCGACAATTCGGGTGCCGGAGCGGCGGGTACGGGCCGGTTCAGGGGGAATCGACAAATTAGTCACCGTACCCTTATCTCCTCAACACCCGCCGAGCCACTACGCTAACGGACGCCGGTGGCATGCGGCGGAGCGGTCCCCGGACCGTCCTCCGCAACAGACCCGGCCGATTCCCCCCGTTGCACCCCGCGCGGTCTCACAGCGCATCGACAGGAGAGCTCCTCGTGCCGAAGTCTCGACTCCGCAAGAAGTCCGACTACACCCCGCCGACCACGGCCGCGGTGAAGATCAGTTCGGGCCGCGGTTGGGTCGCGCCGCTGATGCTGGCACTGTTCCTGATCGGACTGGTGTGGATCGTCACCTACTACGTGACCAGCGGCACCTACCCGGTCGAGAGCTGGCGCAACTGGAACATCCTGGTCGGCTTCGGCTTCATCGCCGCCGGGTTCGGCGTCTCCACCCAGTGGAAGTGACGGCCCGACCGTCCTGAGGCTCGGTCCCGAGCCACTCCCCGCCGTTCCGGATCGTTCGTCCCGGGACGGCGGTCAGGCGTGCCCGCAGCCGGGCGGGAATCCGGTCGGTTGTTCCCACCATCGGACTGGCGTGCTTATCCACATGGTTATCCACACTGGGGAAAAGTCCCCCCGGCCTGTGGATAACTTTCCCGGACAGAGCCGTCCACAGCTGTGCACAACTCCCCGGGAACGGGAGAACCGCACAGCAGGACACGCGTAGAACAGCAGTCCACAGCCGGGTGGTCGCACAGCTTGTGCACAACCCCGCACCCGCTGTGGACAAACGCTCGAAGGGTCACGCCCCGTACAGGGCCATCCCGGCCAGCAGCATCCCCGCCTCGACCGCCAGCGCGCCCACCACCGTCAGGGCCTGGACCAGGCCGCGGCGCTCGCGCGGGGCGTACATCAGGCCGGCCGCGGTCAGCGAGCCGAGCAGCAGGCCGCCGATGTGCGCCCGCCAGTCGATGCCCGGGCGGGAGAAGGTGACGATCAGGTTGAAGACCAGGAACGCCATCGCCGGGCCGAGCGGGCCCTTGTCCCGCAACTGCATCACGATCGTGGCGCCGATCAGACCGAAGACCGCCCCGGAGGCGCCCAGCGAGCTCATCTCGTGGCCGGCCACCAGGAAGGCGAAGGTGCTGCCGCCCAGGCCGGCGACCAGGTAGACGGCCAGGAAGCGCAGCCGGCCGAGCGCCTGCTCCAGTGCCGGGCCGAGCCAGAACAGCACCAGCATGTTCATCCCGACGTGCCACCACTCCAGGTGCAGGAAGGTGGCGGTCAGCAGCCGGTACCACTGGTGCGGGCCGTCGGCGACACCGGCCGGGCCGCCGAGGGTGTCCGCCCCCGCGCTGATCAGCAACCAGATCTGGCCGAGCCGCGGGGTGAGCACGTAGGCCGCCAGCACCCAGACCACGACGTTGATCCCGATCAGCACCCGGGTGACCAGCCCGCCGTCGGCGGCCAGGGCCCCACCGAACCGGGTGGTCGCCCGCCGCGCCCCGGCGTGGCCGTTGCCGACGCACTCCGGGCACTGGAAGCCCACCGAGGCGGTCACCATGCAGTGCGGGCAGATCGGCCGCTCACAGCGGGAGCAGGAGACCCCGGTGGGGGTCTGCGGGTGCCGGTAGCAGCCGGGCAGTCCGGCCTCCGGGGACCGATCGGCCGTCGGCCGCGGCTCGTCCGGGAGCATCAGCGGGGTCCCCTTCCCGTACATGACCTCAAAGCCGCCAGCCTACTGCCGCACCCCCCGTCCCCGGATCGGACTCCCCAGTCCTCCCCCACCGGCCCGCCCCGCAAGGGCCCACGCACGGCCCACCCCGAACCCTGCCCGCACCTCGCCTCCCCACCGGCCCGCCCCGCAGGGACCCCACGCACGGCCCACCCGACACGCCCAACCCCACACCCGGCCCACACCCCACCTCACCACCGACCCGCCCCGCAGGGACCCCACGCACGGCCCACCCGACATGCCTTCGGACAAATCAGGATGCATGATCAGTATTCAGGTGGATATGTGCATATAGGACGGGACGCCACCCAGGAGGAGAGACTCGTGAGCTTTTCGGATTCGGCCCGAGAGACGGCCACCAGGACCCGGGACACCGCCGCACACTTCGCGGACGGCGCCAAGCAGCGCCTCGGCCCCGCCTTGGACGCCTTCGGTCCGAAGGCCGCCCTGGCCGCCCACAACCTCCGCGGCCAGTACGACAGGCACCTGGCCCCGCAGTTCCGCCACGCCTTCGCCAGCCTCCCGCCGGAGGCCCAGCAGAACGCCCTGAAGGCCCTGCACCGGGCCCAGGAGGCCGCCCTGGCGGCCCGGCTGTCCGCCGCCCGGGCCGCGGACCAGACCCGCGCCACCGTCGTCCCCAGGGTCACCCAGGCGGTCGAGGAGGCCCGCGCCACGGTCGTCCCGGTCGCCCAGGAGGCCCAGGCCCGCGGCGCCGCCGCACTGACCGCCCTCCACGGCCACGTCAGCTCGGCCGAGATCAGCAAGCTGGCCGCCCGGAACGCCAGGAAGGAGCGCTGCAACCGCCTGGCCGCCGGCCTCGCCGTGGCCGGCCTGCTGGCGATCGGCGGCGGCGTCGTCGCCTGGCAGTGGTGGCACCGGCACAGCAACCCGGAGTGGCTGGTCGAGCCCCCGGCCGCGCAGGAACCCCGGCCGGCCGGCGCACACGCCACCTCCGGCCCGGTGAACGGCTCCGGCCCGGAGGCCACCTCCGAACCGACGGACGGGGCCCCGGCCGCCGGGAGCGACGGCCCCTCCGCCGAGGACGACCCCGGGCCGCGCTGAGCGGACGGGAAGGACCGGAAAACGCCGATCGGCCGTCGACCAGGATCCTGGTCGACGGCCGATCGGCTATCGCTGTGAACTGTGGAGCATAGGAGACTCGAACTCCTGACATCTGCCTTGCAAAGGCAGCGCTCTACCAACTGAGCTAATGCCCCTCGACGGCACCGCGCGTGCCAACGGGCACTAGCGTACCGGGTTCCGGCGCGATTCCCAGCGCCCTCCCCCGGGAACCGTGCCGTTCCCTGGGGTCGGCCGGTCCGGTTCTTCGACCGGGCCGGCCGGCCCGGGAGGCGCTGAGGGGCGCCTCCGGAATTCGTCGATCGTCAGATCGCCGGTTGCTCAGCGACCGGCCGGGACCGGGTCGGTGGCCTCGGTCCACAGGTCCTGCTCGGCGCGGTCCGCCTGGACCTGACGGTAGACAAAGAAGCCGCCGAGGGCGACCAGGGCGACCAGGAGAAGCTTCTTCACCGCGGGACCTCGTCCTTCTTGCGTTGGTGGACTCAACAGCCGGATCCGGCCGGACTGACCGGGCCGACGAGTCCAGTTGTGTTTCGAGCGCGAACGGGGCGGCCGGGTGCCAGACTGCCCTTGCGGCCGATGATACACACCGGTGTCCCAATCGTGACCAGCCACCGGCACGGCCAACCCGGCGGTCCGGTCCCAGGATTGACGCCGCACCTCCTGTCGGGCGGTCCGACCGGCTCCGGAGCGGCCTGGCGCCCCAGGTCAGGTCCGTCCCGCCGCCGGGTCCGCGGGGCTCTCCGGCGCGACCGCCACCGCCACGGCCGTGCCGTTCGCCGGAGCCACCCCGGCCCGCGGCGGAAAACGCCGAAGGGCCCGGAGTGGATCACTCCGGGCCCTTCGGGGAGGTGGGCCTAACAGGACTTGAACCTGTGGCCTCTTCCTTATCAGGGAAGCGCTCTAACCGTCTGAGCTATAGGCCCTCGCCGAACAGAGATCGTACCGGATTCCGGCCGACCCGTCGCTCCGCCCGATCTCGACGAGATCGGGAAGATCGAAGGGCCCGGAGTGGATCACTCCGGGCCCTTCGCGGTGGTGGGCCTAACAGGACTTGAACCTGTGGCCTCTTCCTTATCAGGGAAGCGCTCTAACCGTCTGAGCTATAGGCCCTTGCCGCACTGAAAGATTAGCGGACCGACGGCCGATCTCCCAAATCCGGGTCGGCCGGGGCTGCGGCGGCACCCCCCGCGACCAGCTGCGGCACGCCGGAGGAGGGGCGCAGCAGCCACTCCTCGCGGGTCGGCGGCAGGCCCGCCGAGCCCTCCTCGGTGCTGCGGACGGCGAGCACCTGGTTGATCCCGATCCGGTTCTGCTCGAAGGCGAGCGCGGAGGCCGCCATGTAGAGCCGCCAGACCCGGGCCCGGCCGCGGCCGACCAGCCCGACCGCCTCCGTCCAGTGCGCCTCCAGGTTGGCCACCCATTCGCGCAGGGTCAGCGCGTAGTGCTCGCGCAGCGACTCGACGTCCCGGACCTCGAAGCCGGCCTCCTCCAGCCGGGCCACGGTGGAACCGACGGGGGAGAGCTCGCCGTCGGGGAAGACGTAGCGGTTGATGAAGGGGCTGGTGCGGTGCGGCTCACCGGGGTGATCGGGGCGGCGGGCGATCTGGTGGTTGAGCAGCCGGCCGCCGGGCACCAGCAGCCGGTACAGGCCCTCGGCGTAGACCCGGTACTGCTCGGAGCCGACGTGCTCGGCCATCCCGACGCTGGAGATCGCGTCGAAGGGCCCGTCGGCGATCTCCCGGTAGTCCTGGAGCCGGACCTCGACCCGGTCGGACAGCCCGGCCTCCTCGACCCGGGCGCGGGCCAGCGCGACCTGTTCCCGGGAGATGGAGACCCCGACCGCGGTGACCCCGTAGTGCTTCGCCGCGTGCAGCAGCAGCGAGCCCCAGCCGCAGCCGACGTCCAGCAGGCGCATCCCGGGGCGCAGGCCGAGCTTGCGGCAGATCAGGTCGAGCTTGGCCTCCTGGGCGGCCTCCAGGCTCTTCGCCTCGGGCGTCCAGTAGGCGCACGAGTAGACCATCGAGGAGCCCAGCACGATCCGGTAGAAGTCGTTGCCGACGTCGTAGTGGTGGCTGATGGCCGCGCGGTCCCGGCTACGGCTGTGCAGCCGCCCCTGGGCCTTGCGGACCTCCTCGCGGGGCGGCTCGGGCTCCGGACCGACCGCCCCGGCCCGCAGCGCGGCGACGAGCACCCGGCGGCCCCTGGCGCCGAGCACGTCGCGCGGCCCGAGGACCAGGGTGCGGATCTCCGGACGCTCGGCGAAGCGGGCGACGGCGGAGAGCGTCTCGTACAGGTCGGTGCCGGGGGCGACTTCGAGGTCCCCCGCGACGTAGGCGCGGGCCAGGCCCAGCTCGTCCGGCTGCCAGATCAACCGGCGCAGCGCCCGGCGGTTGCGCAGGACCACGGTGGGCGCGCCCGGCGGCCCCGCGACGCTGCCGTCCCACACCTGGACCCGCAGTGGTACCGGGACCCCCAACAGCCCTTCCAGGGCCTCGACCAGTTGACCTGCGAGCTTCGCCACCGCGCGCCTCCGTCCAGTCGTCCTTCGGAACCTCAGCTGACCCGGTCGTGCGGACCGGGGGGCGGCCTGCGGCACTCCCAGGCGCGGGACGGGTGGCAGCAGCTAATCCCACCGCGGCCGCCCGGTTTCCGGGCGGCGCGCCGCGGGCGGCCGGCTGTCACCCGAAATGCCGACGGGCCCCACCGGCAACAACAGCCGGTGGGGCCCGTACATTCCGTCCCCGGACGGGAAACTGAGCGAACGTCAGGTTCCGGCCAGGATCAGTCCTCTTCGGCCAGGGTGAGCTCGACGCCGCCGGTGAAGCCGGCCGCCGCGTTGTAGATGAAGGCGGAGAGCGTGGACAGGGCGGTCAGCAGGACGACGTCGACCACGGAGATCAGCGTGGTGAAGGTCATCACCTTGCCGAAGCCGACGTAGTCCATCAGGTTGAGACCGCCGTTGCTGTCCGAGCCGGTGACGTCCTTGAGGGTCTTGGTCAGCGAGTCGAAGACGCCGAGCGAGTCCAGCGTCATCCACAGCACGGCCGAGGCCACGATGAGGATGATGCCGACGGCCAGCGACAGCAGGAAGCTGACCTTCATCACGGACCACGGGTCGACCTTGGTCACCCGCAGCCGGGCCTTGCGGGTCCGGCCGAGACCGGGGCCGCCTGCCGCCGCGGCGGCGGGGGCGGGTGCGGGCCGACGCGCCGCCCCGCCGGCGGGGGCGCCGCCCACCGGGGTTCCGCCGGCCGGGGTGTTGCCCCCGGTCCGGGTCCCCCGGGGCGGGGTCGGCTGCCCCTTGGCGTACGTGGTCGGCTGCGAGAAGCCGCCCGAGCCGGGGGCCTGGCTGCTCGACGACGTGGGCGTCTGCCCGCCGTAGGTCGCACCGCTCTGGCCCGCTCCGCCGACCGGTGGCATCAGCGAGGTGGACGCGGCCGGGTGCTCGTTCGGCGGCTGCGGCACACCGTACGAACCCCCGCCCTGCGCGCCCGGACGGCCGCCGGAGGTTCCTCCCGCAGCACCCGTGGCTCCACTCACCTGGTCCTCCCGCACTTCCACCAGGACGGCGGCGCCGCCCTGCTTCGTCACTCGTCATCCAGCGCCCGGCGGGATTGCCCGGAACTGGTCGGCGTCCGGTGCCGCCGCGTCCATCCATTCGGACGCGGCGGCACCGGTCTGCGGTTCGGATCAGGCCTCGACGTCTCCGCCGACCGCCGTCTCCGCACCCTCGGCCGTGTCGGTGGACTCGGTACCCGCCACCTCGTCCTCCGCCGTCTCCTCGTCCTCGGCCTCCGCGTTGCGGGCCATGCCCACGACCGCGTCGCGCTTTCCGAGGTTGATCAGTTGGACGCCCATGGTGTCACGTCCGGTTTCACGAACCTCGGAAACCCTCGTGCGGATCACCCCGCCCGAGAGGGTGATCGCCATGATCTCGTCGGATTCGTCGACCACGAGCGCGCCGACCAGCGACCCCCGGCCCTCGACGATCTTCGCCGCCTTGGTGCCGTAGCCGCCGCGCCCCTGGACACGGTACTCGTCCACACCGGTGCGCTTGGCGTAGCCGCCGTCGGTGGCGGTGAAGACGTAGGTGCCCGGTCGGACGACGTTCATCGAGAGCAGCTCGTCGTCCTCGCGGAAGGCCATGCCCTTGACGCCGGAGGTGGCGCGGCCGGTGGGGCGCAGGGCGTCGTCGGTCGCGGTGAAGCGGATCGACTGGGCCTTCTTGGAGACCAGCAGCAGGTCGTCCTCGGCGGAGACCAGCTCGGCGCCGATCAGCTCGTCGTCCCGGCCCTCCTCGTCCTGGCGCAGGTTGATCGCGATCAGGCCGCCGGAGCGCGGGGAGTCGTAGTCCTTGAGCGGGGACTTCTTCACCAGGCCGGCCCGGGTGGCGAGGACCAGGTACGGCTTGTCCTCGTAGGTGCGGACGGCCATCACCTGGGCGATGTGCTCCTCCGGCTGGAAGGCCAGCAGGTTGGCGACGTGCTGGCCGCGGGCGTCGCGCCCGGCGTCCGGCAGCTCGTAGCCCTTGGCCCGGTAGACCCGGCCCTTGTTGGTGAAGAACAGGATCCAGTTGTGGGTCGTCGTCACGAAGAAGTGGTCGACGATGTCGTCCTGCTTCAGCTGGGCACCGCGCACGCCCTTGCCGCCGCGCTTCTGCGAGCGGTAGAGGTCGGAGCGGGTCCGCTTGACGTAGCCGCCACGGGTGATGGTGACGACGATGTCCTCCTCGGCGATGAGGTCCTCGATGGAGAGGTCGCCGTCGGAGGGGATGAGGGTGGAGCGCCGCTCGTCGCCGTACTTCTCGACGATCGCGGCGAGCTCCTCGGAGATGATCTCCCGCTGGCGGGTCGGCGAGGCCAGGATCGCGTTGTACTCGTCGATCTTGCGCTGGAGCTCGTCGTGCTCGTCCATGATCCGCTGGCTCTCCAGCGCGGCCAGGCGACGCAGCTGCATCTCCAGGATCGCGTTGGCCTGGAGCTCGTCGATGTCGAGCAGGCCCATCAGGCCGGTGCGGGCGGCGTCGGCGCTGGCCGAGGCCCGGATCAGCGCGATGACCTCGTCGATCAGGTCCAGGGCCTTGAGCAGGGCGCGCAGGATGTGGGCGCGCTCCTCGGCCTTGCGCAGGCGGAAGGTGGTGCGCCGGACGATGACCTCGACCTGGTGGTTGACCCAGTGCCGGATGAAGGCGTCCAGCGACAGGGTGCGCGGCACGCCGTCGACCAGGGCCAGCATGTTGGCGCCGAAGTTGGTCTGCAGCTCGGTGTGCTTGTACAGGTTGTTCAGCACGACCTTGGCCACGGCGTCGCGCTTGAGCACGACCACCAGGCGGGTGCCGGTGCGCGACGAGGACTCGTCGCGGACGTCGGCGATGCCGGCGATCTTGCCGTCCTTCACCAGGTCGGCGATCTTCAGCGCGAGGTTGTCCGGGTTGACCTGGTACGGCAGCTCGGTGATCACCAGGCACTGGCGGCCCTGGATCTCCTCGACCTCGACCACGGCGCGCATGGTGACCGAGCCGCGGCCGGTGCGGTAGTAGTCGTCGATCCCGCGGCGGCCGACGATCAGCGCACCGGTCGGGAAGTCCGGGCCCTTGATCCGCTCGACCAGGGCGTCCAGCAGCTCCTCGGCGGAGGCCTCCGGGTTCTCCAGGTACCAGAGTGCGCCGGAGGCGACCTCGCGGAGGTTGTGCGGGGGGATGTTGGTGGCCATGCCGACCGCGATGCCGGTGGCACCGTTGACCAGCAGGTTGGGGAAGCGCGCGGGCAGGACGGTGGGCTCCTGCGAGCGGCCGTCGTAGTTCGGCGCGAAGTCGACGGTCTCCTCGTCGATGTCGCGCATCATCTCCATGGCCAGCGGCATCATCTTGCACTCGGTGTAGCGCATGGCCGCTGCCGGGTCGTTGCCCGGGGATCCGAAGTTGCCGTTGCCGTCCACCAGCGGCATCCGCATCGACCACGGCTGGGCCAGGCGGACCACGGTGTCGTAGATCGAGGTGTCACCGTGCGGGTGGTAGTTGCCCATGACGTCGCCGACGACGCGGGCGCACTTGTAGTAGCCCTTCTCGGGGCGGTACCCGCCGTCGTACATCGCGTAGAGCACGCGGCGGTGCACCGGCTTGAGGCCGTCGCGGACCTCGGGCAGCGCACGGCTGACGATCACGCTCATCGCGTAGTCGAGGTACGAGCGCTGCATCTCGGTCTCGAGCTCGACCGGCTCGATCCGCATCGTCGCCTGGGCGGTGGCCTCGGCGGTGTCGGGGGTCTCGGGCTGGTCGCCTTCGGGACGGTTGTCGTCGACCACTGGTGGTCAGTTTCCTTTCACGCGGACTGGAACGTGCGGGGCCTGGGGTGCAGGCGTCACACGTCCAGGAAGCGGACGTCCTTGGCGTTGCGCTGGATGAAGGAGCGGCGGGCCTCGACGTCCTCGCCCATCAGCACGGAGAACAGCTCGTCGGCACGGGCGGCGTCCTCGAGGGTGACCTGGAGCAGCAGGCGGTGCTCGGCGTCCATGGTGGTGACCCGGAGCTCCTCGGCGTTCATCTCGCCGAGACCCTTGAAGCGCTGGATCGCGTCGTCCTTGGGCAGCCGGCGCCCGGCCTCCACCCCGGCGGCGACCAAGGCGTCGCGCTCGCGGTCGGAGTAGGCGTACTCGAAGTCGTCCTTGCCCCACTTGATCTTGTACAGCGGGGGCATGGCGAGATAGACGTACCCGGACTCGACCAGCGGCCGCATGAAGCGGAACAGCAGGGTGAGCAGCAGGGTGCGGATGTGCTGTCCGTCGACGTCGGCGTCGGCCATCAGGACGATCTTGTGGTACCGCAGCTTGGACTCGTCGTAGTCCTCCTGGATGCCGCAGCCGAAGGCCGAGATGAGGGCCTGGACCTCGGTGTTCTGGAGGACCTTGTCGATCCGGGCCTTCTCGACGTTCAGGATCTTGCCGCGGATCGGCAGGATGGCCTGGGTGCGCGGGTCGCGGCCCTGCTTGGCCGAGCCGCCCGCGGAGTCACCCTCGACGATGAAGATCTCGCACTCGGACGGGTCCTTGGACTGGCAGTCGGAGAGCTTGCCCGGCAGCGAGGCGGACTCCAGCAGGCCCTTGCGGCGGGTGAGGTCGCGGGCCTTGCGGGCGGCGACGCGCGCGGTGGCGGCCTGAATGGACTTGCGGATGATGTCCGCGGCCTCGTTGGGATTGCGGTCCAGCCAGTCGTTGAGCTGCTCGTGGACGACCTTCTGGACGAAGGTCTTGGCCTCGGTGTTGCCGAGCTTGTCCTTGGTCTGGCCCTCGAACTGCGGCTCGCCGAGCTTGACCGAGATGATCGCGGTCAGGCCCTCGCGGATGTCCTCGCCGGAGAGGTTGTCGTCCTTCTCCCGGAGCAGCTTCTTGTCCCGCGCGTAGCGGTTGACCAGGCCGGTCAGCGCGGCGCGGAAGCCCTCCTCGTGGGTGCCGCCGCCGTGGGTGTGGATGGTGTTGGCGAAGCTGTAGACCCCCTCGGTGTAGGAGGAGTTCCACTGCATCGCGACCTCCACCGAGATCGCCTTGTCCTTGTCCTCCGCCTCGAAGTCGATCACCGAGGGGTGGATGACATCGCCCTTGCGGGAGTTGAGGTGGGCGACGAAGTCGGCGATGCCGCCGTCGTACTTGTACGTGACGGAGAGCGGCTTGCCCTCCTCGTCCACGTGCTCGGGGCGCTCGTCGGTCAGCGAGATGGACAGGCCCTTGTTGAGGAAGGCCATCTCCTGGAAGCGGCGGGAGAGCGTCTCGAAGGAGTAGACGGTGGTCTCGAAGATGTCGCCGTCCGCCCAGAAGGTCACCGTGGTGCCGGTGCGGTCGGTCTCCGCGCCCTTGACCAGGGCGGCGGTCGGCGCGCCCATCTTGTAGTCCTGGGTCCAGATGTGGCCGTCCTTGTGGATCTCCACGGAGAGCCGGGTGGACAGCGCGTTCACCACCGAGACGCCGACACCGTGCAGACCGCCGGAGACGGCGTAGCCGCCACCGCCGAACTTGCCGCCCGCGTGCAGGACGGTGAGCACGACCTCGACGGCGGGCTTGTCCTGGCCGGGGACGATGTCCACGGGGATGCCTCGGCCATTGTCGACGACGCGGATCGCGCCGTCGGCCATGATCGTGACGTCGATGGTGTCGGCGTACCCGGCCATCGCCTCGTCGACGGAGTTGTCCACGACCTCCTGCACCAGGTGGTGCAGGCCGCGCTCGCCCGTCGAACCGATGTACATGCCGGGGCGCTTGCGGACGGCGTCGAGGCCTTCCAGCACCTGGATGTTGCTACCGGTGTAGGAAGACTGGTCGGACTGGTCTGGGGTCTGGCTGGGGTTGCCGGAATCGGCCACGAAGCGCCCTCTCTGGCACAGCACGGGCCGCATGCCCACCCCGTGCGGGCGGGCGTGCGACCACAGCGTTTCGACTCGGTTGCCACTAGCAACAGTGTTTGGCTCTCAGTCTACCGGTACGACTGACAGAGATGGGCGTTTGGCAGCCCTTGAGGGCAGATATGCCGCCCTGAATCCCCTCTGCACATGTCCCGATACTCGACCGGGGGGCCCAGGGCGCCTGGAAGGGCTGTCAGGGATTCCGGAAGATCGCCATCCGTTCCGGGGCCCCGGGCGGCCGTCCGACTTCCCGGTCAGCCCCAGGTGTCGCCCGGCCCCTTGCTCCCCGGCGCGCGCAGCCGGCCATAACCGCGGGCGGGCGCCGCCGGGCCGAGCACCTTGATGGTCCGGACCGTCCCGTGCCCCAGCTCGTGGTTCAGGCGGGCCACCAACTGCCGTGCCAGCCAGCGCAGTTGGGTGGCCCAGGCGGTGGAGTCGCACTGCACGGTGAGCACCGCGGCGGCCTCGTCGTAGGAGGAGGGGTGGCAGTGCGCGGCGATGTCCGGGCCCACGATCTGCGGCCAGCGGCCCATCACCCCGCCGACGGCGGCCGAGGACTCCCAGCCGCGCTCGGTCAGCAGCCGGTTGAGCGCGGCGCCGAGCGGGACCGGGTCACGGCCGTCCGAGCGGGCGCCGCTGCGCAGGCCGTGCCGCTTCGCCTCGCGCTTCTCCCGGACCTGGTCGCCGCGCTGGCGGGCCTGGGCGCGGGCCGCCCGCAGCGCGGAGCGGGCGAGGTCGGCACCGGTCGGCGCGGGGGCGCCGGACTCGGCGGCACCGGGCTCGGGGGCACCGGGCCTGGGGGAGCGCTCCGCCGGCTCGCTCACGGCGATCTCCTTTCCCCAGCCTGTGGACAACGGTCGCGGTCGCGCGCCATTGAGCCGTCCAGCCTACGGGAGCGACCGGGCCCGGCGGGCCGGGGCCGGGGCCGGGGTGCACCGAGGTGCGGTGACGGTGCCGGTGTGGGCGCGGTCAGGCGTCGATCCGGCGCACCGCGCCGTCGGAGACCGCGAACCGGGCGCCGGCCAGCGCCTTGGGCACGTCCTCGGCGACCGCCGCGGTCACCAGCACCTGCTCGCCGTCGGCCACCAGCTCGGCCAGCCGGTCCCGGCGGGCGGCGTCCAGCTCGGCGAACACGTCGTCCAGGATCAGCACCGGCTCGCCGCCGTCGGCGCGCAGCAGCTCGTACGAGGCCAGCCGCAGCGCCAGCGCGAAGGACCAGGACTCGCCGTGGCTGGCGTAGCCCTTGGCGGGCAGCGGGCCGAGCTTGAGCACCAGCTCGTCGCGGTGCGGGCCGACCAGGGTCACCCCGCGCTCGACCTCCTGCTTGCGGACCGCCCGCAGCGCGTCCAGCAGCTGCTCCTCGGCCTGCTCTCGGCTGCTCGGCAGCTCCCCCTCGAAAGAGCTGCGGTACTCCAGGGCGGTCTCGCCGCCGCCGGGGGCCAGCTGCCCGTACGCGGCCGCCACCAGTGGCTGGAGGGCGGCCACCAGCTGGATCCGGAAGGCCGTCAACTCGGCTCCGGCACGGGCCAGATGGCCGTCCCAGACCTCCAGGGTGGACAGGTCCGCGCCCTTGCCGCCGCCGGCCCGGCGGGCCATCGCGGCGGTCTTCAACAGGGCGTTGCGCTGCTTGAGCACCCGCTCGTAGTCCTGCCGGACCCCGGCCAGCCGGGGGGCCCGGGCGGTCAGCAGCTCGTCCAGGAAGCGCCGCCGCTCCCCCGGATCGCCCTTGACCAGGCTGAGGTCCTCGGGGGCGAACAGCACGGTGCGCAGCAGGCCCAGCACGTCCCGCGGGCGGACGTTGTCGGAGCGGTTGATCCGGGCCCGGTTGGCCTTGCCCGGGGTGAGCTCCAGCTCGATCAGGGTGGAGCGGCCGCGGTCCACCACCGAGGTGCGGACCACCGCGCGTTCCGCGCCCAGCCGGATCAGCGGGGCGTCGGTGGCGACCCGGTGGCTGCCCAGGGTGGCGACGTAGCCGATCGCCTCGACCAGGTTGGTCTTGCCCTGGCCGTTGGGCCCGACGAAGGCGGTCACGCCCGGGTCGAGGGGAACCTCGGCCCGGGCGTACGACCGGAAGTCGGCGAGCGACAGATGCGCGACGTGCATGGCTGTGGACTGCGCCCGCCTTCTTGGGGAGGACCTGCTGGTTACTTGGACTCGACCGCGTGGCCGCCGAACTGGTTGCGCAGCGCGGCGATCATCTTCATCTGCGGCGAGTCCTCCTGGCGGGAGGCGAAGCGGGCGAACAGCGAGGCGGTGATCGCCGGCAGCGGCACGGCGTGGTCGATCGCGGCCTCGACGGTCCAGCGGCCCTCGCCGGAGTCGGCCGCCCAGCCGCGCAGCTTGTCGAGGTGCTCGTCCTCGTCCAGGGCGCGGACGGCCAGGTCCAGCAGCCAGGAGCGGATGACGGTGCCCTCCTGCCAGCTGCGGAAGATCTCGCGCACGTCGGTGACCTCGGGGGCGGCCTCCAGCAGCTCCCAGCCCTCGGCGAAGGCCTGCATCATCGCGTACTCGATGCCGTTGTGGACCATCTTGGCGAAGTGGCCGGCGCCCACCGCGCCCGCGTGCACCGAGCCGAAGTCGCCCTCGGGCTTCAGGGCGTCGAAGACCGGCTGGACCTTGGCGACGTGCTCGGCGTCGCCGCCGTACATCAGCGCGTAGCCGTTCTCCAGGCCCCAGACGCCGCCGGAGACGCCGCAGTCCACGAAACCGATGCCCTTGGCGGCCAGCGCCTCGGCGTGCTTGACGTCGTCGGTCCAGCGGGAGTTGCCGCCGTCGACCACCACGTCGCCGGGGGAGAGCAGCTCGGCGAGCTCGTCGACGGTCGCCTGGGTGGCGGCGCCCGCCGGAACCATGACCCAGACCACGCGCGGGCCCTGGAGCTTGGTGACGAGCTCCTGGAGGCTCTCGACGTCGGAGATGTCCGGGTTGCGGTCGTAGCCGATGACGGTGTGGCCGGCGCGGCGGATCCGCTCGCGCATGTTGCCGCCCATCTTGCCGAGACCGATGAGGCCGAGCTCCATGACCAAGTCCTTACCTGTGGTGACGTGCCTGCCGGCGGCGCCGTTGCCGCACTCCTTGAGCCTACGCGCTGGAGCGGACCCGGCCGTCTGCGGTCGGGCCGGGCGGGGGAGACGTCCACAGGCTGTGCACAGCGGGTGTGCACAGCCTGTGGACGGTCGGACGTGGCGGGATCAGCCGGAGAGGCGGACCGGCATGATCAGGTACTGGTAGGCCTTGTCCTCCTCGGCGTCCACCGAGACCTTGCCGCTGAGCAGCGCGGGCTTGGTCGGGGTGGTGAAGCTGAGCTGGGCGAAGGGGGAGTCGATGGCCTTGAGGCCCTCCTCCAGGTAGCCCGGGTTGAAGGCGATCGAGATGGCGTCGCCCTCCAGGGAGGCCTCGATCCGCTCGGTGGCCTGGGCGTCGTCGCCCGAACCGGCCTCCAGCGTCAGCACGCCCTCCTCGAAGTTCAGGCGGACCGGGGTGTTGCGCTCGGCGACCAGCGAGACGCGCTTGAGCGCCTCCAGGAAGGGCTGGGTCTGGATCGCGGCGACCGCGTTGAACTCGGTCGGGAACAGGCTGCGGAACTTGGGGAACTCGCCCTCCAGCAGCCGGGTGGTGGTCCGGCGGCCGGCGCCCTCGAAACCGATCAGGCCCTCGCCCGCGCCGCCCGACGAGAGCGCGATGGAGACGTTGTCGCCGCTGCCCAGGGACTTGGCGATGTCCTGGAGCGTCTTGGCCGGGACCAGCGCGACGGCGGAGATGTCCGACTGCTCGGGCTTCCACAGCAGCTCGCGGACGGCGAAGCGGTAGCGGTCGGTGGCGGCCAGGGTGATCCGGTCGCCCTCGATCTCGACCCGGACACCGGTGAGCACCGGGAGGGTGTCGTCCCGGCCGGCGGCGACCGCGGCCTGGCTGACGGCGGAGGCGAAGACGTCGCCGGAGACGGTGCCGGTGGCGGTCGGCATCTGGGGGAGCGCGGGGTACTCGTCCACCGGGAGGGTGGGGAGGGTGAAGCGGGAGCTGCCGCAGACCACGCTGACCCGCTGGCCGTCGGTGGAGATCTCCACCGGGCGGTTGGGGAGGTTGCGGGAGATGTCGTTCAGCAGCCGGCCGGAGACCAGGACGGTGCCGGCCTCCTCGACGTCCGCCTCCAGCTCGACCCGGGCCGACACCTCGTAGTCGAAGCCGGACAGCGCCAGACTGCCCTCCTGCGCGGTCAGCAGCAGGCCGGCCAGCACCGGCACCGGCGGCCGTGCCGGGAGGCTGCGGGCAGCCCAGGCCACCGCCTCCGCGAGGACGTCACGCTCCACCCGGAACTTCACCGGTAACCGCCTCCTGGATCGAGCGCTCCCGCTCGCACTCTGGTTCGTCTGATCTTGATCGTCGGTTCGGCTGTCCGCCGAGCTCGGTCGCTCCGCTTCCAGTCGCAAGGACAGTCTGACGTACTCCGCCGACAGACGGGGCAGACGGGCGGAAGCTTCCCGAACGGTTGTCGGAGGCCGGTTGTCCACAGATTCGGGGCCCACCCACTTTGAAAGCAAGTCCGGGGTCTAAATGTGTAGTGGTAGTAGTAGGGCCTGTGGAAACCGTGGATAACCCTGTTTCCGCAGGTCAGGGCCCGAATTTTGTCCACAGTGACTGTGGACGGCGGCTGTGGACGGGCAGGCCGCGCTGTGGACAGCCGAGCGTTACCCACAGGCCACGCTCGGTATCCACAGGTTATCCCCAGGGCTGTCCCCAGAACCGGGCCCGGTTATCCACGGGCGCCGGTCAACTTTTCGTGACGCCTTTCACACCAGGGTATGAACGCCAGTCCACGGTTGTCGAACTGTGGACGCCGCTGTGGACAACCTGGGGATAACCGGCCCGCCCCTGGGGACAACCGGTGGATAACCCGGATGGCCCACTGGCGGTCGGTCAACTGTCCACACCCTGTGGATAACCGTTGTGCACAAGTCCACAGGCACCTGACCTGCGCGGAAGAGCGTAGCGGTGACGGGCCTGTGGACGAATTCTGGATAACTCCGCACCCTCCACCCTGTGGACGGTGGAGAAGGGGCCGGTCCTGTGGACAACGGCCTTGCGCGCCCTCGGTTTTCGAATCACCGGTCAGTTGTTCGGCGCGGGCTGTGGACTGGCGGATCGTCCGTCGACCGCATCCCTGCCCCGTCGGGGCGCGGCGCACACCTGTGGACACGCGAAAGGGGCGTCAGGATTCGCTCCTGACGCCCCTGGGCCCGTCTCGTGGCGGCGCTGCGCCGCGCCGGCTAGCTCTTGATGCGGTTGGTGAGTTCGGTGACCTGGTTGTAGATCGAGCGCCGCTCGGCCATCAGCGAGCGGATCTTGCGGTCCGCGTGCATCACCGTGGTGTGGTCACGGCCGCCGAACTGCGCGCCGATCTTCGGCAGCGAGAGGTCGGTGAGCTCGCGGCAGAGGTACATCGCGATCTGCCGGGCCGTCACCAGCACCCGGCTGCGCGAGGATCCGCAGAGGTCGTCCACGCTCAGGCCGAAGTACGCGGCCGTCTGCTGCATGATGACCTGTGCGGTGATCTCCGGTCCCGCGTCCTCGTCCCCGCCCGGGATCAGGTCCTTGAGGACGATCCCGGCCAGCTCCAGGTCCACCGGGGCCCGGTTGAGGTTGGCGAAGGCCGTCACCCGGATCAGCGCGCCCTCGAGCTCCCGGATGTTCCGGGTGATCCGGGACGCGATGAACTCCAACACGTCGGCGGGAGCGTTGAGTTGTTCCTGGATCGCCTTCTTGCGCAGGATCGCGATCCGGGTCTCCAGCTCCGGCGGGGTGACGTCGGTGATCAGACCCCACTCGAAGCGGTTGCGCAGCCGGTCCTCCAGCGTGGTCAGCAGCTTGGGCGGCCGGTCCGAGGAGAGGACGATCTGCTTGTTCGCGTTGTGCAGGGTGTTGAAGGTGTGGAAGAACTCCTCCTGCGTGGACTCCTTGCTCGCGAGGAACTGGACGTCGTCCACGAGCAGGATGTCCATGTCCCGGTAGCGGCGGCGGAAGGTGTCCGCCTTGCCGTCCCGGATCGAGTTGATGAACTCGTTGGTGAACTCCTCCGAGGACACGTAGCGCACCCGGGTGCCCGGGAAGAGGCTGCGCGAGTAGTGCCCGATGGCGTGCAGCAGGTGGGTCTTGCCCAGCCCGGACTCGCCGTAGATGAAGAGCGGGTTGTACGCCTTGGCCGGGGCCTCGGCGACGGCCACCGCCGCCGCGTGCGCGAAGCGGTTGCTGGCGCCGATGACGAAGGTGTCGAACAGGTACTTGGGGTTCAGCCGGGCGGCCGGCTCGTCCTTGCGGGAGCCGCCGGCCGGGGGAGCGCCGGGCGGGGCGGGCACGCCGGGGACGCCGGGCCGCTCGGCGGAGCGTTCCGGGGCGGACTTCTCCGCCGGGCGTCCGCCGGTGGGGCGGGAGCCGCCGGCCCGGCGTCCTGCGCCGGTGCGCGGCTGCTCGTTCGGGCCGGGGCCGTAGGCGCCGCCGAAGAGGTCGCCCTGGGTGGTCGCGGGCGGGCCGGGTACGGGCCGCGGCGGCCGGGGCGCGTGCTCCTCCGGGTCGCGGTAGGCCGGCGGCTGCTCCTGGTAGCCCTGCCAGCCCGGGCCGCCGCCGGGGCCGCCGTACGGGGCCTGGCGCTGCTCGTAGCCGCCGGTGTCGTAGCGGGGGCGCTCGTAGTCCTGCTCGTACGGCTGCGCCTTCTCGTAGGGCTGGCCGTGCTCGTACGGCTGCTGGTAGCCCTGGCCGCCGTAGTCGGAGTCGTCCTCCCCGGCCGGGCCGGGGTAGGGCTCGGCGGGGGCCTGGGGTGCGGGCGCGGGGGTGGTGGGCACCGCGTTGGCGTCGACCATCACGGCGATCCGGACCGGGCGGCTGAGCTCGCGGCTGAGGGCCTCGGTCAGCTGCGGCAGCAGCCGGCCCTCCAGCACCTGCTTGGCCCGCTCGTTCGGGGTCGCCAGCAGGGCGGTGTCGTGCATCATCCACATCGGTTGGGTGCGCTGCACCCACTGCTTGTCCATCTCCGCGACATCGGGGTCGCTGACCAGCCGCTCGACGACCCTGGCCCAGACCGGGACGAGGTCGCTGTTGACATCAGCCACTGGTGCACGCTTTCCAAGAACAAACCAGACAAGTTCTGCAACGGTAGTCAGCGAACAGGGTGGGATCAAGTCGTTGTCCACAGGCTGTGGGTAAGACGGGTCGGGAGCGGCTGGTTTGACCCTCGCGCCCCGTCCCGCGTACCGTAACCAGGTCGAGTTGTCGATGGCCGCTGCCGCATGTCCGCGGGTCCACCCGCTCCATAAGGCGCGCAGCACGGGCGCCGTGGATTGCCTCAGACCCCAGCCGAACTGGGGCGATGGGCCGGATTTCCGAAATCAGGGGAGATCACGCGGACGCACGGTGACGGCCAAGCGACTCCCCGTCATCCTACGATTCACCTCAGGAGCCCCCGAGTGAGCAAGCGCACCTTCCAGCCGAACAACCGTCGTCGCGCGAAGACCCACGGCTTCCGGCTGCGTATGCGTACCCGCGCCGGCCGCGCCATCCTGGCCGCCCGCCGTGGCAAGGGCCGCGCCAGCCTGTCCGCCTGATCCGCGCCAGAGTCTGTTGTGCTGCCCTCCGAGAATCGGCTGCGGCGGCGCCAGGACTTCGCGACCGCGGTGAAACGCGGTCGCCGGGCCGGCCGGCCCCTTCTGGTCGTCCATCTCAGCAGAGAGGGTGACCCGCAGGGGCAGACCGACCGGACCAGCGACTCCCGCCCGCACGTCGCCGAGGGGACTCCTTCGGCGCGTGCGGGTTTCGTCGTGAGCAAGGCCGTCGGCCCGGCGGTTGTCCGCAACCTGGTCAAGCGCCGGTTGCGCCACCTCGTTCGTGATCGTCTCTTCAGGCTGCCCGCCGGTAGCCTGATAGTGGTGCGTGCGCTGCCCCAGGCCGCGACCGCCTCGTACCAGGACCTCGAACGTGACCTGGACGCGGCACTGAAGCGGTTGCTGAGGACGGAGCCCGCCGCCACGGCGCCGACGGGAGCAGGTCGATGAAGTACCTGCTGATGGGTCTGATCAGGGTCTACCAGTGGACCATCAGCCCACTGCTCGGTCCGGTCTGCCGCTATTACCCCTCCTGCTCGCACTACGGCTACGAGGCCGTGAAGGTGCACGGGGCGGTCAAGGGCGGCGGGCTGACCGCGTGGCGAATCCTGCGCTGCAATCCGTGGACGCCCGGCGGGGTCGATCACGTCCCGCCGCGCAAGCATCCGGTGTGGCACCGGCGGTTGCGAGACTGGTTGAACAGCCGGTCCGCCACCGGAGACCCGGTGACCGCCACCCCCGCCGGTCCGGACCCCGAGGGCCCGGCGACCATTGGCCCCGTGCGGCCAATCCACCTGTCCAAGGAGCCTGACCGGTGACCTTCTCCTTCCTGAATCCCCTGTACACAGCGGTGTCCTGGATCATCGTCCAGTTCCACTCGCTGTACAGCCACATCTTCAATCCGGACGGTGGCTGGGCCTGGGGCCTCGCCATCGCCTCGATGGTGGTCGTCATCCGGATCTGCCTGATCCCGCTCTTCGTGAAGCAGATCAAGGCGACCCGGGCCATGCAGGCGATCCAGCCGAAGATGAAGGCCATCCAGGAGCGCTACAAGAACGACCGGCAGCGCCAGTCCGAAGAGATGATGAAGCTGTACAAGGAGGCGGGTACCAACCCGTTCTCCAGCTGCCTCCCCATCATCGTCCAGGCGCCGTTCTTCACCGCCCTCTACGGTGTGCTCGCCAAGGTCGCCAAGGGCCAGGACATCGGCGTCATCCACGGTGACCTGCTGGTGAGCGCCGGCAAGGCGCACATCTTCGGCGCCCCGCTCTCCGCGACCTTCGTCAGCAGCCCCGAGACCAGCGTCAAGATCGTCACCGCCGTGATGATCATCCTGATGTCGCTGTCGCAGTTCATCACCCAGCGCCAGCTGATGACGAAGAACGTCGACCTCACGGTGAAGACGCCGTTCATGCAGCAGCAGAAGATGCTGATGTACGTCTTCCCGATCATGTTCGCCGTGATGGGCATCAACTTCCCCGTCGGTGTCCTGGTCTACTGGCTGACCACCAACGTCTGGTCGATGGGCCAGCAGCTGGTCGTCATCCACAACAACCCGACCCCGGGCAGCAAGGCCTTCCAGGAGCGCCAGGCGCGCCTGAAGAAGGCCGGCCGACTGCGTCCGGACGGTACGGAGATCAAGGGCGCGCTCTGGGGCATGCTGCCCCCGTCCAAGGCGGCCGTCAGCGAGGCGGCCAGCGCCGCCGCGGTGGTCGAGGAGACGGCGCAGGTGCGCCGCCAGCAGCCCCGTCGGCAGAGCAAGTCCCAGCGCCAGCAGGGCGGTGCCGGACAGCCGACCGTCGAGCTGGACAAGGACACCCCGGCCGAGGAGCCGGCCGACTCCGCACCCGCCGAGTCCGAGGGCAAGCCGGCGGCCGCCAAGCAGGCCGCGGCCAAGCCCGCCGGTACCAAGCAGGGCACTCGGCAGCAGCCGAAGCGCGGCGGCGGCCAGCGGCCGAAGAAGAAGTCCTGACCGGCCCCGAGCCCGTCGTGACAGCCGCGAAGAGCTTCGTCCCCGGCCCGACAGACGGGCCCATCTCCGAAGGAGTCCATCAGTGACGGAAGGCACCACCTCCGCCGTCGAGGCCGAGGCCGCCGCCAGCGCCGACGAGAGCCTCATCTCCCGCCTGGAGCAGGAGGGCGACATCGCGGCGGACTACCTGGAGGGTCTGCTCGACATCGCCGACCTCGACGGTGACATCGACATGGACGTCGAGGGCGACCGCGCCCTGGTCTCCATCGTCAGTGACGGTAACGACCGCGCGCTGCAGCGCCTGGTCGGCCAGGACGGCGAGGTGCTGGAGGCTCTCCAGGAGCTGACCCGGTTGGCTGTCCACCGGGAGACCGGTGAGCGCAGCCGCCTCATGCTGGACATTGCCGGCTTCCGGGCCCGCAAGCGGGAGGAGCTGGCGGCGCTCGGCGCCAAGGCCGCCGAGCAGGCCAAGAGCACCGGCGAGCAGGTCAAGCTGCGGCCGATGACGCCCTTCGAGCGCAAGGTCGTCCACGACGCGGTCGCCGCGGCGGGCCTGCGCAGCGAGTCCGAGGGCGAAGAGCCCCAGCGGTGCGTGGTCGTGCTGCCGGTCTGAGGCCGACAGGTCGACGACCGACCGCCACGGCGGCCGGAGAGCTTCACCGGACGCGACCCCGTCCGCCTCGTGCGGGCGGGGTCGTCGTCCCTTCTGGGATGTTTCACGTGAAACAGTGCGTTGAGCGGGTCGGTGGATCCGGGGATCGGAGAGGTCGAGATGGACACGGAGAACGCGGCCGCCGGCCGGCCGGGGGCGGACGTGGACCCGGCCGCTGAGGGGCGGGCCACCGGGGCGGAGCAGTTGGCCGAGGCGCCGGCCGTCGCCCGGGAGGTCTTCGGGGAGCGCTACGACGCTGCGGTCCGCTACACCGAGCTGCTGGCCACGGCGGGTGTGCAGCGCGGGCTGATCGGGCCCCGTGAGGTGCCCCGGCTCTGGGACCGCCACGTGCTGAACTGCGCGGTGCTGGCCGAGCTGCTGCCCTCCGGCATCACGCTGTGCGACGTCGGCTCCGGGGCCGGTCTGCCGGGCATCCCGGTGGCGCTGGCCCGTCCGGACGTCTCGGTGACGCTGCTGGAGCCGCTGCTGCGCCGGACCACCTTCCTGGAGGAGGTCGTCCGGGAGCTGGGGCTGGACAACGTCACGGTGCTGCGCGGCCGCGCCGAGGAGATGGTCGGCAAGCTCGCGGTGGACGTGGTGACCGCCCGGGCGGTGGCGCCGCTGGACCGGCTGGCCGGCTGGGGCATGCCGCTGCTGCGTCCGCACGGGCAGATGCTGGCGCTCAAGGGGGACAGCGCGGAGCAGGAGCTGGCCGACTCGCGGGCCGGGCTGGCCAAGCTGGGCGCGGTGGAGTCGAGCGTCATCGCGGTCGGCGAGGGCACCCTGGAGACCTCCACCCGGGTGATCCAGGTGAAGGCGGGGGAGAGCCCCGGCGGCGTGAAGGCGGCCACCCGGCGCGCCAAGGCGGCCCGGGCGGGCCGCAACGCGAGCGTCCGCAACGGTGAGCGCGGCCGGGCCGGGCGGCGCCGCGGCCGCTGATCCGGGACTCCGGACACGTGACGACGACGGGCGGACGGGCCTCCTGAACGGGAGGGGCGTCCGCCCGTCGTCGTTCAGGTGACGGTCCGGCCGACGCCGGAACACCGGAGTGTCGCAACGTCAGAATTCCGACATAGCGGGCATGGTGTTTCACGTGAAACGTCGCTCCTTGCTCTCGGGCATCCTCCGCCGTGACCGGGCGGCGACTGTTGCCGCTCCGGTTTCACGTGAAACACTGACCCCCATGCAGGACTCGGAGACCGTCGACCAGATCGATGACACGCCCATCGCACGGGCTGCCCAGGCTGCGGTTCGAGCGATCGGCCGAGCGGGTGCGGGACTGCCCCGGCCCGTCGCCACCCGGGTGATCGTGGTCGCCAACCAGAAGGGTGGGGTGGGCAAGACCACCACCACCGTGAACATGGCCGCCTCGCTCGCCATGCACGGCCTACGCGTCCTGGTCGTCGACCTCGACCCGCAGGGCAACGCCTCCACGGCGCTCGGCATCGACCACCACGCCGAGGTGCCGTCCGTCTACGACGTCCTGGTGGAGGGCAAGCCGCTGGCCGACGTGGTACAGCCGGTGCGCGACGTCGAGGGGCTGTTCTGCGTCCCCGCCACCATCGACCTGGCCGGCGCCGAGATCGAGCTGGTCTCCCTGGTGGCCCGGGAGAGCCGGCTCCAGCGCGCCATCGCCGCCTACGAGCAGCCGCTCGACTACATCCTGATCGACTGTCCGCCCTCGCTGGGCCTGCTGACGGTCAACGCCCTGGTCGCCGGCCAGGAGGTGATGATCCCGATCCAGTGCGAGTACTACGCGTTGGAGGGCCTCGGCCAGCTGCTGCGCAACGTCGAGCTGGTGCGCGCGCACCTCAACCCCGCACTGCACGTGTCGACCATCCTGCTCACCATGTACGACGCCCGGACCAGGCTGGCCGCCCAGGTCGCCGAGGAGGTCCGGACCCACTTCCCGCAAGAGGTGCTGAGCACGGCGATCCCGCGCTCGGTGCGCATCTCGGAGGCGCCCAGCTACGGGCAGACGGTGCTCACCTACGATCCGGGCTCGACCGGGGCGCTCTCCTACCTGGAGGCCGCCCGCGAGCTCGCGCTGCGTGCGGTGGGCCGGGGCGGCTCGCTGGTGGGTCAGCAGCGGGACGGCCAGACGGGGCACGGAGCCCCGGTGGCACAGCACGGCACGACGGAGGGTCATCAGTGAGTGCTCGCAAGGTTGGTCTGGGTCGAGGGCTGGAGGCGTTGATCCGCCCCGCCGCGCCGGTGGACGGCGGGGCGGCAGCCGCACCCGCACCGGCCCCGGTGCGGCCGCTGCCGGGCGGCCGCGGCACGGTGGCGGCCCGGGTGGCCGCGGAGAAGCAGGCCGAGCAGGTGCAGCCGGCCGGTGCCTACTTCGCCGAGCTGCCGCTGGACGCGATCACCCCCAACCCCCGCCAGCCGCGTGAGGTCTTCGACGAGGACAAGCTGGCCGAGCTGGTCACCTCCATCAAGGAGGTCGGGCTGCTCCAGCCGATCGTGGTGCGCCAGGTCGGTGCCGACGGCTTCGAGCTGATCATGGGCGAGCGCCGCTGGCGCGCCTCCCGGGAGGCCGGGCTGGAGCGGATCCCGGCGATCGTCCGGGCCACCGAGGACGACAAGCTGCTGCTGGACGCCCTCCTGGAGAACCTGCACCGGGCCGAGCTGAACCCGCTGGAGGAGGCGGCCGCCTACGACCAGCTGCTGCGGGACTTCTCCTGCACCCACGAGGAGCTGGCCGACCGGATCGGCCGCTCGCGCGAGCACGTCACCAACACCCTGCGGTTGATGAAGCTCACGCCGTCCGTCCAGCGCCGGCTGGTGGCCGGAACGCTGATGGCCGGGCACGCCCGGGCGCTGCTCGGTGTGCCGGACTCCGACGAGCAGGAGCGGCTGGCCAAGCGGATCATCGCGGAGGGTCTCACGGTGCGCAACATCGAGGAGATCGTCAAGGTGATGAAGCTGGAGCAGAAGCCGAAGCGCCAGGCGCCGAAGGCCGGCAAGCTGAACTCCCCGGCGTTCAACGACCTGGCGAGCCGGCTGTCGGACCGCTTCGACACCCGGGTCAAGGTCGAGGTGTCGCAGCGCGGCGGCAAGCTGGGCAAGGGCAAGGTGGTGCTGGAGTTCGGCTCGGTGGAGGACCTGAACCGGATCCTGGACAGCATGGCCCCCGGTGAGGACGGTCTGCGGCTGTCGCAGGGCTGAGCCGGACCGGCCGGCCGAGGGGAACGACCCGATGGGTGCGTGTTCCACGTGAGCGCTGTTTCACGTGAAACATGCACCCATCGGCGTTCGTGGGGGAATGCTCGACCGTGAGAGGGAGGAGGAGGTGGGGCCATGGGACGGCGGATCGCTCCGCTGACGCTGGACAACCTCGGGGACCTGCCGACCGGCTGCCGCTCCTGCGTGTTCTGGGAGCTGGACCCGGTCAGCGCGAGGGAGGCGGTGGAGGCGGGCAAGCCGGAGCTGGAGAAGGAGGGGTGGATCTCCACGGTGCTGCTGGAGTGGGGCTCCTGCGGCCGGATCGTCTACGTGGACGACCAGCCGGCCGGGTTCGTGCTGTACGCGCCACCCGCCTACGTCCCCCGCTCACAGTCCTTCCCGACCAGTCCGGTCTCGCCGGACGCCGTTCAGCTGATGGTCAGCCGGGTGCTGCCGGGCTACCAGCGCCAGGGGCTCGGCCGGGTGCTGGTGCAGACCGTGGCCAAGGACCTGATCGGGCGCGGGGTGCGGGCGATCGAGGCCTTCGGCTCGTCCGGGCGGGTGCCGACCAGCTGCGTGCTGCCGGCCGACCACCTGCTCGCGGTCGGCTTCAAGACCGTCCGCCCGCACCCGCGCTACCCGCGGCTGCGGCTGGAGGCGCGGACGACGCTCTCCTGGCGGGGGGACGTGGAGGGGGCGCTGGAGCGGCTGCTCGGCGGCGGGCGCAAGGAGCCGGCACTGCGGCCGTTCTGAAACCCGTCCGGCGGGTCCCGGCAGAACGACGGCGGCGGGGCTCCCCACCGAGGGGAGCCCCGCCGCCGTGCGGTCGACGACCGGAAGGCCTAGATGAACTCGGCCAGCTCGCGCAGCAGCGCGGCCTTCGGACGGGCACCGGTGATGGACTTCACCGGCTCGCCGTCCTTGTAGACGATCAGGGTCGGGATCGAGATGACGCCGTACTTGGCGGCGGTCGCCTGGTTGGCGTCCACGTCGAGCTTGGCGATGGTCAGCTTGTCGCCGTGCTCGGCCGCGATGTCGTCCAGGACCGGGGCGACCTGGCGGCACGGGCCGCACCAGGTGGCCCAGAAGTCGACCAGTACGGGCTTCTCGCTCTTCAGGACGTCGTTCTCGAACGTCGCATCGGTGACGGTGGTGGTGGCGCCGGCCACGGGAACTCCTCGGGTTAGGACGGAGGGGACTGCTGCCGGGAGAACAACGGATGGGCCCGTTCTGTTTCTGCCCGGCCGGGGCGGGGGTGTTTCACGTGGAACACCCCCGCGGGGGTGGATCGGGGAGGGTTCAGACCGCGACGGCGGCGGCCTTGGACTCCAGGTCGTCCAGCGCGGCCAGGTAGCGCTCGGCGTCCAGGGCGGAGGAGCAGCCGGTGCCGGCGGCCGTGATGGCCTGGCGGTAGGTGTGGTCCACGACGTCGCCGGCGCCGAACACGCCCGGGATGTTGGTCCGGGTGGAGGGGGCCTCGACCTTGAGGTAGCCCTCGGCGTCCAGGTCCAGCTGGCCCTTGAAGAGCTCGGTGCGCGGGTCGTGGCCGATCGCGATGAACAGACCGGTGACGGCCAGCTCGCGGGTCTCGCCGGTGGTGGTGTCGCGCAGGGTGACGCCGCTCAGCTTCGGGTCGCCGTGGATGGCCTCGACCGCGCTGTCCCACTCGAAGCGGATCTTCGGGTCGGCGAAGGCGCGCTCCTGCATCGCCTTGGAGGCGCGCAGGGTGTCCCGGCGGTGGATGATCGTGACGCTCTTGGCGAAGCGGGAGAGGAAGGTCGCCTCCTCCAGGGCGGTGTCGCCGCCGCCGACCACTGCGATGTCCTGGTCGCGGAAGAAGAAGCCGTCGCAGGTGGCGCACCAGGAGACGCCGCGGCCGGAGAGCTTGTCCTCGTTCGGCAGGCCGAGCTTGCGGTGCTGGGAGCCGGTGGTGACGATCACGGCGCGCGCCCTGTGGACGTTCCCCTCGGAGTCGGTGACGGTCTTGATGTCACCGGTGAGGTCGACCGCGACGATGTCGTCGGGGATCAGCTCGGCGCCGAAGCGCTCGGCCTGGGCCCGCATGTTGTCCATCAGCTCGGGGCCCATGATGCCGTCCCGGAAGCCCGGGAAGTTCTCGACCTCGGTGGTGTTCATGAGCGCACCACCGGCGGTGACGGCCCCCTCGAAGACCAGCGGCTTGAGGGAGGCACGGGCCGTGTAGAGCGCAGCCGTGTACCCGGCCGGGCCGGAACCGATGATGATCACGTTACGGACGTCGCTCACTGCTTCTCCTGGTTCGCATCGCGACCCGCGTTTGCTGCGGGGAGGGCGGTCCTGCTCCGCCGCCCGGGACAACGACTGACCAGTGTCTCGCATTCCCAGGCGGATCAGTACCAGGCGCCCGGGGTCCGGAAGCGGCGTGGCGCCATCGGCGTGGATCGCATGGGAACCGCCGGTCAGCGGCTGGGAACGGTCTGGTGGAGGACGACCGGACCGCAGTCGGGGGAGCGCAGGTAGACGTCGACGAAGCCGGGTCGGCCGGGCAGCGGGTAGACCAGGACGTCGACCGGAGCACCGTGGTGGCTGCCGCGGTCGGTGGCCAGCGGGGTGCCGTCGGCGGGGGCCGGGCAGCCCGAACCGGTGGGGGAGCCGGTTGGCGGGGGCGAGTCGGGCTGCGGGCGGGCGCCGTCGGCGGGCAGGGCGGTCTCGGACTTGGCGGGTCCGGTGGCACGCAGCCCCGGGGGGTTCTCCGAACGGGCGAGCAACTGCTGGACCTGGGTGGCGAGTTCGTCCTCGCGGTAGTCGGTGCCGGCGCCCGACAGGTGCGGGATGCCGTGGCCGTCGGCGGTGGTGCTCGGGGCGCCTCCCGCGGTGGCCGTCACCGGGTCGGACCGGTCGTCGGGGTGCAGCAGCAGTGCCCCGCCGAGCCCGAGGGCGGCCAGGGCGGCGGCCGTGCCGAGCAGCAGGGAGAAGCGCCGCCGACGGGGGCGGGCACGACCGGGGCCGGTGGCCGGTCCGGGCCGTCCGGAGGGGCGGTCCCCGGGCCCCTCCGCGGGCCGGGAGGCGGCGGAGGAGGGCGTGACGGGCGCCGTGGCGGCGTGCGGGGGCCCGGCCGGGGCCTCGGTCCGGCGGCCCGCCGCGGAGGCCTCCTGCGGCCGCTGGCCGGCGTCGGGTCCGCTCCCGGCGGCCCCTTCCGCGGCGGCCCCGGCCAGCGCCGCGTCCAGCCGGGCGGCGACGTCGGCCGGCATCGGCGGGGTCTCGACGTCGCCCAGCAGGGCCTGGACCTCGGCGAGCGCGTCGACGGTCTCCCGGCACTCGGCGCAGTCGTCCAGGTGTCGCCGCAGCGCCGCGGCGGTGTCCGGGGAGTCGATCAGCCCCTCGGCGTGGTCGGCCAGCTGCTCGACCGGGGGGTGGCCGTCGGCGGCGTCGGGGAAGGAGGGGTGGGCGTTCATCGGGTGCTCGCGTCTCCTTCCAGGACCGTCCGGCCGGCGCCCGGGCCCGTCCCTGTGACGGCTCCGGGGCGCTTCGGGTTCCCCGTGGTGCCCCGGCGCGGCGGGGCCGAGCCGGGCGCGGGCGCTGTTTCACGTGAAACATCCGGCTCGCGCAGGTGCCGGACGAGGGGGAGGAGCCGGGCCCGGCCGCGCGCGCAGCGGCTCTTCACTGTGCCCACCGGGACGCCCAGCAGCTCGGCGGCCTCGGCCACCGGGTAGCCCTGCATGTCGACCAGCACCAGCGCGGCCCGCTGCGCCGCGGGCAGCTCGGCGAGTGCTGCGGTCAGCTCGCGGTGCAGCTCGGCCCGGACCACCGGGGAGTCGGCCGGCTCGGCGGCGCCGACCAGGGTGTCCAGCCGCTGCGGGTCCTCGTCGAGCGGGGTGGTGCGGCGGGTGGCGCTGCGTCGGGCGCGGTCCAGGCAGGCGTTGACCACGATCCGGTGCAGCCAGGTGGTGATCGCCGAGCGGCCCTGGAAGCCGGCGGCGGCGCGGAAGGCGGAGACCAGGGCGTCCTGGAGGGCGTCGGCGGCCTCCTCGCGGTCACCCAGGGTGCGCAGTGCGACCGCCCAGAGCCGGTCGCGGTGGCGGTCCACCAGCAGGCCGAAGGCCGCCGGGTCGCCGGCGACGTGCCGGGCGAGCAGTGCCGCGTCGTCGTCCGCCACCGTCACGCCTCGACCCCCTGCCCTCGTGCCGGATCCACCGAACCGCGGTCAGCCGAAGACCTTGACCTCGGCGACCTGGCCGGTGAATTTCCCGGCGCCATCCTTCGGCAGAGCGGTCAGCCAGAGCAAGAGGTAGCGCGTGGTGACCGGGGTGTCGAGGGTGTATTCGGCGTTGGCCCCGTTCTTCTTGCCGACGACCGTGAAGCCGTCGAGCCTGGCCGACATCGGGTTGGCGGCGGCCGCCGCCGTGGGCACCCGCAGTTCCGCGGTGTGCTCGCCGCCGAACTGGACGCTCACCGAGGAGACCGCCTGCGGCGAGCCGAGGTCGATCAACAGGCCGGTGCCCGACTTGAGGGCGGGGGCCTTGAGGCCGAACTGGTCGTTGTACCACTGGGTGTTCCAGACGGTGTTCGGGTCGCCGTCCACGGCCTTCGCCGGGTTGTCGCTGCCCTCGGTCCCGTCACCCGGCTGGGTGTACGACTGCGCGCCCTTGACGGTGAGCTGCACCGGGTTGTGGGTGCTGGCCTGCGGGCTCGGCGCGGTGCTGCTGACCGACGGGGCCGGGGACGCGGTGGGCCCCCCGGTGTGCCGAAGGGTGTCGACGAACTGCCAGGAGGCGACGCCGATCGCGCCCAGCGCGACCGTCCAGGCGGTGGCCTTGATCACCCGGCGCAGACGCCGCCGGGCGCGCCGGGAGGAGACGGGGCGGGACGAGGCCGGCAGCGGGGCGACGGTGGTGTCGGCGACCCGGGTCGGGTTGGGGGCGGTGGGCAGCGCGTGGGTGTTGTGCCGGGGCGGGGTGGGGAAGGCGGGCAGCTCCGGCTCGGGCTGGCGGATCCGGGGCATCTGGGCGATCGCCCGGACCAGCTCCTCCGGTGTGCTGATCGGCCGGGCGTGGTGCGGCGGCTGGTCGAACAGCGCCCGCGCGGCGAGCTCGGACAGGCCCTTGTGGACCCCGGCGCGGACCTGGTCGGGCGCGGCGTTCTGGAGGCCCTTGGGCAGGCCCTGGAGGTCGTAGCGGTCCTCCGGGTACGGCCAGCGGTGGGTGAGCGCGGCGAACAGCAGCGCGCCGATCGCACGGGTGTCGGCCCGCTGGGCGTCCTCGGCCCCCTCCTCGGGCAGCCCGCGCAGCGCGGCGTCCACCGCGATGCCGTTGATCCGGTACTGGCCGCTGTCGGTGCGCAGCACGCAGCGCGGGGTGAGCCGCAGGTGGGCCTGCCCGCGCCGGTGGGCGGCCGCGACGGCGTCGGCGACCTGGCGGACCATCTGGTACGCCTCGTGCGGCTCCATCGGTCCGTTCGCGAGCAGCTTGGCCAGGTCGGAGGAGTGCGGCAGCCACTCCCGCACGACGTAGACCAGCTCGCCCTCGTGGACGGCGTCCAGCACCTGGACGAAGCGCGGGTCGCCGAGCAGCGCGGCGGACTTGGCCGCGGCGAGCACCTTGCGGGCCCGCTGGTGGCCGGAGGCCATCAGGTGGACGCCGACGGCCCGGCGCAGCTTCTCGTCGACGGCGCGCCAGCTGCTGAAGGTCTCGGTCTGGGAGATGCACTCCTCCAGCCGGTACCGGTGGCCGATCATGTCGCCGCTGCGGCGCTGCGGGGCGGGGAGGGTGCGCGGGAGGGTGGCGGTGTCGCGCGGGTCGACCGTGGGCTGCGGGTCGGTGGGGCGGCGCGCGGGTCGGGCGGGTTCGGGGGCGGGCTTCTTCCGGGGGGAGCCGGCGGCCAGTTCGGCGCGCAGCTCCTGGACCGAGAGCGGGGCGGTGATCTCCGAGGTCTCCTCGCCGGAGGCGGCCTCCGGTCCGGCCTCCGGCGTGTCGTCCACGGCCTCGTCCGGCTCGGTGCGCGCGGCGGCGGCAGCGGTGGTGGCGCCCTTGCGGCGGGCGTCCGCGGAGGCGCCCTCGCCGGCGTCCTCCGAGCCCGCGAGCTCGTCGATCGCCGCGGCCAGCGCGGCCTCGTCCGTCGCCGCGTCAGCTGCTGACGTGTCGACGACGGCCTTGGTGCCATCAGCCACCGTGGTCCTGCCTCCCCTTGTGTCGCCCCGGCCTGAGAGAGTCGCTGGAGCCCGAGGGTCGGCGGCCCTGTGCTCCAGGACAATTGTGCCCACTCTTCTCCACCGGGTACGACCGCTGGGACGTCCGCGCGGTTGCATGCGGGTGGAGAGATGTGGTGCAGATCCGACACCGGGTCGCCATCCGGCGGCCGGACGGACCCCGACCGACGGGTGACGCAGCACTCGGCCGGACGAGCGGAGGAGCGTGCCGCTCCCGTTGACGCCCGGTCAGGGCGCCCGCTCGTCCGGCCGGTGGTCGGACGGTCAGCGGCCCAGTCGGCCGCGGACCATGCCCAGCATGGAGTTCAGTTCCTCGATCCGCAGGCGCTTCGCGATGAGCACGAAGACCGCCAGCTGGAGGCCGCCGGCCACGACCAGGGCCGCCACGCTGCCCGCCCAGCCGCCGAGCACCTGCTGGACGCCCAGGCTGGCACCGAGGCCGACCAGAGCGGCCGGGACGCCGGCGGCGGCCAGCCGGCTGTACGTCCGGCCGATCCGCTTGGTGTCCAGCCCGCCGATCCGCTTCTTCAGCTTCGGCATCGCGACCGCCACTCCGATGGCGTAGGCCAGGCCGTAGCCGAAGGCGAGGCCGGTCACCGTCCACTCGGCGGGCAGCACCAGCCAGCACAGCAGCGCGAAGCCGGCCTGGCAGGCCGCCACCCAGACGGTGTTGGAGAACGGGGTGCGGGTGTCCTCGTAGGCGTAGAAGCCGCGCAGCATCACGTACTGGGCGGAGTACGGGATCAGGCCCAGCGCGAACGCGGAGAGCATCAGGCCGACGTTGGTGGCGTCGTTCAGGACGGTGTCGTTGCCGCCGACCGCGTAGATCGCCCGGCCGATCACCGGCCCGAGGGACAGGAACAGGAAGGCCGCAGGGACGACCGCCACCGCGGTGGTGCGCAGACCGTAGGAGATGTCGTCGCGCACGGCTCCGGCGTCCTCGTCGGCCGCCGCCCGGGAGAGCCGGGGGAGCACCGCGCTCATGATCGACACGGTGATCACGGCCTGCGGGAGCTGCCAGATCAGCAGCGCGTTGGAGAACGCCGCCAGACCGACACCGTTGTGGCCGGCCGCCGCAGCGGCGGCGCCCGCCTTGGTGGACAGCTGGGTGATCACCAGGTAGCCGGCCTGGTTGGCGAGCACGAAGAAGAACGTCCACTTGGCCAGCCGGGCGGCCTTGCCCAGGCCGTGGCCGCGCCAGTCGAAGCGCGGCCGGAAGCGGAACTCGGCGGCCCGCAGGTACGGGATCATCGCCAGCGACTGGACGGCCAGACCGATCAGGGTGCCGAGGCCGAGCAGCCGCACGCCCTCGGGGGAGATGCCCTCCGGGGTGACGTGGGTGGTGCCGAACCCGCCGTAGACCCAGATGTAGGCGGAGAAGGTGAAGATCACCACGATGTTGTTCAGGACCGGGGTCCACATCATCGCGCCGAAGCGGCCACGGGCGTTGAGGATCTGCCCCATCACCACGTGGATGCCCATGAAGAAGATGGTCGGCAGGCAGTAGCGGGCCATCGCCACCGTGGTCTCGGCGCTCTCCGGGGTCGCCATCGTGGAGTGGGCGATCATCTGCACCAGCACGGGTGCCCCGAGCACGGCCAGGAAGACCACGCCGCCGAGCCCGACCATCACCAGGGTGAGCAGTCGGCTGGCGTACGCCGTGCCGCCGTCCTCGTCGTTCTTCATGCTGCGCACCAGCTGCGGCACGAAGACCGCGTTCAGCGCGCCGCCGCCGATCAGGATGTACAGCAGGGTCGGCAGGGTGTTCGCGGCGTTGTACGAGTCACCCATCACGCCGACGCCGATGGCCGCGGTGATCACCATGGTCCGGACGAAGCCGGTGCCGCGCGAGACCAGCGTTCCGGCCGCCATGATCGCGCTGGAGTTCAGCAGGCTGGAGACCTTGCCGCCGCCGGCCGCCCTGGCGGGCTCGGCGGCGGGCGCGGGCGCCTGGTGGGCGGCCCGCTCCTCGGCGACGACGTCCGCGAGCGGCTCGACCGCCGGGGGCACCGCTACGGCGGCCACCTGCATGGTGGCCTCCTCCTCGGAGAGCGGCGGGTCGAACTCGATCGGCGGCACGAAGTGGTGCTGTCCGCCCGGGGCGCCGCCGTGCGGCGGCTGCCCCTGGTAGCCGGTCGCCGGGGGGTACGGCGCGGGGCCGGCCGCGGGGGCGGTCGGCTGGACCGGCTGGGGTGCCGGAGCGGGCTGGGGGACCGGCGGCTGGGCCGCGGCCTGTGCCGGGCGGCCGCCGAACAGCGCGTCCACCCCGACGTACTCGGTGGTCTCGGTGTCCCAGGCGGAGTGCGCCGGGCCCGGCTCCCACTGCGGCCGGGGCTGCTCGGCGCCGCCCCAGTGCCCGCCGGGGGCCTGCGCGGGGGCGGACTCCTGCGGCCAGGCGGCCTGGGCCGGGGTGTCCCAGCCGGGCTGCACCGGCGGCACCGGGGCCGAGAACTGCTCCGCGGCCTGGTACGGGGTCGGCGGCACCGGCGTCGGGTAGCCGCCGCCCTGCGGCGGCAGCTGCGGCGGCACGTCGTACGCGGCGGCCGGCGGCTGGGGCGCGGCGGGCCGACCGGCCCGCAGACCGTACGGGTCCTGGCCGTCCTGCGGGTGCCCGTACGCGTCCGCCGCGTACGGGTCCTGGGCGTAGGTGTCGGCCACGTACCAGTCGCCGGACGGCGACTCGGCGCCCGGCCGGCTCTCACCGCGGCCCGACGGCCGCTCCTCGCTGCGCCCGGTCATGTCACCTCTTCGCTGTCGTGGGGGAGGCCGGCCCGGCGGTGCGGGGGATCGGCGGTATCAAGGACCAACCTTCTCATCACTGGCGGCCCGATCCCGGCCATCCGGGCTGCTGCCACGCGGTGTCTGCGCGGGACCGTCACCGGGGGCGCCGTCCGGGCCGTCGGTCCCGTCCGGTGCCGGGGGCCCGGCGGGATCCGCCGGCCGGTCCTTCGAGGAGGCCTCCGCCGCGTCCTGCTCCGCGTCCCGCGGCGTGTCCTGCTCCGCGTCGCCGCCGTCCGTCGCCGGGCCGTCCCCGACCGGCTGGTCGCCGTCCTCGTGCGGCTGCCCGCCGCGCCGCTTGCGCTGGCGCATGAAGCGCAGGGCGGCCAGCAGCAGCAGGACGCCGGCACCCGCGAAGATGTACAGCACCCCGTTGGTGACCGAGGTGACCTCCACCCGGAACTGCTGCGGCTCGCCGTACGGCCGGGAGTCGGGGCCGGTGGTCCACAGCTGGGCGGTCATCGCGACCGACCCGTTGTTGTGCGCCTCGGCGTTGAAGCGGAGCGTCACGCTCTGCGAGGCCGGGAGGACCAGCTCCTCCTCCTTGCTCACCCGCAGCCTGTTCGGCTGGGCCGAGGTGAGCACCAGCTTCAGGTTGGTGACCGTCTGGGTCAGGTCGTTGCGGACGCTGACCTGGAGCAGACCGGTGTCGCCGGACAGGGTGACCACGTTCTTCTTCGGCACCTGGACGGCACCGGTCAGTTCCTTCAGGTACTTCTGGACGCCGGTGCGGTAGGTGCTCCCGGCCGCCGGCTGGCTGCGCCACTCGGTGGACAGCGAGCGGACCATCGCGGCGCTGAACGGGCCGCGCACCCGCTGCGGCAGGGTGAGCACCCGCATCAGGGTGTCCAGGTCGTGTTGGATCCCGTCGGTGCTGCTCAGGTCGTCGGCCGGCAGCTCGGAGGCACGGGCCTGGGTCGGGTAGTCGGTGGGCGCAGGGACGGCGGTGTTGGCCTTCGGGTCGGCCGCGGACTGGGCCACCGCGTCCAGCTTGACCGAGGAGATCCACTTGCCGTCCGCCGTCTGGAGGGCGCTCGCCAGCGCCTTGGCGCCGGTGGCGCTCAGCTCGCGCGGGGGCATGACCAGCAGCCCGCGCTGGTTCTGCGGCTGCTCGTGGGTGATCGCGAAGGTCTCGGCGAGGAAGCGCTGGGTGGACTCGGTCTGCGCCTGCGGGCTGCTCAGGTCCCGGTCGAAGAGTGCGGAGACGGTCTCGTCGGCGACCACGGCGGTCTGCCCGTTGCCGATCGGACGGGCCGCGCTCGGGGTGTAGTTGAGCGAGTCCGCCTCCGGCATGCTCCCGCCGTTGACCAGCACCGTCCCGCTGCCCGCCTGCTGGGCGAGGGCGGCGATCTGCTGGTCGAGGTAGCCCTGGTACGGCCAGGCGACGTCCGAGCGGGTGTCCACCGAGAGCCGGCCCTCGACGGTCAGCCGGCCGGCCGTGGCCGCCTTGCTCAGCGCGGTGGTCATCCCGGTCAGGTCGGAGCCGTTGTGGGCGATCGAGGCGAGGTCCGGGTCGGCGTACGGCAGTGAGACCACCTGGCTGCCCGGCTTGGCCACGGCGGCCCGCAGCTTGTCCAGCCAGGCGACGGCGGCGGCCGAGGGCTGCACCTGGACGGTGTTGTCGTCCTTGGCCGACTTGCCCGACGCCTCGGTGCCCGGCTTCTGCACCCGGTAGGGCCTGGTCATCGCGAGCGCGGCGTCCAGCAGGTCCGGGTCGATCACCCAGGTCAGGCCGTTCAGCTTGGCACCGGTGTCGACCAGCTCGTACAGCCGGCCGCCCGGGGCGAACTCGGCGGACAGGCTGTCGTCGCGCAGCACCGCGATCGTCTGGTCGTTGCCGTCGGTGCTGGTCTGGGCGGCCACCACCGGTGCGTGCACCAGCGGCCAGATCGTGGTGACCTTCGTCGGCTGCGCCTCGGCGCCCGCGTTGTACGGCAGGAACGTCCGGGCGATGCCCAGGGCGCGGTCGCGCGGGTTGTCGGCCGTGCCGCCCCAGGCGTCCACCGCGAGCTCGTACGCACCGCTCGCGGAGAGCCCGAGGTCGCCCACCGCGACGCTCAGGGTGTACGGCTGGCTCTGCCCCGGGCCCAGCTCCGGCAGGGCGTACTGCGGGCTGTCCAGCTCGACGCCGTCCCTGTTGTCCGGCGTGGAGCGGGCGGCCACGTTGGCCAGGTCGCTGCGCCGGTCCAGCGGCCTGCCGGTGTTCGGCTTGCGGACGGCCGCGTGGGCGCCCTTGACCGCCGACTTGCCGGCGTTGGCGACGTGCCCGGTGATCGTCACGGTGCCGTTCGGGACGGCCACCTGCGGGTTCAGCGTGTCGATGGTCACCACCACGGGGTACTCGGCCGTGGCGGTGGAGTCGCCGGCCGGCCGGACGTTGCCGCCGGCCGGCAGCGCACCGGCCGGGGAGGCCGTGAAGAGGGTCAGGACGGCCGCGCAGGCCGCGGCCAGGCGCAGGCCCGCACGGCGTGCCCGCCGGGCCGGATGACGCCCCTCGGCGGGGCGTTCGGCCCGTCCAGGCTGTCGGTGCGCCCCCAGGCCCGAGTGCCGTGCCGGCTCACTCACTCGCTTCGCCCTCGCCGTTCTCGATCGTTCGCTGCTGATGCTGTCCGTCCGGCGCGGTCCGCCCGACGGTCTTCGCCTGACCCTCTTGGAACTCTTCGCCCGACGCCTGGAACCCTTCGCCCGACGCCGTAGCCGCACCGTTGCCGCGGGTAGGTTCCGCGGTGGTCGCGGCGCGCGACACCGCATCCCCTGTCCGGTGCCCGAGACTCGTCCACCGGCATGGTAACGATGCAGCCCGTGGTGCAGTGTTGCGGGCTGTGGGGTGAGACGCCCAGAACGCGCGGGCGGTTGACCTGTCCGGCCACGTACCCTTGTGAGCCGTGTCCACTGCCAATGAGCCCACCGCGCGCACCGACCGTTCCAGCACCGCCGTCCAGGTCGTACCAGGCCTGAGCGAGGCCCAGACCCTCGGCCTCCAAGAGCTGCTGCGGGTGTCGCCGGTCGCCGACGAGATCGCCCGCCGGTTCCAGGCGGCCGGTCACCGGCTGGCGCTGGTCGGCGGGTCCGTCCGGGACGCGCTGCTCGGCCGGCTGGGCAACGACCTGGACTTCACCACCGACGCCCGCCCGCAGCAGGTGCTCAAGCTGGTCAAGGGCTGGGCGGACGCGGTCTGGGACGTCGGCATCGCCTTCGGCACGGTCGGCGCCCGCAAGGACACCCCCGAGGGTTCCTTCCTGATCGAGATCACCACCTACCGCTCCGAGGCGTACGACCGCACCTCGCGCAAGCCCGAGGTCAGCTACGGCGACACCATCGAGGAGGACCTGGTCCGTCGGGACTTCACGGTCAACGCGATGGCCGTCGACCTGCCCGGCCGCGGCTTCGTCGACCCGCACCACGGCCTGGAGGACCTCGAGGCCCGGGTGCTGCGCACCCCCGCCACCCCCGAGGAGTCCTTCTCCGACGACCCGCTGCGGATGATGCGGGCCGCCCGCTTCGCGGCCCAGCTGGACTTCGACCCGGCGCCCGAGGTGGTCGCCGCGATGACCGCGATGGCCGAGCGGCTCACCATCGTCTCCGCCGAGCGGATCCAGGCCGAGCTGAACAAGCTGCTGCTGGCCAAGCACCCGGTGAAGGGCCTGCGGCTGCTGGTCGACACCGGCCTGGCCGGGTACGTGCTGCCCGAACTGCCCGCGCTGCGGCTGGAGCGCGACGAGCACCACCGGCACAAGGACGTCTACGAGCACTCGCTGACCGTCCTGGAGCAGGCCATCGACCTGGAGCAGGACGGCCCGGACCTCACCCTGCGGCTGGCCGCGCTGCTGCACGACATCGGCAAGCCGCGCACCCGCCGCTTCGAGCTGGACGGCCGGGTCTCCTTCCACCACCACGAGGTGGTCGGCGCCAAGATGACCCGCAAGCGGATGCGCGAGCTCAAGTACTCCAAGGAGCTGACCGAGGACGTCTCGCGCCTGGTCGAGCTGCACCTGCGCTTCCACGGCTACGGCGGCGGCGAGTGGACCGACTCCGCGGTGCGCCGCTACGTCACCGACGCCGGGCCGCTGCTGGAGCGCCTGCACAAGCTGACCCGCTCCGACTGCACCACCCGCAACAAGAAGAAGGCCGCCGCGCTCTCCCGTACCTACGACGGTCTGGAGGCCCGGATCGACGAGCTGAAGGCGCAGGAGGAACTGGACGCCATCCGCCCGGCGCTGGACGGCAACCAGATCATGGAGCTGCTCGGCCTGACGCCCGGCCCGCAGGTCGGCAAGGCGTACAAGCACATGCTCGAACTCCGGCTGGAGCACGGCCCGATGGAGCACGAGGAGGCGGTCTCGGCGCTGCGGGCCTGGTGGGCCGAGCAGCAGGGCTGAGCCAGAGCCCGACACGGCAGAGGGGTGGCCCCGGCGCTCGGCCGGGGCCACCCCTCTGCCGTGCGGTTGAGTCGCTCAGGACTTCTTCACCGGCGGGACACCGGTGGTGGCGGGCGTCAGCGGGCCGAGGCAGAGCACGTACCGCTTCTTGTTCCAGCGGCGGCCGCTCTTGCCCGAGACCGCGCTCGTGGTCTGTGGCGTCTGCTTGCAGCGGGTCACGTCCGTGGTGCCTTCGAACTTCGCCAGGACACGGTAATTCGCTTTGCTGTCAGTGCACTTGACGATCTCGACGTCGCGCGAGCCGCTCGCCCGCACGCAGTCGCCGGGCTTGGCGCTGCTGACGCTCGGCCCGGCCACGAAGTAGCCCACCGCCAGTGCGACGCAGCCGCCGACCAGCCCGACGACCCGCAGCTTGGAGCGGATGCCGCGCTTGGCGGCCGGTGCGGGCGCCGTGGGCGGCATAGCGGGGGCGGGCTGCGGGGGGCCGTACGGGTTGGGGCCCGGCTGCTGCCCGTACGGATTGGGGCCCGGCTGTCCGTACGGCTGCTGCCCGTAGGGCTGTTGGCCGTGCGGCGGCTGTCCGTAGGCCGGTGGCGGGCCGTAGGCCGGTGGCGGGCCGTAGCCGGGCGGGGCCGGCGGCGTGGGCTGCCCGTAGGCCGGCGGCGGTCCGTACGGCCCGGCCGGCGGGGGAACGGGTGCCCCGTACGGAGGTGCCGCGGGCGGCCCCACCGGGGCCGGTCCGTACGGATTGGGTGGTGTGCTCATCAGTTCGTCCCCCGAGACAGAGTTCTGTCGATCCGACAGGTCCGATACCTTAGCGAGTCGGTGGGCACCTTCGGCCGCGAACCCCCGAGGGCTCCCGGGAGGGCCTGGTCAGTGGGGGAGCGGGCGCCGGCGGGCGGAGCGCAGGTAGAGCACCGCCGTCAGTGCGTATACCCCGGCGACCCCGATCACCACCCCGACCGAGCGGCCGGACAGCGGCAGCACCAGCGCCGTGACCAGGGCGGCGGCCACGAAGGCGACGTTGAACAGCACGTCGTAGATGGCGAAGACCCGGCCGCGGTACTCGTCCTCGACCGACTCCTGCACCACCGTGTCGGCGCAGATCTTGGTGCCCTGGGTGACCACCCCGAGCAGCAGGGCGGCGATCAGACAGGGCACCAGCGTGAAGCTCAGGCCCAGCGCCGGGACGAAGAGCACCGGGGCGACCAGACAGGCCGTCATCCACCCGGCCAGGCCCAGCCGGCGGGTGCACCAGGGGCTGACCAGAGCGGCGACGAAGAACCCGGCGGCGGACAGACCGACCGCCTGGCCGAGGGTGACCAGCCCGGCCGCGCTGTCGGTCGGGTCGTTGAAGGTGTAGCGGGCGAGCATCACCACGACCACGATCAGCACGCCGTAGCAGAACCGGGCCGCGGTGACGGCGGCCAGCGCGTGCACGGCGGGCCGGCAGTCCCGGACCAGGTGGCGCACCGCGGCGCCGAGTTCGACGGCTGCCCGGACCAGTGCCTGGCCGAGCCCGGGGCGGTCCTCGTGCCGGTCCGGGCCGAGCAGGTCGCGGTCCATCCGCCGGGCGGCCAGCGCGGCCGACAGGTAGAGCAGCGCGGCCACCGAGACCAGTGCGGCGTCGGCCTTCGGCCCGGGGGCCATCAGCTGGTGCAGCAGGAAGCCGATGCCTCCGCCCGAGGCGGCCGCGACCGTCCCGAGGGTGGGGGAGAGGGCGTTGGCGGTGACCAGCTGGTCCTGCTCCACCACCCGGGGCAGGGCGGCGGACAAGCCGGCCAGGATGAACCGGTTGAGCGCGGTGACCAGCAGGGCCGAGGCGAAGAACAGCCAGGTCGGCGCCTCGGCCAGCAGCAGCGCGCCGGTGCCCAGGCCCAGCCCGAAGCGGGCCAGGTTGCCGAAGTAGAGCACCTGGCGGCGGCGCCAGCGGTCCAGCAGCACGCCGGCGAACGGGCCGATCACCGAGAACGGCAGCAGCATCACGGCCAGCACCGAGGCGATGTCGGCGGGGGACGACTGCTTCTCGGGGGAGAAGACCACGTACGCGGCGAGCGAGACCTGGAAGACGCCGTCCGAGAGCTGGGAGAGCACCCGGGCGGTCAGCAGCCGCCGGAAGTCGCGGCCCTTCAACAGGTCGAGGAGCGTGGCCCGGTGCGCGGACCGGTGGGTGCTGCCGTTCTCGGTGATCGCCACCTGCCCAGGGTGCCACGGAACCGGTCGCCGTTTCACGTGAAACATTGGCTGCGAGAACGTGAAGGGCCCACGGTCCCCAGACCGTGGGCCCTTCCTGCGAGCTACGGGGCAGCTCAGATCTCAAACCTCGGACTTCGGACCGCCCCTCAGTGCTCGAGCGCTCAGCGCTCGACCTCGCCGCGGATGAACTTCTCGACGTTCTCCTTGGCCTCGTCGTCGAAGTACTGAACCGGCGGGGACTTCATGAAGTACGAGGAGGCCGAGAGGATCGGGCCGCCGATGCCGCGGTCCTTGGCGATCTTCGCGGCGCGGACGGCGTCGATGATGACACCGGCGGAGTTCGGGGAGTCCCAGACCTCCAGCTTGTACTCCAGGTTCAGCGGGACGTCGCCGAAGGCCTTGCCCTCGAGGCGGACGTAGGCCCACTTGCGGTCGTCCAGCCAGGCCACGTAGTCCGAGGGGCCGATGTGGACGTTCTTGGCGCCCAGCTCGCGGTCGCGGATCTGCGAGGTGACGGCCTGGGTCTTGGAGATCTTCTTGGACTCCAGGCGCTCGCGCTCGAGCATGTTCTTGAAGTCCATGTTGCCGCCGACGTTCAGCTGCATGGTGCGCTCGAGGATGACACCGCGGTCCTCGAACAGCTTGGCCATCACGCGGTGCGTGATGGTCGCGCCGACCTGGGACTTGATGTCGTCACCGACGATCGGCACGCCGGCCTCGGTGAACTTGTCCGCCCACTCCTTGGTGCCCGCGATGAACACCGGCAGGGCGTTCACGAAGGCGACCTTGGCGTCGATGGCGCACTGGGCGTAGAACTTGGCCGCGTCCTCGGAACCGACGGGCAGGTAGCAGACCAGGACGTCGACCTGGCGGTCCTTGAGGACCTGGACGACGTCGACCGGCGCCTCGTCCGACTCCTCGATGGTCTCCAGGTAGTACTTGCCCAGGCCGTCGAGGGTGTGGCCGCGCTGGACGGTCACGCCGGTCGGCGGCACGTCGCAGATCTTGATGGTGTTGTTCTCGCTGTTGCCGATGGCGTCGGCCAGGTCGAAGCCGACCTTCTTGGCGTCGACGTCGAAGGCGGCGACGAACTCCACGTCACCGACGTGGTAGTCACCGAACTGGACGTGCATCAGCCCGGGGACCTTGCCGGCCGGGTCGGCGTCCTTGTAGTACTCGACACCCTGCACCAGCGACGCGGCGCAGTTGCCCACGCCCACGATGGCTACGCGAACCGAACCCATTCCGGTTGCTCCCTGTGATCTCATGAGGACCGCCGGGGTCGGCGGAACTCGTCCTGCTTCTTCGATGACTGCATGTGCGGGCGCGAGGCGCCCGATCCTGCCGCGCGGCACAGGGCTGGCGCGGTGTCAGCGCTCCTGGGCGGAGCGCCCCGGGCGGTCGTACGGTGGACCGGACGGGTCCTGGGACCCGCCCTCCTGGCCACGGCCGTCCGAAGTCTTGTGGGGGCCGGCGGCATCGGGGCCGGTCCGGGCGGTGCGGTTGGACCGCTCGGTCTCGATCAGCTCGTTGAGCCAGCGGACCTCGCGCTCCACCGACTCGAGTCCGTGCCGCTGGAGTTCGACGGTGTAGTCGTCGAACCGCTCGCGGGCGCGGGCCAGCGAGCTGCGCATCCGCTCCAGCCGCTCCTCCAGCCGGCTGCGGCGACCCTCCAGGACGCGCATCCGCACGGCCCGGTCGGTCTGGCCGAAGAAGGCGAAGTGCACGCCGAAGTGCTCGTCCTCCCAGGCGTCCGGGCCGGAGTCGGCGAGCAGCTCCTCGAAGCGCTGCTTGCCCTCGGCGGAGAGCCGGTAGACGATCTTGGACCGCTTGCCGTTGAGCGCGGTGGCCGGGACGTACTCGACGTCCGGGTTGTCCTCGACCAGGAATCCCTGGGCGACCAGGTTCTTCAGGCAGGGGTAGAGCGTCCCGTAGGAGAGCGCGCGGAACGTCCCGAGCAGGATGTTCAGCCGCTTGCGCAGCTCGTAGCCGTGCATCGGGGCGTCATGGAGCAGTCCGAGCACGGCGAACTCCAGCACTCCTGAGCGCCTGCCCATTGCCGTCCTCCTCCCGCTCGACGTCCGTCCGGCCGTCGCATTCGGCGGTATTCCGCTTCGATGTATCGGCTCGATATATCGAGAACAGTAAACCCGCCTCCGGACGGGGGCAAGAGGGGCACGCGTGAATGTGATCACAAGCCGACGCGCGGGTGGGGTTGGCAACGGGCGTGTAATGATCTGTCGTTGTTTTGTGCCCATTGGCAACTGATGTCCGATTAGTTGTATTTCAGTGCTGCGTACGCTGTCGCGTGTGCACGAGGACCACCTCCGGGATCAGGGCGGTTTGCGGGCATCGGACGTGAACCCTGCCTTCAGGCTGGAAACGCCTGGCGAGGAGTAGCTGGAAGATGAGCGAGCGACGGCGAAGGACGCCCGACCCGGGCGGTGACGGGCAGCAGCCCCCGGGAGGCGGCGGCCGTCGGGGCGGTGGCCAGGGGCCCGACGAGCTGCGCTCGGACGGTGTCGGCCGGCGACGCCCCTCGGGGGTCAGGGAGACCGCACAGCAGCCCCGGATGACCCGTGCGGAGTTGCGCAAGGCTGCCCAGAAGAAGGGCAAGGGGGGCGGCAAGCGCGGTCCCGCCGCGGCCTCCGCCTCCGCCTCCGCGGCCGCGGCCGCCGGCCCCGGCAAGAAGCGCTTCATCGACTACCCGCGGTTCGGCAAGACCGGCGTCCGGCGCTGGCTGCCGTCCTGGAAGCAGTGGCTGAGCGGCTTCCTGCTGGTCTTCGGCTGCTTCGTGGGCCTGGTGTTCTACCTGTACCAGACCACCCAGGTCCCCGAGCTGAACGCCCTGGTGAACAACCAGAACACCATCTACTACTGGGCCGACAACACGGAGATGACCCGCAAGGGCCAGACCAACCGTCAGATCGTCGAGCTCAACGACATCAGCCCCAACCTCCAGAACGCCGTCATCGCCGCGGAGAACAAGAGCTTCCGGACCGACAGCGGCATCGACCCCAAGGGCATGCTCCGCGCCGTGTACAACATGGCGAAGGGCGGCGAGACCCAGGGCGCCTCGACGATCACCCAGCAGTACGTGAAGAACGCCTACCTGAGCCAGGAACAGACCCTCACCCGCAAGGTGCGGGAGTTCTTCATCACGCTGAAGATCAACCAGGACAAGGACAAGAACGAGATCCTCAAGGGCTACCTGAACACCAGCTGGTTCGGCCGCGGTGCGAACGGTGCCCAGGCGGCCGCCGAGGCGTACTACGGGGTCAACGCCAAGGACCTCAACGTCTGCCAGAGCGCCATGCTGGCCGGCCTGCTCAAGGGCGCGACGTACTACGACCCCACCAACCCGGCCAACAAGGAACGGGCCCAGGGCCGGTGGAACTGGATCCTGGACCAGATGGTGGACACCAAGGCCATCACCCCGGACGAGCGCGCCAAGTGCAACGTGTTCCCGGACCCGATCCCGCAGAAGCCCAGCTCCAACATGAACGGTGAGATCAGCTACCTGGTCGACACCGCCAACAAGTACGTGATGGCCACCGACAAGACGATCACCCAGCAGATGATCGACCGGGGCGGCCTGAAGATCTACACCACCTTCGAGAAGGACAAGGTCGACGCCCTGAAGAAGGCCGTCGACGACGTCAAGGCGGAGAACCTCAACCCGCAGAAGCGGCCGGACAACGACACCAACATCCAGTTCGGCTCCGCCAGCATCCGCCCCGGCGACGGTGCGATCGTCGCCCTCTACGGCGGCGACGGCGTGGAGAACGGCCACTTCGACAACAACGCCGACGCCACCGGCGTCCAGGTCGGCTCGACCTTCAAGCCCTTCGTGCTGGCCACCGCGATGCAGACCGGCGTGCTCACCGCGAAGGACGACAAGGGCAAGCCGAAGCGGATCAACGCCGACAGCCGCTACCTGGCCGACGACATGTCCGAGATCCGCAAGCCGGACGGCTCGCTGGTGATCGGCGACGACGGCAAGCCGTACCGGCAGAAGAACGAGGACTCCGGCAAGCGCGGCTACGTCTCGCTGCGCCAGGCCATGCAGTTCTCGTACAACGTGCCCTTCGTCCAGCTCAACCAGGACGTCGGCGGCCAGAACGTGGCCGACATCGCGGTGCAGATGGGCATCAAGAAGGAGAGCCTCGCCGACCCGAAGACGGCGACCTTCCCGCTCGGCACCTCCACCATCAGCCCGATCCGGATGGCCACCGCCTACGGCACCCTGGCGGCCAGCGGCAAGGAGTCCGAGCCGTACTCGGTCACCAAGGTCGAGGTGAGCGGCGTGGAGCGCCCGGGCTTCGGCAAGAAGGACCCCAAGGTCGCGCTGGAGCCGGCCGTCGCCGACAACGTCACCGACGTGCTGGTGAACGTGGCCGCCAACGGCACCGGTAAGAAGACGAAGGACCTGGGCCGCCCGGTGGCCGGCAAGACCGGTACCACCGACCAGAACAAGTCGGCCTGGTGGGTCGGCTACACCCCGCAGCTGGTGACCAGCGTCGCCATGTGGCGCGAGGACCCGGCCAAGCACGAGCGGCAGTCGCTGAACGGCACCGGCGGCAAGGAGTCCATCCACGGTGGTGACATCCCGACCGACGTCTTCACCCGGTACATGAGGGCCGCGCTGGCCAACGAGAAGAAGATGGACTTCCCGACCCCGCAGCCGGTCGGCACCGAGGTGGACTCCTCCGGCGCGCCGTCCACGAACAGCCCGACGACCAGCCCGAGCGCGACCGACACCCCGTCGGCCCCGGCGCAGACCCAGGCGCCGGCGCAGCCGCCGGTACAGCCGCAGCCCACCCAGACCTGCGTGCCCGGCGTGGACTGCCCCGGTGACCAGCCGAGCACCAAGCCGACCAAGGACCCGCACCCGAGCAACACCTGCCTGCCGGTGGTGGGCTGTCCGACGCCGCCGGCGCCGACGGACAGCACCACGCCGGGCGGTGGCAACGGCGGCGGCCACAACGGCGGAGGCGGCGGCAAGCCGACGCCGAGCAACACCGGTGGCCTCCAGGGCGGCCCGGCCGGGCAGTAGCCCGGGCCGGGTGGAACCCGGAACGGCGGTGGCGGTCCTCCCCGGAGGGCCGCCACCGCCGTTTACCGTCGGGGCCGTCGCCTCTTCGCCGTCCTCCGCCGCCTTTCCGTCGGGGGCCGCCGCCGACGACGGGACCGCTGCCGGATTCGTCACGATTGCCACACCCGCCCGCCGTACCGGGGCGCGGACCGTTGCGGGGGCCTCCTCGTCCCGGCGGGGTCGGTGCGGCAGGATGTCCGGCATGACGTCGAGCGATCGTGACGAAACCGCCGGCCCGGTCGGGTCCGGCGCCGCCGCAGGGCCCCTCCCGGCTGCCGTCGCCACGGCCGCGCCGGCGGTCAACACCGTCGTCGTCCCGGCCGACGAGGACCCGGTGGCGGCGGCCGGCAGCGAGGTGTTCGGCGGGCCCCCCGGCCGCCGGGCGCTGCTCGGCGTCTCCTGGTGGATCCCGGCGCGCTTCCTGGCGCTCGCGGTGATCGTGGTCTCGGTGCTCGGCATGGTGCAGAAGCTGCCCTGCTACGAGCAGGCCTGGTTCCAGCCGGGCTCACCGCAGTACATCCACGCCTGCTACAGCGACATCCCGCACCTGTTCTCCGGACGCGGCTTCGCGGCCGGGCTGCACCCGTACGTGGACCGCATCCCGGGCTCCTCGGGGGACCTCCAGTACCTGGAGTACCCGGTGCTGACCGGCCTGTTCATGCAGGTCGCGGCCTGGCTGACGCCCGGCGGCGGGGACCGGCAGAGCCAGGAGCAGTGGTTCTGGGCGATCAACGCCGGGATGCTGATGGCCTGCGCGGTGGTCGCCGTGGTGGCGCTCTCGCGCACCCACCGGCGCCGCCCGTGGGACGCGCTGCTGTTCGCGCTCGCCCCCGTCCTGCTGCTCAACGGCACCGTCAACTGGGACCTGCTCGCGGTCGCCCTGGCCGCCGTGGCGATGGCCTGGTGGGCCGGCGCCCGGCCGGGCTGGGCCGGCGTCTTCATCGGCCTGGCCACCGCGGCCAAGCTCTACCCGCTGCTGCTGATCGGCCCGCTGCTGGTGCTCTGCTGGCGGGCCGGCAAGTGGCGCGAGTTCCGGGTGATGCTGGGCGGCGCGGTCGGCTCCTGGCTGGTGGTCAACCTGCCGATCATGCTGGTCAACTGGCGGGGCTGGTCGACCTTCTACGTGTTCAGCAAGCACCGCGGCGAGGACTACGGCTCGTTCTGGCTGATCCTGATGCAGCGCCGCGGCGCCGGGCTGGCCGACCTCGACGTCTACATCGGCGTGCTGATGGTGCTGGGCTGCCTGGCCATAGCGTGGCTCGGCTTCTCGGCCCCGCGCCGGCCGCGCCTCGCCCAGCTGGCCTTCCTGGTGGTCGCGCTGTTCGTGCTGGTCAACAAGGTGTACTCGCCGCAGTACGCGCTCTGGCTGCTGCCGCTCGCGGTGCTGGCCCGGCCGCGCTGGCGGGACTTCCTGATCTGGCAGGCCTGCGAGGTGCTCTACACCCTGGGCATCTGGTCCCACCTGGGCCTGGTCACCGGCTCCAAGCAGCACGGGATCAGCGAGGGCTGGTACCACTTCGCGATCGGGCTGCACCTGCTGGGCACGCTCTACCTGGTCGCCCTGGTGGTCCGCGACGTCCTCCACCCGGACCGCGACCCGGTCCGCTGGGACGGCAGCGACGACCCCTCCGGCGGGGTGCTGGACCGGGCTCCGGACGTGGCCGTGCTGGGCACCGCCCGCCGGCTGCGCGAGGAGGAGAGCTACGCCGCGTACGCGCCGGCCGGCCCCGAGCAGTGGCTCGACGAGCCCGAACCGCCGGAGCCGGCCGAGAAGGCCTAGGCGCTGGCGCGAGCGAGCCGAGCGCCCAGGGCGGTGCTCAGCGGTCCACCACGCGGTCGAAGTGCGTGGTGGTGTGGCGGACCTGGAGGCCGAGCTCCTCGCCGATCGCCGGGGGCTTGGTGTCCCCGTCCAGGAACAGCAGCGAGACCTGCATGTGCGGCGGCTCGGCGAACCACAGCTGCTTGCCGGCCCAGTGGAACGGCGACTTGGTCTTGTTGACCGTCGCCAGGCCGGCCCGGGCGATGCCCTTGGCCCGGGCCCCCATGCTCGCCACGTACTTGGGCGCCTCCAGGCCGATGCCGTGCGCGGTGCCACCGGCGACCACCAGGATGTGGCCGTCGGCGGGCGCCGGGTGCTGGCGGTAGCCGTAGCGGTCGCCCTTCTGCAGCGGGGTGACGTCCAGGACGGTGGCCCGGACCTCCAGCGCGGCGTGGTCGCCCAGCCAGAGCCGGGTGCCGATCCGGGCCCGGAAGACCGTCTGCGGGTACCGCTGGGCGAGCTGGTCCATGCCCGCGGCGCCGAGGTGGCTGACGAACACCGTGTGCACCGGGATGCCGGCCGCCTGGGCGGTGTCCACCCAGTACGCGACCTCCTCGACCGGACTGGAGCCGTCCGGCCGGTCCATCGGCAGGTGCAGCGCCAGGCCCTCGAAGCCGACGCCCTCCAGCTCGGCGGCGACGGTGCGCAGGTCGGCCGCGCTCACGCCGTGCCGGCGCATGGTCGTCATGCACTCCACCACCACCCGGGCGCCGGGCAGCGTGCGGAGGGCGTCCACCGATGCCACCGTCCGGATCACCCGGGCGTGCGGCAGCGGGAGCACCTCCTCGCCGACCCGGTACGGGGTGAGCACCAGCAGCTCGCCGCCGTACCACTCGGCGGCGTCGGCCGCCTCGTACGCGGTACCGACGGCGAGCACCCCGGTGCCCAGCAGCGTCGCCTCCTCGGCCAGCCGGTGGTTGCCCAGGCCGTAGCCGTTCCCCTTGGCGACCGGCACCAGGCCGGGGAACTCGGCGAGGACGGAACGCTGGTGGGTGCGCCAGCGTTCGGTGTCGAGGTAGAGCGACAGCGTCATCGGGTCAGCCTCCTCAGCGGCGGGACATGTAGAGGTCGAGGGCCTTGTGCAGCAGCTTGTTGAGCGGGAAGTCCCATTCGCCGAGGTACTCGGCCGCCTGGCCGCCGGTGCCGACCTTGAACTGGATCAGGCCGAACAGGTGGTCGTTCTCGTCCAGGGTGTCACTGATGCCGCGCAGGTCGTACACCCCGCCGCCCAGGGCGTAGGAGTCGCGCATCATCCGCCACTGGATGGCGTTGGACGGCTTGACCTCGCGCTTGTGGTTGGCCGAGGCGCCGTAGGAGTACCAGACGTGCTCGCCGACCACCAGCATCGTGGTGGCGGCCAGCGGCTCGCCCTCGTGGTAGGCGATGTAGAGCCGCATGCGGTTCGGGTCCTCGGCCACGAGGGCCTTCCACATCCGCTGGAAGTAGGCCAGCGGGCGGGGGGTGAACTTGTCGCGCTCGGCGGTGACCAGGTAGAGCTGGTGGAAGATCGGCAGGTCGTCGTAGCCGCCCTGGATCACCTCGACGCCGCTCTTCTCGGCCTTCTTGATGTTGCGGCGCCAGAGCTGGTTGAAGTTCTTGTGGATGTCGTCCAGCGAGCGGTTGGCCAGGGGCACCTGGAAGACGTAGCGGGGCTGGACGTCACCGAAGCCGGCGCCGCCGTCCTCGCCCTGGAGCCAGCCTGCCTTGCGCAGCCGGTCGGCCACCTCGAAGGCGCGGGCCTCGTACCAGTCGGCCTCGACGTCGCGCAGCCGCTTGGCCTGCTTGGCGGCGATGGCCTCCTTGATGGTGGGGGCGTTCCAGCGGCGGATGACCACCGGCGGGCCCATCTTCACCGAGAACGCGCCCTGAGACTTGAGGTGCGCCAGCATCGGGGAGAGCCAGCGGTCGAGGTCGCGGTCGAACCAGTCGATGACCGGGCCCTCGGGCAGGTAGGCGAGGTAGCGCTTGAGCTTGGGCAGCTGGCGGTAGAGGACCAGGCCGGCGCCGACGAGCTGGTCGGCGTCGTCGAACCAGCCGATCGACTCGGACCGCCACTCGGCCTTCACGTCGCCCCACGACGGCACCTGCATGTGGCTGGCCGAGGCGCGGCTCCTGATGAAGGCGAGGTGCTCCTCGCGGGTGATCGTCCTCAGGCGCAGGCTCATGTGCTCGGTGCTCCTCGTCGGTCGGGCTGCGGTGGCCCCAGGTTCTGGGCTGACCTTATCGTCCGGGGCTCGGGCGCCCGCCGCTGCGGGCACGGCGCCGCCCCCGTCGGATACCTGTCTCCTCTTGCAGATACGCGACGGGGGCGGCGAGGGTTCCGGACGGGCGCTGTGGGCTCGGTCCCAGTGGGGCGACGGGGCGGGACGGGGTCAGGCGGGGGCGCCGGCGCGGGGCGGCGGCGCGGGGGCGGTCCGGGGGCGGGTCAGCCCCAGAGGCCGCCGCGGGCGATGCCGAGGTAGAAGCCGATGGCGGCGGCACCGAGTGTGATCATCAGGACGAAGCGCTCGGCGGTGGTGACCGAGACGAACATGCCCCACAGGCCCGTGATGATGCCGAACAGGCCGGTCCACGAGGTCAGCAGGTGCAGGTTGTGGAAGAACGAGGTGGTGAAGGCGATCACGCCCAGCAGGGCGGTGATGCCCACCAGGGCGTTCTCGCGGGGGTGCGGGTGGCCGTCGGTGTTCAGCGTGAGGGCGGGCATGCGGTGGACGGACTGGGCCATGGGTCCCACCTCCTGGCGTGGAGACGAACGGGCAGGGATCCCGTTCCGTCCAGATTGCGGTGCTTGGGTCGCTCTCACAACCCCTATGCGTTTTGTTCGGCCGTCCGGGTGCGGGTAGGCTGTGCCGTCTGCACTGGTGTAGTTGTGCCCCCTTTGCACCCTCTTCCGGGTGGAGCGGGGCCGACTGTCCGACCCTGCCGTTACGGTGGGCCGGAGTCGTCACTGCTCCGGTGCCGACGCTACGCACAACCCTCCTGCCACGGAGAGACCGTGGCCGCTGAGTCCAAAGGAGGTGGGTTACTCATGCGTCACTACGAGCTGATGGTCATCCTCGACCCCTCGGTCGAGGAGCGCGCTGTCTCCCCCCTGATCGAGAGCTTCCTCGCTGTCGTCCGCAACGCCGGCGGCAAGGTGGAGAAGGTCGACACCTGGGGTCGCCGCCGTCTGGCTTACGAGATCAACAAGCAGTCCGAGGGCATCTACTCGGTCATCGACCTCAAGGCCACGCCTGAGGTCGTCAAGGAGCTCGACCGCCAGCTGGGCCTGAGCGAGTCGGTTCTGCGGACCAAGGTCCTGCGCCCGGACACCCACTGAGCCACCTCTGAGGCCTTCGGGTCTCGGGTAGCTCGCGTCCGCTGTTTCACGTGAAACAGCGGTGAACGGACATCTTCCCGAGAGGTCATCACCACCATGGCAGGCGAGACCGTCATCACCCTCGTCGGCAATCTCGTCGACGACCCCGAGCTGCGCTTCACCCCGTCGGGTGCGGCGGTCGCGAAGTTCCGCATCGCGTCCACCCCCCGCACCTTCGACCGTCAGACGAACGAGTGGAAGGACGGCGAGAGCCTCTTCCTCACGTGCAACGTCTGGCGGCAGCCGGCGGAGAACGTGGCCGAGTCGCTGCAGCGCGGCATGCGCGTCATCGTGCAGGGCCGACTGCGCCAGCGGTCTTACGAGACCAAGGAAGGCGAGAAGCGGACGGTCTTCGAGGTCGAGGTCGACGAGGTCGGCCCGAGCCTGCGCTCGGCGACCGCCAAGGTCACCCGGGCCAACCGGTCCGGCGGCCCCGGTGGCGGCTTCGGCGGCCAGCAGGGTGGCGGCCAGGGCGGTGGCGGCTGGGGCGGCGGCGGTGGCGGCCAGCAGGGCGGCGGTGGCTGGGGTGGAAACTCCGGCGGCGGCCAGTCCGGCCCCTCCGACGACCCCTGGGCCTCCAGTGCCCCGTCCGGTGGAAACCAGGGCGGCGGCTGGGGTGCCCCGTCCGGTGGCAGCGGCTACTCGGAAGAGCCCCCGTTCTAAGAGCTGACAGATTTCGTGCGGTCCGGCAGCCGGCGTCCCCGGACGCCCGCCGGACCGTGAACCCCAAATGGAGCACACAATGGCGAAGCCGCCTGCTCGCAAGCCGAAGAAGAAGGTTTGCGTCTTCTGCAAGGACAAGGTCAACTACGTTGACTACAAGGACACGAACCTGCTGCGGAAGTACATCTCCGACCGCGGCAAGATCCGTGCCCGCCGGGTGACCGGCAACTGCACCCAGCACCAGCGTGACGTCGCCACGGCCGTGAAGAACAGCCGTGAGATGGCGCTGCTGCCCTACACCAGCACCGCGCGCTAAGAGAGGGTGACCGAGTAATGAAGATCATCCTCACGCACGAGGTGCCGGGTCTCGGCTCCGCCGGCGAGGTCGTCGAGGTCAAGGACGGCTACGCCCGCAACTACCTGGTCCCGCGTGGCTACGCCATCCGCTGGACCAAGGGTGGTCAGAAGGACGTCGACGCCATCCGTCGCGCCCGGAAGATCCACGCCATCCAGACCCTCGAGGCCGCCAACGAGGTCAAGGGTCAGCTCGAGGGCGTCCAGGTCAAGCTGGCCGTCCGCTCGGGCGACGCCGGCCGTCTGTTCGGCTCGGTGACCCAGGCCGACGTCGTCGAGGCCATCAAGGCCGCCGGCGGCCCGGCGGTGGACAAGCGCGCCGTCGCGATCGCCTCGCCGATCAAGACCGTGGGCTCCCACAAGGTCTCGGTCAAGCTGCACTCGGACGTCGTGGCCAACCTCGACGTCGCCGTCGTGGCTGCCTGAGCTCCGTAGCCCAGGCCCGAGGGCCGGACTCCTCCGGGAGTCCGGCCCTCGGTCTTTTCCGGTCGGTTCCCGCCCTCAGCCGCGCACCGCTCCGGTGACCAGCCACTTGCCGCCGCGGGCGCGCCAGACCAGGAAGCCGGCCCGCAGCAGCATGAACAGGTTCATCGCCCACCAGAGCCCGGCCAGTCCGGTGCCGGTGGCCGGCACCGCCAGGGCCACCGGGACGAACACCGCCAGGGTGGCGAGCCCGGCCCAGGCCAGGTAGGGGCCGTCGCCGGCCCCCATCAGCACGCCGTCCAGCACGAAGACCAGGCCGGCCACCGGCTGGGTGAGCGCGAGCAGCAGCAGGGCGGTGTCCAGTTGGGCCCGGACGACCGGGTCGGGCGTGAACAGCGGGACGTACAGCGGGCGGGCGAGCACCACCAGCAGGCCGAGGACCAGCCCGGAGACGATGCCCCACTCGACCATCCGCCGGGTGGCGGCCCGGGCGCCGGGGGCGTCCGAGGCGCCCAGGTAGCGGCCGATGATGGCCTGGCCGGCGATCGCGATGGCGTCCAGCGCGAAGGCCAGGAAGTTGAACAGCGTCATGGTGATCTGGTGGGCGGCCACCTGGTCGTCGCCGAGCCGGGCCGCCACCGCGGTGGCGGTCATCAGCACCGCGCGCAGGCTGATCGTCCGGACCAGCAGCGGGCCGCCAGCCCTGGCGCCGGCCCGGATGCCCGCCGGGTCCGGCCGCAGCGAGGCCCCCTCCCGGCGGGCTCCGCGGACCACCACGACCAGGTAGGCGGCGGCCATCCCGGTCTGGGCGAGCACGGTGCCCCAGGCCGAGCCGGCCACCCCGAGCCCGGCGCCGTACACCAGGCCGGCGTTCAGGCCGATGTTGGCGGCGAAGCCCGCGACCGCCACCACCAGCGGTGTGCGGGTGTCCTGGAGACCGCGCAGCACCCCGGTGGCGGCGAGCACCATGAGCATCGCGGGGATGCCCAGGGAGCTGATCCGCAAGTACGTCACCGCGTGCGGCGCGGCGGTCGCCGAGGCGCCCAGTGCGTCGGCCGCCCAGGGGGCCAGCAGCAGGGTGAGGAGGACCACCGGGACGGCCAGGCCCAGCGCCAGCCAGATGCCGTCGACGCCCTGCTGCACGGCGCCCCGGCGGTCCCCGGCGCCGATCCGGCGGGCGACCGCCGCGGTGGTGGCGTAGGCGAGGAAGACGAACACGCCGGTCGCGGTGGAGAGCGCGGCGGAGGCGACGCCCACCCCGGCCAGCTGGGGGGTGCCGAGGTGGCCGACGATCGCCGAGTCGGCCATCAGGAAGAGCGGTTCGGCGACGAGCGCGCCGAAGGCCGGGACGGCCAGGGCGAGGATCTCCCGGTCGTGCCGGCGGCGCGAGGGGGCCGGGGTCGGGGGCGAGGCGGTCATGGGCACCAGGCTACTCATCCACAGGTAATGGATGTAAGAGCCAGATGCCTATTACTCGAAACCCTGAGCGACGCGGTTCGCCCGCTCTGTGCCCACAGCCGTTCGGAGGTGTGTGAAGAATTTCTCATGCACAGGCCCGGAATGAGGTAATCCCAGGTCAACAGATTGACGGTGGATCGATCGTCCGGTTATCCACAGGGACGTCCACAGGGGTGTCCACAGCTTTGCGGCAGTTCTCCACAGGACGGGGCCGCTCATCCACACCCCCTGTGGATAACCGCCTTGGCGCGAGGGCGCCCGGCGCTTTAGCGTGGGCCCTCCGCCCGACACTCCCGCCGCCCCCGGCGTCCGATTTGTCGGAGCCGTGGCGTACAAAGAGGATCCGCTCCACCCAGCCACCGGCAAGCCCGCTCCAACTTCGCACCACTCGCTGATCGGGGAACACGCGTGACCGGCCCCCAGTACGACGACCACGACGCCCCGCCGCCGGAGGATGACTGGCAGACCGCCGAGGACCCCTTCCCGGTCGGCGCCTACGACGACGCCCCCTTCCCGGACGGCCCCGGCGACCGGCTGCCGGTCTCCCGCAACCGCGGCGAGGACCGTCAGGGCGGTGGCCGCGACGGCTTCCAGAAGGGCGGCAAGGGCGGCTTCCAGAAGGGTGGCAAGGGCGGCCGGCCCGAGGGCGGCTGGCAGCGCCGGGACGAGGGCGACGGCGCGGGCGCGGTGGACGGCTTCGAGCGCGTCCCACCGCAGGACCTGGACGCCGAGAAGTCCGTCCTCGGCGGCATGCTGCTCTCCAAGGACGCCATCGCCGACGTGGTCGAGGTGCTCAAGCCGGCCGACTACTACCGGCCCGCGCACGAGATGGTCCACGGCGCGATCCTCGACCTCTACGCCCGCGGCGAGCCGGCCGACCCGATCACCGTGGCCGGTGAGCTGACCAAGCGCGGCGAGCTCCAGCGGGTCGGCGGCGCCGCGTACCTGCACACCCTGGTCAACTCCGTCCCGACGGCGGCCAACGCCGAGTACTACGCCCAGATCGTGCACGAGCGCGCGGTGCTTCGCCGACTGGTCGAGGCGGGCACCCGGATCGCCGGCATGGGCTACGCGGCCGAGGGCGACGTGGACGAGATCGTCAACGCCGCCCAGGCGGAGATCTACGCCGTCACCGAGCAGCGCACCAACGAGGACTACGCGCCGCTCGCCGACATCATGGAGGGCGCCCTCGACGAGATCGAGGCGATCGGCTCCCGGCAGGGCCAGATGTCCGGCGTGCCGACCGGCTTCGCCGACTTCGACCAGCTCACCAACGGGCTGCACCCGGGCCAGATGATCGTCATCGCGGCCCGCCCCGCGATGGGCAAGTCCACGCTCGCGCTGGACTTCGCGCGGGCCTGTTCGATCCACCACAAGCTGCCGAGCGTGATCTTCTCGCTCGAAATGGGCCGCAACGAGATCGCCATGCGCCTGCTCTCCGCCGAGGCCCGGGTGGCGCTGCACCACATGCGCTCCGGGAACATGACGGACGACGACTGGACCCGGGTCGCCCGCCGGATGCCGGACGTCAGCGAGGCGCCGCTGTTCATCGACGACTCGCCGAACCTGTCGATGATGGAGATCCGCGCCAAGTGCCGCCGGCTGAAGCAGCGCAACGACATCAAGCTGATCGTCATCGACTACCTCCAGCTGATGCAGTCCGGCGGCTCCCGGCGGGCCGAGAACCGTCAGCAGGAGGTCTCGGACATGTCCCGAAACCTCAAGCTGCTGGCCAAGGAGCTGGAAGTGCCAGTCATCGCGCTCTCCCAGCTGAACCGTGGCCCCGAGCAGCGCACCGACAAGCGGCCGATGGTCTCGGACCTCCGCGAATCCGGCTCGATCGAGCAGGACGCCGACATGGTCATCCTGCTGCACCGCGAGGACGCCTACGAGAAGGAGTCGCCGCGCGCGGGCGAGGCCGACCTGATCGTCGCCAAGCACCGTAACGGTCCGACCGCGACCATCACGGTGGCCTTCCAGGGCCACTACTCGCGCTTCGTCGACATGACCCGGGACTGAGCCCGGCCCCGGCGTCGGGGCGGGGAGTCAGACGGTGACGGTGGCGCGGAAGAGCGTGCTGCCGGAGCCGGAGAGGCGGGTCGGGGCGCCGGTGGCGGGGAGGAAGGCGGACTGGCCGCGGGCCAGGTCCAGCACGGTGCCGTCGGCGGCGGTCAGCCGGGCGCCGCCCTCGGTGCAGAGCAGGATCTGCGGGGTGCGGCCGTCGATCTCGCGCGCGGCGCCGTCCAGCACGAAGCGGGACAGCCGGAACTCGTCGATCGGGACGGGGTAGAGCTCCTCGCCCGGGGTGCCCTCGACCGGGACCGGCTCCAGCAGCTCGGGGGCGCCGGCCGCGAAGACCACGACCTCCAGCAGCTCCGGCACGTCGATGTGCTTCGGGGTGAGGCCGGCCCGCAGTACGTTGTCGGAGTTGGCCTGGAGCTCGACGCAGACGCCGGACAGGTAGGCGTGCGGCACCCCGGCGCCCAGGTACAGAGCCTGGCCGGCCCGCAGCCGGACGTGGTTGAGCAGCATGCCGGCGATCACGCCGCGGTCGTCCGGGAAGTCCTCGGCGATCCGGGCGTACGGGGCGTACTCCCCGTCGGGGTCGGTCGCCGCCAGCACCTCGACGGTCCGCCGGACGGTCTCCCCGTCCAGAGCGAGGGCGGCGGTCAGGGCGCCGCGCAGCGACTCGGACTCTCCCCCGGCCTTGGGCCGGGAGGTGCCCCCGCCGGCGGCCAGCCGATCGATCACCGGGGCGAGCCCGGGCACCGCGAGTCCGGCCAGCAGCCGGGCCGCGTCGGCGGGCCGGCGGAAGCCGCACAGGCCCTCGAACTCGCTTAGGGCGCAGACCATTTCGGGCTTGTGGTTGGCGTCCCGGTAGTTGCGCTCGGGGGCGTCCTGGGGGATGCCGAGGGCGTTCTCGGCGGCGAAGCCGGCCCGGGCCTGGTCGAGCGTGGGGTGGGCCTGGATGGACAGCGGGATGCCTGCGGCCAACACCTTGAAGAGGAACGGCAGGGTCGGGCCGAACCTGGCCACGCTCGCCGCGCCCAGCTCGCCCTCGGGGTCGGCCGCGATCAGCTCGTCCAGCCGGCGCGGACCCTCGCCGCGGTCGGCGTGCGACGGGGCACCGGGGTGGGCGCCCATCCACAGCTCGGCCTGCGGCTCACCGGTCGGCCGCTGCCCGAGCAGCTCGGGCAGGGCGGTGAGCGACCCCCAGGCGTACGGGCGGACGGTGTTGACGAGCCTGTCCATGCGCGCGGTCCTACTCCTTCGCTGTCTGGGCGGCCCCGGACGTCCCGAGTCCGGATCGCCGGGGCGGGCCCGGCGGAGCGGGCTGTCTGGGCACGGGCAAGGGAAACGACCCTAGCCGACCGGTGTCACCCACGGGGAAACGGCGGGCGTCCGGTGGGAGTGCCGCGGTCGGACCGGCGGTTCCCGGCGCGGTAGTAGAATGCCAGGACGCAGTAGCCTCCGCCCTGCGTGCAATTCGCCACCGAGGTCCACCCCGGCCAGGTGGTGCCGGCGGAGCCGCGTTCCAGAGTGCGGGCGCCGGTGTCCCGGACACCCCCGCCACCGGCCGAGAGGTTTGTACGTGACCGTGAACCAGCAGAGTTTTGCTGATCTCGGCAAGGTCCTGGTGATCATCCCGACCTACAACGAGGCGGAGAACGTCGAGCGGATCGTCGGCCGGGTCCGTGCCGCCGTGCCCGAGGCGCACGTGCTGGTCGCCGACGACAACAGCCCTGACGGCACCGGCGAGCTGGCGGACAAGCTGGCGGTCGAGGACGAGCACGTCCACGTCATGCACCGCAGGGGCAAGGAGGGCCTGGGCGCCGCCTACCTCGCGGGCTTCCGCTGGGGCATCGACAACGGCTACGACGTCCTGGTCGAGATGGACGCGGACGGCTCGCACCAGCCCGAGGAACTGGACCGGCTGCTGGCCGCGCTGCGCGGCGCCGACCTGGTGCTGGGCTCGCGCTGGGTGCCGGGCGGCCGGGTGGTCAACTGGCCGAAGTCGCGGCTGCTGCTCTCGCGCGGCGGCTCGACGTACTCGCGGCTGATGCTGGACGTGCCGATCCGGGACGTCACCGGCGGCTACCGGGCGTTCCGCAAGGAGACCCTGCTGGGCCTGGGCATGGACGAGGTCGCCTCGGCCGGGTACTGCTTCCAGGTCGACCTGGCCTGGCGCACGGTGAAGGCCGGCTTCAAGGTCGCCGAGGTGCCGATCACCTTCGTCGAGCGCGAACTCGGGGCGTCCAAGATGAGCCGCAACATCGTGGTCGAGGCGCTGTGGCGGGTGACCACCTGGGGCGTCACCGACCGGCTGGCGCGACTGCGCGGCGCCGCCGCCACGCGCTGACGACCGAACTCCCGCGCACGGTGTGACGTGCACCGGAAGGCGTGCCCCGCCGGGCGCGCCTTCCGCGCATTCGGCCGCCCGTGCTCCCATGCTGTAGGGCGCAGGAAGTCCGACCGCCGACCAGAGGGAGCAGCCCGTGACGACGTCCCCGCCCGAGGAGAGCGCCGGCGCGGGTGCCGAGCCGCCGGAGTCCGGGCAGCCGGAGTCCGGGCAGCCGGTCCGGCCGCTGGAGGTCGCCGTCTTCACCGGTCCCGAGTCGGCCTTCTTCGCCACCTCCACGCTGATCCTCGGCGAGCGGACGGCGATCCTGGTGGACGCCCAGCTCACCCGCAGCGCCGGTCGCGAACTGGCCGAGTGGGTCGCCGGCAAGGGCAGACGGCTGCTCGCCGTCGTGGTCACCCACCAGCACCCGGACCACTACTTCGGCGCCGAGGAGGTGCTGCGGCTCTTCCCCGAGGCGCAGCTGCTGGCCGCCCCGGCCGTGGTCGAGGGCATCCGGCGGACCGTCGCCGCGAAGGTCGCGCAGTGGAAGCCGGTGTACGGCGACGACGTCCCGGACCACCCGCTGATCCCCGCCCCGCTGCTGCCGCAGCCGCTGATGCTGGACCGCCAGGTGATCCCGGTGCTGCTGCTCGGCCAGGCCGACTGCGGGGACTCCACGGTCGTCCACGTGCCGAGCATCCGCACCGTGATCGCCGGGGACTTCGTCCACAACGGCACCCACGTCTGGACCGCCGACACCACCCCGGCCCAGCGCACCACCTGGGGGCACAACCTCGGCCGGATCGCCGACCTCGGTGCGGAACGGGTGATCGCCGGCCACCGGGCCCCGGGCCAGGGCGACGACGCCGCCCGGGTGCTCGCCTTCACCGGCGAGTACCTCCAGGACTTCGACCGGCTGCTGGCCGCGCACCCGGACGACCCGGAGGCGCTGGTCACGGCGATGAACGAGCGCTACGGGGAGCTGACCCTGCCGTCCTTCCTGGAGCTGGGCGCGCGGGCCAACACCGCGCGCACGGCCGAGGACACCGTCGAGGCCGAACTCGTCGCCGAGCCCGAGGAGGGCCCGGAGGGCGGGGAGGGCCGGGACGCCGCGGGGCGGTAGGGCCAGGGGCGGATACTGGCCGCATGACGCCGTACGACGTGATCGTCCCGGCGGGCGGGGCCGCCCGGCGCCTCGGCGGGGCCGACAAACCGGGGCTGACGGTGGGCGGGACCACCCTGCTCGACCGGGTGCTCGCCGCCTGCGCGGGCGCCCGCACCACCGTGGTGGTCGGCCCGGCCCGGCCGAGCGGGCGGGCCGGCGTCCGCTGGACCAGGGAGCAGCCACCCGGTGGCGGGCCGGTGGCCGCCGTCGCGGCCGGGCTCGGCCTGGTCACGGCGGACGTCGTGCTGCTGCTCGCCGCCGACCTGCCGTTCCTGGACCGGCGGACGGTGGAACGGCTGGTCACCGCCCTCGACGAGGCCGGTGCGCCGGCGGACCGCGCGGTGTTGGTCGACGCGGCCGGCCGGGAACAGCCGCTCGCCGCCGCCTACCGGACCGCGGCACTGCGCGCCGCGCTGGCCGATCTCGGCGAGCCGGCCGGTAGGCCGCTGCGCCGGCTGGTCGGCGGGCTGAGCGGGCCGCGGGTGGGCGACACCGACGGCGTCGCCCACGACTGCGACACCTGGGAGGACCTGGAACGGGCCCGCGAGCGCGACCGGAGCTGAACCTCACCGGTCGCACCACCGCGGTGTGAGCGAAACGACGCGCGCCGCACTCGGGGCGAACACCTCGGTGAAACCGCCGATCGGGCAGCATGGGCGCATGGAGCGCACGCTGGATGACTGGATCGCCGAGGTCAAGGCCGACCTGGGCATCGACCTGGACGTCGACGTCCGTGGTCTACTCGACACGGCCCGGGTGGTCGCGCACGGGGTGGACCGGCCGGCCGCGCCGCTGACCGCCTTCCTGATCGGCTACGGGGCCGCCCAGCGGGGCGGCGGGGCGCAGGCCGTCGCCGACGCGGCCCGGCGGGCCGAGACCCTCGTCGAGGGCTGGGGAACTGCCGGCCGGCCGGGCGAGTCGTGAGCGCGGTCGGCCAGGCCACCGTGACCGCACCGGCCACCGGCCCCGGCGTGCTGAGCTGGCCCCGGGCCCGCGAGACCGCGCGCCGGGCCGGGCCGCACCCGCTGCCCGGGGTCGCCGTCCCGCTGGCCGAGGCGCTCGGCCGCACCCTCGCCGAGCCGCTCGGCGCGCTGACCGACCTGCCCGCCTTCGACACCTCCGCGATGGACGGCTGGGCGGTCGCCGGTCCCGGCCCGTGGCGGGTCGCCGGCCGGGTGCTGGCCGGACGGGCCGATCCGGCGCCGCTGGCCGACGGCACCGCCGTGGAGATCGCCACCGGTGCCCAACTGCCGCCCGGCGCCACCGCCGTACTGCGCCGTGAGCACGGGCGGACGGACGGCGCGCTGCTGCACGACAGCGGCCCGCGGCCGCTGGGCACCGGTCAGGACGTCCGCCCGCGCGGCCAGGAGTGCCGCCGGGGCGAGGAGTTGCTGCCGTCCGGCACCACGGTCGGACCGGCCGTGCTCGGCCTGGCCGCCGCCTGCGGCCACGACGGGCTGTCCGTGCACCGCCGTCCCGAGGTCCAACTGCTCGTCCTGGGAGATGAGTTGATCACCGCCGGGGTGCCCGCTCCCGGGCTGGTCCGGGACGCCCTCGGGCCGCTGCTGCCGCCCTGGCTGCGGGCCGCCGGGGCCGAGCCGGCCGAAGAAGTCGGCTACGTCCGGGACGACTTCGGGCTGCTCCGGGACGCGCTGCGGCACTCCACCGCCGACCTCGTGGTCACCACCGGCGGGACGGCCGCCGGGCCGGTCGACTTCCTGCACCGGGCGCTCGCCGAGGCCGGTGGCCGACTGCTGGTGGACGGCGTCGCCGTCCGGCCGGGGCACCCGATGCTGCTGGCCGAACTCCCCGGCGGCCGTCACCTGGTGGGCCTGCCGGGCAACCCGCTGGCCGCCGTCGCCGGGATGGTGACCCTCGTCCTGCCGCTGCTGCACGCCCGCGGCGGGCGGCCGGCCGGCGCCCCCGTCCTCGCACCGGTCGCGGCCGACCTGCACGGGCACCGTACGGACACCCGGCTCCAGCCGGTCCGGCGGACCGCCGAGGGCGTCCTGCCGCTGGCCTTCGACGGGCCGGCGATGCTGCGCGGGCTCGCCCGGGCGGAGGCGCTGGCCGTCGTGCCGCCCGGCGGGGCGGGCGCGGGGGAGACGGTCGAACTGCTGGAGGTGCCGTGAGCGAGCGGTGGGGGTCCCCCCGGCCGGAGGCCGGGGGAGAGGGAGCCATCAAGAGGTACGCGTCGGGAGAAGCGGCGGCCGGGCAGCGCGAGGTGGGCGCATGAGCCGGCTTCGACGCACGACGGCGCCCGGCACCGAGCCGTGGGCGGACGCCGGGATCGTGCTGCCCGCCCGACGGGCCGCGCCCGCCGTCCGGCAGGTCGGCTCCCGGCTGCTGCTGGCGCTCGCCGTCCTGGTCGCCACCTCGTTCATCGTCTACCTCGACCGGGAGGGCTACAACGACAACGCCGGTGGCGAACTCAGCTTCCTGGACGCGGCGTACTACGCCACGGTGACGCTCTCCACCACCGGGTACGGCGACATCACCCCGTTCAGCGACAGCGCCCGGCTCACCAACATCTTCGTGATCACCCCGCTGCGCGTGGTGTTCCTGATCATCCTGGTCGGCACCACCCTGGAGGTGCTCACCGAACGGACCCGCCTGCAATGGCGGTTGAACCGCTGGAGGTCCACCGTGCGCGAGCACACCGTCGTCATCGGCTACGGGACGAAGGGCCGCAGCGCCGTCGACACCCTGCTCGGACAGGGGGTGAAGAAGGAGGACATCGTCGTCGTCGACCCGCAGCGCAAGGTGATCGACCAGGCCGCCCAGCACGGCCTGGTCGGGGTGGTCGGCGACGCCACCCGCACCGACACCCTGGTGCGGGCCGCGCTGCCCACCGCCGCGCGGGTGGTGGTCGCACCGGAGCGGGACGACACCGCCGTACTGATCACGCTGACGGCCCGGCAGCTGAACAAGGCCGCCACCGTGGTCGCCGCCGTCCGGGAGGACGAGAACGCGCCGCTGCTGCGGCAGAGCGGCGCCGACGTCGTGGTGACCAGCTCCAGTTCGGCCGGCCGCCTGCTCGGGCTGTCGATGCTCAGCCCGCACGCCGGGGCGGTGATGGAGGACCTGCTGACGTACGGCAACGGGCTGGACGTGGTGGAGCGTCCGGTCACCCGGGCCGAGGCCGGGCACAGCCCGCGCGAGTGCGACGACCTGGTGGTCGCGGTGGTCCGGGGCCGACGGGTGCTCAACTACACCGAGCCGGAGGCCGCCGTGCTGCAGCTCACCGACCGGGTCATCGTCATCAAGTCCAGCGGAGTCGCGCCGACCGGCTGAGCCGCGCCGTGCAACCGCCCCGGACCGCAGTAGGTTCGGGGCATGCATGCGATGACGATTCCCGTACCTGGTGGTCCCGAGGCACTGGTCTGGGCCGAGGTGCCCGACCCGGTGCCCGCCGAGGGAGAGGTCCTGGTCGAGGTGGCGGCCACCGCCGTCAACCGTGCCGACCTCCTCCAGCGGCAGGGCTTCTACAACCCGCCGCCCGGCGCCTCGCCCTACCCGGGGCTGGAGTGCGCCGGGCGGATCGTCGCGCTCGGGCCCGGGGTGTCCGGCTGGGCGGTCGGCGACGAGGTGTGCGCGCTGCTGGCCGGCGGCGGCTACGCGCAGCGGGTCGCGGTGCCGACCGGGCAGCTGCTGCCGCTGCCCGCGGGGCTGTCCGTCGAGGAGGCCGCGGCGCTGCCCGAGGTGGCCTGCACGGTGTGGTCCAACGTCTTCCTCACCGCGCACCTGCGGCCCGGCGAGACGGTGCTGCTGCACGGTGGCGCGAGCGGGATCGGGACCATGGCGATCCAGCTGGCCAAGGCGGTCGGCGCGCGGGTCGCGGTCACCGCGGGCAGCCAGGAGAAGCTGGCGCGGTGCGCCGAGCTGGGCGCGGACATCCTGATCGACTACCGCGAGCAGGACTTCGTCGAGGCGCTCCGGGAAGCCACCGGCGGCGCCGGGGCGGACGTGATCCTGGACATCATGGGCGCCAGGTACCTCCAGCGGAACGTGGAGGCGCTGGCGGTCAACGGGCGGCTGGTGGTCATCGGCCTCCAGGGCGGGGTGAAGGGCGAGCTCGACCTCAACGCGCTGCTGCGCAAGCGCGGGGCGGTGATCGCCACCAACCTGCGCGGGCGCCCGCTGGCGGAGAAGGCGGCGATCGTGGCGGCCGTTCGGGAGCACGTGTGGCCGCTGGTCGAGTCCGGGGTGGTGCGGCCGGTCGTGGACCGGGTGCTCCCGCTGGCGGAGGTGGCCGAGGCGCACCGGGTGCTGGAGCGCGGGGAGCAGGTCGGGAAGGTCGTGCTGCGGGCCTGAGCGGGGGAGGTCCGGCGGAGGTCGAGGGGAGGTTCGGGGAAGGTCCGGGGGCGGGGCGGACGGCGGCGGAAAGGGCATGAATTGCCCGAAATGCCGTAACGGCCGGGGCGTGCGAGTCTGGTCCGGAGCAGTCCCGCCGCCGATGCCGCCCCCGGGCGCCGTCGGCCGTCGGAAGGACTCCGACCGTGGCCGCATCACCGCACGCACCGCTCGGGCCACTGCCCGTGGCGCCGCACCACCGTCGTACTTCCCGCCGCTCCCCCGGCCGCGCCCAGCGGCTGTTCGCGGCGGCCGTGCTCGGGCTCACCCTCCCGCTGGCCGCCGCCTCCGCGGCCGTCGCGCTGCCTTCGCCGGCGGCCCTGCCGCTGCCGACGGTCCTGCCCTCGCCGGAGGCGGGGACGGACGTCCCCGGGCCGGCGGCCGCGCCGCCGCGGCGGCCGGCGCCGCATCCGCACGGCGCCCGCGGGTGGGTCCGCCGGCACCACCCGGCCTCGTTGCCCGAGCGCTCCGACGCCGCCGTGGAACGGGCCAGGGAACGGGCCAGGGGACAGGCCAGGGAGCAGGCGCCCGAGCGGGTGCCGGAGCAGGCCCCCGAGCAGGCGCCGGGCCAAGCCGTCGAGCTGGGGCCGGAGCAGGCCCCTGAACAGGCTCCCGAGCAGGTCCCCGAGCACGCCCCCGAGCAGGCCCCTGAACAGGCTCCCGAGCAGGTCCCCGAGCAGGCACCGGAGCAGGCACCGGAGCAGGCCCCCGAGCAGGCACCGGAGCAGGCCCCCGAGCAGGCACCGGAGCAGGTCCCCGAGCAGGCCCCGGAGCAGGCCCCGGAGCAGGCCCCGGAGCTGGTCGCCGAGGCGGAGCAGCCGGAGGCCGACGGGGGCGCCGCGGAGACCGGGACACCCGGCGACACCGCCGCCGTCCCGGTCCCGGCCGCTCCGGACGCCGGCGCGGCGGCCACGGGGCAGCCGGTCGCCGCCGTCGCCGCCGTGCCCGCGATCTTCCCGGCCCACTGGCAGGACGCCTCCACCACCCAGCTCCCGCTGGGCGTCGGCCTGGGCCTGATCGGCTGCGGCCTGGGACTGGTCGGCCTGCGGCTGCGCAAGGGCTGAGGCCCGGGACGGCCCCGCGCCGGGTGCGGCACGCCCGGCGCGGGGCCGGGTCGTCGGCGGCTGCGGTTCGGCGGGCGGGGCCGGCCGGACCGGGCGCCGGCTGCGGTCGGCGGACGGTCGGCGGACGGACGGTCGGCGGTCGCGGTGCGGGAACTGAGTATCCGTACGGATACCCGCGTGGCGCCCGGCGGCGTACCGTCGTCAGGGGCGGCGCAGGACGGCGGGACGACCGGGGGCTTCCGCCCGGCCAACCCCAGTGAGAGAGAATGTTGTTCATGACGAATCCGATGAACGAGCGCCCGTCGCAGGAGCCCTTGCGGGCCGCCGGCGGGCAGTCGCAGGACGGCCAGAAGGTGCTGATCGTCGGACCGGACGGGATGCCCGTGGGCCAGGGGTTCGGCGGCCCGGTGGGGGAGGGGGAGCACGAGGGCGACGTGCCGCGCGAGCTCCCGGTGACCGAGATGGTCGAGCAGCCCGCCAAGGTCATGCGCATCGGCAGCATGATCAAGCAGCTGCTGGAGGAGGTCCGGGCGGCGCCTCTGGACGAGGCGAGCCGGGCCCGGCTGAAGGACATCCACGCGAGTTCGATCAAGGAACTCGAACTCGGTCTGGCCCCGGAGCTGGTCGCCGAGCTGGAGCGGCTGTCGCTGCCCTTCACCGAGGACTCCATCCCGACCGAGGCCGAGCTGCGGATCGCCCAGGCCCAGCTGGTCGGCTGGCTGGAGGGCCTGTTCCACGGCATCCAGACCGCGCTGTTCGCGCAGCAGATGGCGGCGCGGGCCCAGCTGGAGCAGATGCGGCGGGCGCTGCCGCCCGGCCTGCACAGCGGCGAGCCGGAGGAGGACGAGCCGGGCCAGGGCCGCGGCATCCGCTCCGGTCCCTACCTGTAAGTCGCGTCCGGCCCCACCCCCGGCGACAGGTGCGTCCGGTCCGCGTCCGGACCGGACGTACCGCGACGGTCCGCCCCCGGTCCCGGCCGTCGGGACCGGGGGCCGGGACCGGGGAGCGGGCCCGGCCCTGGACCGATCACCGTCGGCGCGAGCCGATACCCTGGCCCCTGTCGCCGGCCGGTGGAACCGCCGCGGCAGGGCCCGCCAGTCCAGCGGGCAGGGCCACCACGCACGGACGAGACCGAACGTCAGGCTGCGGCGAGCACGGCCGCGCCGAGGGGGAGCAGAGGACCATGAGCGAGCACGGCAACGCGGCGGTCGAGGGCTTCTCCCTGGGCAACGGCCGCTATGTGCTGCAGCGGCTGCTGGGCGAGGGCGGCATGGCCTCCGTGCACCTCGCCCACGACCGCGTGCTGGACCGGCAGGTCGCGCTGAAGAGCATGCACAGCGAGCTGGGCCGGGACGACTCGTTCAAGGAGCGGTTCCGCCGCGAGGCCCAGGCCGTGGCGCGGCTGGAGCACCCGAACATCGTCACGGTGTACGACAGCGGCGAGGACGTCGCCCCGGACGGTTCCAGCACGCCGTACATCGTCATGCAGCTGATCGACGGCATGGGCCTGCGCGACGCGATCAACGAGGCGATCGGCCAGTACGGCGCGATGCCGACCGAGCAGGCCCTGAAGGTCACCGTCGGCGTGCTGAACGCGCTGGAGGCCTCGCACGACATGGGCCTGGTGCACCGCGACATCAAGCCCGGCAACGTCATGTTCGACCGCAAGGGCAACGTCAAGGTCATGGACTTCGGCATCGCCCGCGCGCTGGAATCCGGCGTCACGTCGATGACCCAGACCGGCATGGTGGTCGGCACCCCGCAGTACCTCTCGCCCGAGCAGGCGCTCGGCAAGCCGGTGGACGCCCGCTCCGACCTGTACTCGGTCGGCGTGATGCTCTTCGAGATGATCACCGGGCAGCTGGTCTTCGACGGCGACTCGGCGTTCTCGATCGCCTACAAGCACGTCCAGGAGGAGCCGCCGGCCCCCTCCACCCTCAACCGCTCGGTCACCCCCGAGGTGGACGCGTTCGTCGCCCAGGCGCTGCGCAAGGACCCGGCGCACCGGTTCCAGAGCGCGGCGGCGATGCGGGACGAGGCGGAGCGGCTGATCGCGTCCGCCAAGGGCGGAGACAACGGGCACAAGCTGCAGGCCAGCACCCCGCTGGTGATCAACGAGGGCCCGCGCTCGGTGCACGCCGCCCCGCAGGCTCCGCAGACGCCGCACCCGCAGTTCCTCCAGCAGCCGCCGCAGCCGCAGTACCAGACCCCGCCGCCGGCCTACCAGGCGCCGCACCCGCAGGCTCCGCAGACGCCGCACCCGCAGTTCCTCCAGCAGCCGCCGCAGCCGCAGTACCAGACCCCGCCGCCGGCCTACCGGACGCCGCACCCGCAGTTCCTCCAGCAGCCGCCGCAGGCGCACACCCCGCCGCCGCAGCCGATGCCGCCGTACCAGCAGCCGAAGGCGCCCAGCGGCGGCGGTGGCTGCTCGACGGCCGTGGTCGTGATCGGGATCATCGTCGGCGTGCTGGTGCTCGCGGGCATCATCATCGCGATCGTGGTCAACAAGGCGAACGAGAAGTCCGGCGGCAAGCTCGGCCACGCGGACCGCCCCGCCAACGTGCTGGTCCTCGACCTCCCCGCCGACCGGAATGGCCTGCTCTGACGGTTTACGGCCGGTTGGGGGGTGCCGCGTCCTCCCGCCGGAAGCGGTAGCGTTCGGGGATACGAAAGCGACAGGGCACCGCGATCCGAGCGAACGCCCGGGGCGAGGAGCGATGGCACAGACGCAGCAGCCGGACGACGACGCGGGTGTCCGAGCGGTCGGCCGGACCGGCGGTACCCCGAGGATTCCCGAGCCCGCCGCCGAGGCGCCGACCTCGGCGCTGCCGCCGGTCACCGCGGGCGGCCCGCAGACCCCGGGCCGCGGCACAGCCGTGCCGCTGAGCACCGTCGGCGACGGCCGCTACCGGCTGACCCACAGGCTCGGACGCGGCGGCATGGCCGAGGTGTTCGCCGCCGAGGACGTGCGGCTCGGCCGCACCGTCGCGGTCAAGCTCCTGCGTGGCGAACTGGCCCAGGACGACGTCGCCCGGCTGCGCTTCACCCGTGAGGCACACGCCGTCGCGGCGCTCAACCACCACTCGATCGTCTCGGTCTACGACACCGGCGAGGAGTACGTCGGGGACGAGTCCACGCCGTACATCGTGATGGAGCTGGTCGAGGGCCGCACCGTCCGCGAGCTGCTGGCGGACGAGGAGGCGCCGCCGGTCGACCAGGCGCTGATCATCATCGCCGGAGTGCTGGAGGCGCTCGCCTACAGCCACCGCAACGGCATCGTCCACCGGGACATCAAGCCCGCCAACGTGATCATCACCAACACCGGCGCGGTCAAGGTGATGGACTTCGGCATCGCCCGGGCGCTGACCGGCGGCGCCACCACGATGACCCAGACCGGCATGGTCATGGGCACCCCGCAGTACCTCTCGCCCGAACAGGCGCTCGGCAAGCCGGTCGACCACCGCTCGGACCTGTACGCGGCCGGCTGCATGCTGTACGAACTGCTCACGCTGCGCCCGCCGTTCACCGGCGACACGCCGCTGTCGGTGGTCTACCAGCACGTCCAGGACCCGCCGATGCCGCCCTCGCAGGCCAACGGCCGGGTGCCGACCGGGCTCGACCCGCTGGTGCTGCGCTCGCTCGCCAAGAACCCGGACGACCGCTTCCAGGACGCCGACGAGTTCCGCGCCCACCTGCAGCACGCCCTGCGCGAGATGCACGGCGCGGCCGGGGACGGCTGGGTCGGCGCCACCTCGGGCGACACCGGCGCGACCCAGGTGCTGCGGCCGGACCAGACCGCGGCCACCGCGGCCTTCGGCGCGGTGCGCCCGGGCGACCAGACCTCCGTGCTGCCGTACTCCACGGGCGGCCCGCACACCCCCTCCTCGCCCTACCCGGCGGCCGGCGCCCCGTACGGTGGCGGCGCGGACGAGGCCGGGGACGGCCCCGTACGGCGGCGCGGGCCGTGGGCCTGGGTGGCCGGCGCGATCGCCGTGCTGGTCGCGGCCGGTGCGGGCATCGCGTTCGCGATCAGCGGCGACAAGACCGACCACGAGGTGTCCCCGACGCAGCCCCCGGCGGTCACCAGCACGGAGCCGAGCGCGCCCGCCCAGAGCGGCCTGACCACCCCGCCGGCCTCGGTCTCCGGCAGCAAGAAGCCGCAGGCCCCGACCGACCCCGGCAACAACAACGGGAACAACACCGGCAACAACGGCAACAACATGTCGCCGTCGCCGAGCACCGGCAAGCACGGCACGCCGACCCCGACGCAGACCACGCCCCCAAGCCACAGTGCGACCGGGAGCGCGCCGGCCACGACGCCGCCGGCGGCGACGACGCCGGCGGCGACCTCGGGCGCCGGCACGGGGACGGCGAAGCCGCCGGTGGACCCGAAGCCGACGGACGCGAAGTCGTCCCCCTGACGCGGTCAGTTGGCGAAGGCGTCCAGGACCTGCTCGTACTCCTGACACCACCACGCCAGCTGTCCCGCGGAGGCGGGGTAGAGCGGGTCGGCCCGGTGGTCGGCCCGCTGGTAGCGCCACTGCAGCATCCAGAAGTCGTTCAGCCGCTCCCACCAGACCCGGTGGACGGCGGCGGCCAACTGCTCGGCGGTGGCGGCGCCGGAGGCCCGGTAGGCCTGTGAGTAGCGGCGGACCCGGACCAGGTCGAGGACGCCGGACGAGCGGTCGTTGAAGAGCAGCGTGGCGGCCCGGACGGCCTCCTCGGCGCGTGGCTGCGGGCCGAGCTTGTCCCAGTCCAGGACGGCCGCCACCCGGCCGCCCCGCGGGCCGTCGTCGTAGAGCAGGTTGAGGCCGTGGAAGTCGCCGTGGGTCCAGCCGGTGGGCGGTGCGGCCTCCGGGGCGGGGCGGCGGTGGGCGTGCTCGGCGAGCAGATCCAGCCGTTCCGTGAGCCGTTCCACCACCAGGGCGTCCAACTCCTCTGCCGGGTGGTGCTCCCGGGCGCGGGAGCGCAGGTCGCGGGCGAGCTCGGCGCTGTCGACGGGGTCGGCGCTGTGATAGCCGGCGGGTTGTTCGATGGGGGCGCAGACGTCGTCGAGCGCGCCGTGCAGCCGGCCGAGCAGCGCGCCGAGCGCGTCGCACTGCGACGGGTCGAGCTCGTCGCCGTGCCGGTGCCGGCCGTCGACCCAGGGGAACAGCGCGAACAGCCGGCCGCCGCAGGAGGCCACCGTGCCGGACCGTCCGGCACAGGCCAGCGGGGGTGCGACGGGCAGTCCGAGGGTGTTCAGCGCGGCCATCGCGCGGTGGTGGGCGAGGATCTTCGGACGGCTGGCGGTGGCGGAGTCGACGTAGCACTTCAGGAAGTACGGACCGGCCTCGGTGGTGACCAGGTACCCCCGGTTCAGCAGGCCCTCGGCGACGGGTTCGGCGGTCAGCAGCCGGCCCACTCGGTAGCGGGCCAGGACCTCGGCTAGGGCGTCCGGCGGGACGGGTGGGCTGAGGGTTCCCATCGGCGGTGCGGAGATGTCGGGGCGGGCCGGTGCGCAGGCGAGGGTCTGGCTGAAAGTCACGTGCAGAGGTTATGGCCCCCTTGCGGGGGCCCTTGACAAACCGTCAACTCTGTGCAGCCGTCCGGTCAGTACTGGTGGTCGGCCTGGTGCCGCGCCACGAAGGCGGCCGCCTGGGTGCGCCGCTCCATGCCCATCTTGGCGAGCAGACTTGAGACGTAGTTCTTCACCGTCTTCTCGGCCAGGTGCAACTCGTTGCCGATCTGACGATTTGTCATACCTTCGCCGATCAGATCGAGGATCCGCCGTTCCTGCTTGGTGAGTTGGGAGAGCCGCTCGTCCTCCTTCTCCCCGCCGTCGCGCAGCCGGGCGAGCACCCTGCTGGTGGCGACCGGGTCGAGCAGCGAGCGGCCGGCCGCGACGTCCCGGACGGCGGTGATCAGGTCGGTGCCGCGGATCGCCTTCAGCACGTAGCCGGAGGCGCCGGCCATGATCGAGTCGAACAGCGCCTCGTCGTCCGAGAACGAGGTCAGCATCAGGCACTTGATCTCCGGCAACTTGGACCGGATCTCGCGGCAGACCTCGACCCCGTTGCCGTCCGGCAGCCGGACGTCGAGCACCGCCACGTCCGGGTGGACCGCCGGGATCCGGGTGAGCGCCTCGGTGGCCGTGCCGGCCTCGCCGACCACCTCGATGTCGTCCTCGACCGAGAGCAGATCGTGCACGCCCCGCCGGACGACCTCGTGATCGTCGAGCAGGAATACCCTGATTTGTCCGTTATCAGTCACGTCCAAAGCCTCCCATATCACCGTACGGAAGACCTATCGTCCGGATCCCCGTGAGGGCGCGATCCGGCCAGGGCCGTCCAAAACCGATACCGAGAACCCCCTTACGCACGGGCGTCTGCCCGGATAACGTGCGCTGGTGTCCTGAAGGCGCTCGAATTGAGAGCTGCGTCACGCCGACCGTCACCCCCACCCATCCGACGGCGAGCCGACCGCGGCACCCTCGGGGTTGTAGACCCTGAACAAGTAGGACGTCCTAGCGCAAGCGCGCCGAGGGCGGACGCTGGGTAACGTTCTCGTGAGGGACGCCGTCGGAACAGGATCACCACCTGCCCCGCAGTGGGAGCGCACACCCACGCGCGCCCCGCGAGGCGGTGACCGGACCGGTCACCGGCGACCCCGGGCGGCCGGACAGACCGAGGAGTGAACGTGACCGTCAAAAGCACGGCGAGGGCTCGCAAGAAGGCGGCCCCCGGCGTCCCTGACACCCTCCGTGGCAAGGGCAAGGACGCCCAGCCGGAGCTCGTCCAGCTGCTCACGCCGGAAGGCGAGCGGGTCGAGAACCCGGACTATCCCCTCACCACCACTCCCGAGGAGCTGCGCGCCCTCTACCGCGACCTGGTGCTGGTGCGCCGGTTCGACGCGGAGGCCACCGCGCTCCAGCGCCAGGGCGAGCTGGGCCTGTGGGCCTCGCTGCTCGGCCAGGAGGCCGCCCAGGTCGGCTCCGGCCGCGCGATGCGCCCCGGCGACTACGCCTTCCCCACGTACCGCGAGCACGGCGTGGCCTGGTGCCGCGACGTCGACCCGCTGAACCTGCTCGGCATGTTCCGCGGTGTGAACCACGGTGGCTGGGACCCGAACGAGAAGAACTTCCACCTGTACACCATCGTGATCGGCGCGCAGGCCCTGCACGCCACCGGTTACGCGATGGGCATCACCAAGGACGGCGCCGACGACGCGGTGATCGCGTACTTCGGTGACGGCGCCTCCAGCCAGGGCGACGTCAACGAGGCCTTCACCTTCGCCTCGGTCTACAACGCGCCGGTGGTCTTCTTCTGCCAGAACAACCAGTGGGCGATCTCCGAGCCCACCACCACCCAGACCAGGATCCCGCTGTACCGCCGCGCCTCCGGCTTCGGCTTCCCGGGCGTCCGGGTCGACGGCAACGACGTGCTGGCCTGCCTGGCGGTCACCCGCTGGGCGCTCGACCACGCCCGCAGCGGCAACGGACCGGTGCTGATCGAGGCGTTCACCTACCGGATGGGCGCCCACACCACCTCCGACGACCCCACCCGCTACCGGCACGCCGAGGAGACCGAGGCCTGGAAGGCCAAGGACCCGATCACCCGGCTCCGCGCCCACCTGGACAAGGAGGGCCTGGCCGACGAGGAGTTCTTCGCCGCCGTCGACGCCGAGAGCGAGCAGCTGGGGCTGCGGGTGCGCGAGGGCGTGCGCGGCATGCCGGACCCGGACCCGACCCTGATCTTCGACCACGTGTACAGCGAGCCGCACGCGCTGGTCGATGAGGAACGGGCCGAGTACGTCGAGTACGCGGCCTCCTTCGAGGCGGGGGAGACCCACTGATGGCCGGTCAGCTGAGCATCGCCAAGGCGCTGAACGGAGCGCTGCGCAAGTCGCTGGAGAACGACCCGAAGACCGTCCTGATGGGCGAGGACATCGGCAAGCTCGGCGGCGTCTTCCGGATCACCGACGGCCTCCAGAAGGACTTCGGCGAGGACCGGGTGATCGACACCCCGCTCGCCGAATCCGGCATCATGGGCACCGCGATCGGCCTGGCCCTGCGCGGCTACCGCCCCGTCGTGGAGATCCAGTTCGACGGCTTCGTCTACCCGGCGTTCGACCAGATCGTCTCCCAGCTGGCCAAGATGCACGCCCGTGCGCTGGGCCACGTCAAGCTGCCGGTCACCGTGCGCATCCCCTACGCGGGTGGCATCGGCGCGGTCGAGCACCACAGCGAGTCGCACGAGGCGTACTTCGCGCACACCGCCGGTCTGCGGGTGGTCACCCCGGCCACCGCCCACGACGCGCACTGGATGCTGCGGCAGTCGATCGAGTCCGACGACCCGGTCATCTTCCTGGAGCCCAAGCGCCGTTACTGGGACAAGGGCGAGGTCGGCGACGCCGCCGACCTGGGCCTGCACGACGCCCGGATCGTCCGCTCCGGCACCGACGCGACGCTGATCGCGTACGGCCCGATGGTCAAGGTCTGCCTGGAGGCCGCCGCGGCCGCCGAGGAGGACGGACGCCGGCTGGAGGTCGTCGACCTGCGCTCGCTCTCCCCGGTGGACTTCGCCACCCTGGAGGCCTCGGTCAAGCGCACCGGTCGGGCCGTGGTGGTGCACGAGGCGCCGGTCTTCATGGGCATGGGCGCCGAGCTGGCCGCCCGGCTCACCGAGAAGTGCTTCTACCACCTGGAGGCGCCGGTCCTGCGGGTCGGCGGCTACCACGCGCCGTACCCGCCGTCCCGGGTCGAGGAGGCGTTCCTGCCCGACCTGGACCGCGTGCTCGACGCCGTCGACCGCGCGCTCGCGTACTGATTCCGGGGAGCGAAGATGACCACCGAAGTTCGCTCGCTCCGCGAGTTCAAGATGCCCGACGTGGGCGAGGGCCTCACCGAGGCCGAGATCCTCAGCTGGTACGTCAAGCCCGGTGACACCGTCACCGACGGGCAGGTCGTGTGCGAGGTGGAGACCGCCAAGGCGGCCGTGGAGCTGCCCATCCCGTTCAACGGGGTGGTCGAGCAGCTGCACTTCCCCGAGGGTGCGACGGTCGACGTCGGCACCGTGATCATCTCGGTCGCCGTCGCCGGGGAGGCGGGGGCCGCGGCTCCGGCCGCCCCCACCGCGACGCCGGCTCAGGCTCCGGCTCCGGCTCCGGCTCCCGCCGAGGAGACCGAGCCCGAGCGGCGCGAGGTGCTGGTCGGGTACGGCCCGCGCACCGGCGCCGCCCAGCGCCGGGCGCGGCGGACGACCACCACGAAGGTCTCGGCGACCGTGCCGGCCGTGCCCTCGGCTCCGGCGCCCGCGGCCACCCCGGCGCCCGTGGCCCCGGTCGCCACGGTCGCCGAAGTGCCGGGCGGAGAGCGGCCGTTGGCCAAGCCGCCGGTGCGCAAGCTGGCCAAGGACCTCGGCGTCGACCTGCGCGCGGTCACCCCGACCGGCCGGGACGGCGTGATCACCCGCGAGGACGTGCACGCCTTCGCCACGGCCCAGGCGGCTCCGGCCGTCCCGGCGGCCGCCGCGGCCCCTGCGGCCCCGGTGACCGAGGCCGTCGTGGCCGAGCCGGCCGCTCCGCAGGTGCCCGTGTCCACCGCGGGCGACGTCCGGGTGCCGATCAAGGGCGTCCGCAAGGCGACCGCGCAGGCGATGGTGGCTTCGGCCTTCACCGCCCCGCACGTCACCGAGTTCGTGCAGGTCGACGTGACCCGCACGATGAAGTTCGTCCGCCGGCTCAAGGAGAGCGGCGAGCTGGGCCGGGACGTCCGGGTCAGCCCGCTGCTGATCGTCGCCAAGGCGCTGCTCACCGCGATCAAGCGGCATCCCGAGATCAACGCGCAGTGGGACGAGGCCGCCCAGGAGATCGTCCTCAAGGGACAGGTGAACCTCGGCATCGCCGCGGCCACCCCGCGCGGCCTGATCGTCCCGAACATCAAGGACGCCGGGTCCAAGACCCTCGCGGGCCTGGCCACTTCGCTCGGCGAGCTGGTCGAGACGGCCCGTCAGGGCAAGACCTCGCCGGCCGACATGCAGGGCGGGACGGTCACCATCACCAACGTCGGCGTCTTCGGCGTCGACACCGGCACCCCGATCCTCAACCCCGGCGAAGCCGCCATCCTGGCCTTCGGGGCGGTCCGGGAACTGCCGTGGGTGCACAAGGGCAAGGTGGTGCCGCGTCAGGTGACCACGCTCGCGCTCTCCTTCGACCACCGCCTGGTGGACGGGGAGCTGGGCTCCAAGGTGCTGGCCGACGTGGCCGGCCTGCTGGAGCGCCCGAAGCGCCTGATCACCTGGGGCTGACGCCCCCGTAGGACGGCAGAAGGGGCCCTCCTCCGCACCACCGTGCGGAGGAGGGCCCCTTCGTCGTACCGCCCCTAGCGCTGGGGACGGAGTCGACGGACGGCGATCAGGACGCCGGCTCCGAGGGCGAGGAAGAGGGCGGAGCTGAGGGCGAGGAAGGTGTTGGTGGCGGAGGAGCCGGTCTGGGCCAGCTCGGGGGTGCCGGCCGGGGCCGTGGTGGCCGGGGCGGCGGGCGGGGTCGCCGACGCTTCCGGGGCCTCGGCGGCCGGCGCGGGGACGGTGTTCTTGTCGGCGGCGGGCTTGGCCGGGGCCGACTGGGCCTCCTTGGTGGGCGTGGCGGTGGGCTTGGGCCTGGCCGGGGTGGTCGGCTTGGCGGTGGCGCCGTCCTGGGGGTGGGTCACCGTGACCGGCTTGAAGCCCGAGTCGCCCGGCCCCTCGGAGCCGGCCATCTCGGTCGAGGCCAGCAGGTCGATCGTGGTCACGCCGGCCGGGGTGCTGGGGGCCAGCGCGTAGCGGAACTCGACGGCCACCGAGCTGTTGGCGGTCATCCGCTCGCGCTGGGAGCCGGTGATGTCGACGACGCGGGCGCAGCCGTCGATCAGGCTGAGGTCCTTCCAGGCGCCGGTGTAGTCCTTGTACTGGATCTTGACGTCCTTGACCCGGGCGGCCGCGCCCGAACCCGGGGTGTGGATGGCGAGGAAGGGCTCCATGCCGTGGGCGTCCTCGGCGGACTTGTTCACGATCTTGAGGGTGACCTCGTTCCAGCTGCCGTCCGCGGCCACCGAGGACTTGGCGGAGGTGATGGAGGTGTTGGGGGAGAGCCCGGGTACGTCGGTCGGGGCGTGGTACGCGCCGGAGATCCGGTGGTCCCCGCAGGCCCAGGCGGTGTCGGTGGCGAGGAACTGGACGCCGCCGGCGAGGACCGTGGTGGCGGCGAGGACGGCGATGCGGCGGCGGCCGGAGAGCGCGCGCTCGTTCTTCGCGAAACGGGTGATAACGGACGTACGCATGACGTGACTCCCCAGGGTCATGGTGCTGACGGTGTGAGTGGGTGAAGACGACCGGCTCCGCTCCTCCTGGGCGGAAGCGCCCCCCGGCTCTGCCGGTCTCGCTCTCCGTGCCTTCACCTGTATGGACGCGCATCCCCGTCGGGGGTTGCGGGTGGGTTTCGAGAAATTTTCGCCCGGTGGGGCCGAGGGCCGCTCGGCCCTACCGGGCGGCCGGTCAGCGCTGGTGGCGGAGCCGGCGGACGGCGATCAGGACGCCGGCTCCGAGGGCGAGGAAGAGGGCGGAGCTGAGGGCGAGGAAGGTGTCGGTGGCGGAGGAGCCGGTCTGGGCCAGCTCGGCGGTGGCGGTCGGCGCGGTGGCGGCCGGGGCGGCGTCCTTGGCCCGGTCCGCGGCCGGTTCGACGGCCGTGGTGGGCGCGGCCGTGGCGGGCGCGGGCTTGGCGAGGGTGGTCGGCTTGGCGGTCTTGGCGGGCTTGGCGCCCGGGCGGACGACCTTGACGGTGGTGCTCGCCGACTTGCCGGTGGCGGCCTCCCCGCTCCACGCGTTGGTGGTGAGCGTCACCGAGGCGAGGTCCTTCGGGGCCCCGGCCGCCAGGGTGATCCGGAACAGCGCGCGGCCGGCGTGGCCGTCCGCCAGCGGCTGGAGCAGCGGGGAGGTGTCGACGCGGACGGCCTCGCCGGCGCAGCCGTTGTCGGTGCCGAGCTTCGTCCAGGAGCCGCCGCGCATGACCTCGACCGTCACGTCCTTGGGGAGGAGGTGGGTCTTGCCGCCGGTCGCCTTCAGGGTGAGGCCCGGGGCCACCTCGTCGAACGCGGCCCCGGTGAAGTTGGCGAACTCCACGCCGAACTCGGTCTTCTCGCCGGCGGTCAGCGAGGTCGCGACCGGGGCGATGAAGGCGCTGACCGGGGTCCCGCTGTGCTGCCGGGCCATGGCCGCCTCGGAGACGACCGGGTTGTTCGCGGAATACGGGCCGTCGCAGGCCCAGGCGGTGTCGGTGGCGAGGAACTGGACGCCGCCGGCGAGGACCGTGGTGGCGGCGAGGACGGCGATGCGGCGGCGGCCGGAGAGCGCGCGCTCGCTCTGCGCGAAACGGGTGATAACGGACAGGCGCATGACGTGACTCCCCAGGGTCATGGTGCTGACGGTGTGAGTGGGTGAAGACGACCGGCCCCGCTCCTCCCGAGCGGAAGCGCCCCCCGGCTCTGCCGGTCTCGCTCTCCGTGCCTTCACCTGTATGGACGCGCATCCCCACGAGGGGTTGCAGACGGGTTCCGAGAAATTCTGGGTTCTGTCCGGCGGGCCTTCCAAGCCTCTCGCGTGAAGGTTGGTATGACCAGAATGGTCCGGAAAGTGCGGATCGTTCGGCCAGGTCGGTGACTTTCTCGCGGCCGTATAGGGGAGTCCCGGCCGCCCGGGTACGTCTCCGCTCCACCACCCGGGCGACGCCGGGTGACCGGATCCGGGAGGACGCACCCGTATGGCGCCTGGCAACCCTGGCCGTCTCGTCCGGAGTCTGGCCGCCCTCGTGCTGCTGTCCTCCGCCGCCCTCCCGGGCGCCCTGGAGCTGGCCGGCCCCTCGCCGTTCGCCGTGATCGGCCCGGGGTCCCCGGCCGACCGCGCGGTGCCCCCGCACACGGCCCTCCAGGCCGACCGGCGGGCATTCGCGGCCGCCCCGACCGTCGAGATACGCCGCACCGGCGACCCGGCCAACCGGATCACCCTGGTGCTGCTCGGCGACGGCTACACGGCCGCCGAGCAGGACCTCTTCCGGCAGCAGGCCGACAAGGCCTGGCACGCGCTGATGGACATCGAGCCCTTCCGCACCTACCAGGGCTTCTTCAACATCCGGCGGGTCGAGGTGGTCTCCCCGGTCTCCGGGATCGCCGAGACCGAGAGCCGCGGCCGCAAGCCCGCCACCCCGCTCGGCATGCACTTCTGGTGCGAGGGCACCGCCCGGCTGCTCTGCGCCGACGAGGCCGCCACCGCCCGGTACGCGGGGGACGGGGCCGGGCCCCAGTACCTGATAGCGCTGGCCAACTCCACCGAGTACGGCGGCGCCGGCGGCACCGGGGTGACCACCCTGGCGGGCGGCAGCCCGGACGCCGGGCGGATCATCCAGCACGAGATCGGGCACACCGTGGGCGACCTCGGCGACGAGTACGACAGCGCCCCGGACGACGCCGACTACCCGAACCTCGCCACCCTCAACGCCGACGACATGCGCAGGAAGCAGACCAAGTGGTGGCGCTGGCTGGGCGCCGAGTCCCCGGACGGGGCCGGCGTGATCGGGGCGTACCGCAGCGCCAACGGCCTCTACCGGCCGACCCGGGACTCGGTGATGCGCACCCTGGGCAGCGCGTACAACCTCCCCTCGCGCGAGGCGATCATCGAGGAGCTGTACCGCAGGGTCCGGCCGACCGACACCCCGGTGCCGCCACCCGGCGAGGTGTCCGGGCGGCCCCGGCTCGACGTCCGGCCGCTGCCGCTGAACGGCCCGCGGCAGCTGAAGGTGGAGTGGAAGGTGGACGGCGTCCCGGTGGCGCCGCAGTCCGCCGACGGCGCCTGGCTGGACACCGCCCGGCTGGAGCTGGCCCCGGGCCGGACGGTCACCGTGACGGCGACCGTCCGGGACACCACCGACTGGGTGCGGGACGAGGCCTTCCGGGAGCGCTACATGACCCGCTCGGTGTCCTGGACGCTGACCGGCTGAGGCGGGGCCGGGGCTGCGGCCGGGGCGCACGGGCCCCTGGTCCGAGCATCCGATCATGGGATGACTAGGCTGGTCGGACTATGACCGTGGAGCCCGCTCGTTCAGCCCCGTCCCCGACCGTCCCCGCTCCCCGGCCCACCGCCGAGCCCCCGGCCGCGCCCGCATCCGCTCGCAGCTCCGCGCTCGGCTCCGTGCCCGCGCCCGTGGCCGCGCCCGCTCCCGTGGCCGCGCCCGCTCCCGGGCTCGTACCGCCCGGCGGCCGGGCGGCCTGGCTGGCCTGGTCCGTCGGCGTCAGCGTCTACATCCTGGCCGTCATCCACCGCACCAGCCTCGGCGTGGCCGGACTGGACGCCGCCGACCGCTTCGGCATCGGCGCCTCGGCGCTCTCCACCTTCTCGATCCTCCAGGTGCTGGTCTACGCGGCCATGCAGATCCCGGTCGGCCTGCTGGTCGACCGGTTCGGGCCGCGGCGGGTGCTGATGCTCGGCGTCGTGTTGCTGAGCGCCGGCCAGCTGGCCTTCGCCTTCAGCTCGGCGTTCGGCCCCGCGCTGGCCTCCCGCGCGGTGCTCGGCTGCGGCGACGCGATGACCTTCATCAGCGTGCTGCGGATCGCCGCCTGGTGGTTCCCGGCGGCCCGGAACCCGTTCGTGGCCCAGCTGACCGGCCTGGCCGGGATGGGCGGCAACCTGGTCACCACCGTGGTGCTCGCCCGGGCGCTGCACAGCGAGGGCTGGACGCCGACCTTCACAGCGATCGCGCTGCTGGGCGTGGCGGTGTTCGCGCTGGTCGCGCTCCTCCTCCGGGACGCGCCGCCGCAGGCCGCCGTCCGGCCGGGGGCGCCCGGGGCGCGGCCGAAGGTCGGCCGGCAGGTGCTCGCCTGCTGGCGGGAGCCGGGTACCCGGCTCGGGCTCTGGATCCACTTCACCACCCAGTTCCCCGGCAACGCCTTCGGCCTGCTCTGGGGCCTGCCCTACCTGGTGCAGGCGCAGGGGATGTCCCGGGCCGGGGCCGGCGGGCTGCTGACCCTGCTGGTGCTCAGCAACATGACCTTCGGCTTCGTCTTCGGCCGGCTGCTCTCCGCCTCGGCGCGGGCCCGGATGCCGATCGTGCTGACCGTCGTCGGGAGCACCGCGCTCGGCTGGGCGCTGGTGCTGGCCTGGCCCGGCGGCCACCCGCCGACCTGGCTGCTGGTCGGGATCATCCTGGTGATGGGCAGCAACGGCCCGGCCTCGCTGGTCGGCCTCGACTACGCGCGCGCCCGCAACCCCGTCGAGCGGCTGGGCACCGCCTCCGGGATCGTGAACATGGGCGGGTTCATCGGGACGATGATCACCCTGTTCGGGATCGGCGTGCTGCTGGACGCGCTCTCCCCGGCCGGCGCCGGCGCGTACTCGGCCGCCGCCTTCCGCTGGGCGTTCTGCTGGCAGTTCGTCCCGCTGGCGGTGGGCACGGCGATGGTCCTGCGGCTGCGCCGCAGGGTCGCGGCGCAGCCGGGCTGAGCCCGGGGCCCGGGCTCAGCCCGGATCGCGGGCTTCGGGCTTCGGGCCTCAGATGGTGACCGAGAAGTTGGCCAGCACCCGTTCGGCCAGCTCCCGGTCGCCGTCGACGGTGACCGGGCCGGGGCGGCCGCGGCCGCAGGCGAGCCGCAGGTAGGTCTCCCAGTCCATGGTGAGCTGGACGTCCGGGGCCAGGCTGATCGACTCGTCCACGGTGCAGCGGCCGGTGGCGTCCACCCGGACGGTGCGCAGGAACTCCACCGGACCGGTGACGTCCAGCACCAGCACCGTCCCGGCCGGGGCCCCCGCCCTGTCGGTGACGGCCTTGGGCAGCAGCTCCAGCAGCAGGTCCCGGGTGATCAGGGCGGCCGGGGCGTCCAGGTTGCCCGGGACCTCCAGGGCCCGGCGCAGGTCCTGCTCGTGCACCCAGACGTCGAAGACCCGCATCCGCAGCAGCTCGTGGTACGGGAAGTCCCTGGCCAGCGGCCCGGCCGGCCAGCGCACCAGCTCCTCGGGCGTCTGCTTGGCGTTCCGCAGCGCCCGGGAGCGGCGGATGATCGTGTACTCCAGCTCGCTGGTCATCTCCAGCGCGGTGTGGCAGCGGCGCTTGTCCACCGGCAGTTCGATGTAGCGGGCGAACTCGGTCGTCACGTGACGGAGGTCACGCGGCAGCGAATGGATCGGGCGGGGGTCGCCGAGCAGGTCGGACTCGACCGCGATCACGTGCGAGACGATGTCCCGGACGGACCAGCCGGGACACTCGGTGGCCCGGTTCCAGGAGCCCTCGGGAAGGGGGGCGACCAGCTCCGATATGGACTCGATGCTCTGGGTCCACGCTTCGGTGTAAGCCTGCACGGTCTGGTTGTCCGTCACGGGAATCTCCGGCCCTCCGTCAGCTTCCTTGCCGCCTGTGCCCCGCTGTCACGGCCGACCGGGATGGTCCGGCTTTCCGGGCGCACACGCTAACCGCACGTTACGCTGCCGGGTGACAGCTGGGCAGCGCTTTCGGGTGACGATCGTAGGACTCTTGCCGTGGACGGTGGTACTGTGCGCGCTTCATTGATCCAAATCGCGGTCTCCGACGCGGAGCCGCCCGCCGAGCGGAGGGCTCGGGCGGCGGCCCTGGTGCGGGCGCAGCAGGGCGCCGATCTGGTGGTGCTCCCAGAGCTGTGGCCGCTCGGCGGCTTCGCCCACGACCTCTGGTCGGACGGCGCGGAGACCCTGGACGGGCCCACCTCGGACGCGATGTCGGCCGCCGCCCGGGCCGCCGGGGTCTGGCTGCACGCCGGTTCGATCGTCGAACGCGATCCGGACGGGCCGATCTACAACACCTCGCTGCTGTTCTCCCCGGACGGCGAGCTGGTGCACACGTACCGCAAGATCCACCGCTTCGGCTTCGACAGCGGCGAGGCGGTGGTGATGGGCGCCGGGCAGGAGATCGTCACCGCGCCCACCGACTTCGCCACGCTGGGCCTGGCCACCTGCTACGACCTGCGCTTCCCCGAGCTGTTCCGGGCGCTGCTGGACGCCGGCGCGCAGCTGCTGGTGGTCCCGGCGGCCTGGCCGGCGCGGCGGCGCGAGCACTGGACGCTGCTGGCCCGGGCCCGGGCGGTGGAGGAGCAGGCCTTCGTGCTGGCCTGCAACACCGCGGGGACGCACGCCGGGGTCGAGCAGGCCGGGCACAGCATCGTGGTGGACCCGTGGGGCCGGGTGCTGGCCGAGGCGGGGGCGGACGAGGAGGTCCTGACGGTCGAGTTCGACCCGGCCGAGGTGGCGAAGGCGCGCGAGGAGTTCCCGGTGCTGCGGGACCGCCTGCTGGGGATCCCGGCACCGGTCCAGCGCTGAGCGGGGGCGGGGCCGGGGCGCGGTGGAGGGCGTTCCGGGAGGGTTGGTTCGTACCTGGGTCGGTCGGGTTTGAGAAGATGAGCACTCGTCGTGTTCCCCGCCGGCCCGTACGAGGGCCGGCACGGTAGGCCGCCCGAGGAGATCGCGCCCATGCCTGACGACGGCGCAGGCGACACCCCCCGCCCCGTCATCCACCGCAACAGCCTGCGCGAGCAGATCGCCGGCGCGCTGCGCGAGGAGATGATGGCCGGCCGACTCGCGGCCGGCCGCAACTTCACGGTCAAGGAGATCGCCGAGCTGTACGGCGTCTCCGCGACCCCGGCCCGCGAGGCCCTGGTCGACCTCGGGGCGCAGGGACTGCTGCGGGCCGAGCACCACCGCGGCTTCACCGTGCCCGAGCTGGGGTGGGACGACTTCCTGGAGATCTTCGAGTCCCGGGTGCTGATCACCGACAGCTTCCACCGCCAGTACGCCAGCCGCCGGGCGCTGCCCGACCTCAGCCGGCTGCCCTCGCTGCACCGCCGGGCCGACGCCGCGGTGCGGGCCGCCCGGGCGGGGAACCTGGACGTGATGGTGGGCTGCGACCGCAGGTTCTGGCAGGAGGTCGGCGGGCTGCTCGGCAACCGCCGGATCGCCGACTACCTGGACTGGCTGCGGGTGCAGTCCTGGATGTTCGCCGCGCGCTACCTGCGGGAGCTGCCCGCGCTGGGCGGGATCTGCTGGGAGCGCCACTGCGACCTGGTCGAGGCGATCGAGGCCCGCGACTCGCTCGGCGCGCACCGGATCATCTGCGAGTACAACCTGTACACCGTCCGGCTGCTCGCCGGGCTGGCCGGGCAGCCGCTGGAGTCGGTGACCGTCCTGGAGCTGCTCACCGAGTTCACCGGGGAGGACCCGCCGCCGGTGCCGGTCGAGCCCCCGCCCGCGCCGCCGGTGCCGGACGCGCCGTCGGAGCCGGCCACCGGGCCCGGCGCCGACCCCGGTGCCGAGCGGAGCCGCCGCGGCGACGAGGTGGGCCGGGAACTCGGCCGTGAGCTGGGCCTCGGCCTCGGACTGGTGCCGCAGCCGCGCACGATCCCGCACGGTCGGTTCGGCCGACGACTTCCGTAGGGCGTGTCCGATCCCGAAGGGCGTGTCCGACGATTCGCGCCGGGCGGGCGTTGTCGGACACGCCTGGATCGGCACGCGAGGAGGGCCCGAGTCGCCCGCGGCGCCGGGCCGGTAGGGTGGGCGGTCATCGGACCGGGCGCCTGGTGAAAGGGCCGTCCGGGTACCGACCCAACCCCGTCGTCGCCCCGTCTCCGCGGGCGATCCACGCCTCCGGAGAGGAACTGCCGGCCATGGCCTGCGACCTCTGGCTCGTCCCGCTGGTGGACGTGCTGAGCCACAGCCCCGACAACCCCTTCCGGGACGACCTCGCGCTCTACAACTCGGTGCTGGCCTCGCGCGGGCTGCCCGAGGTGCCGGTCTACCGTTTCGTCCCGGGCATCAGCGGTGCGGTCGAGCCGATAGCCGCCTTCGACTACGACTCGCTGCACTTCCTGCGCCGCGCCTACCTGTTGGGCCTCACCGGCCTGGACATCACCCCGGTCGACGCGCTCGGCGGCGACTACGAGCAGCTGCTGGAGATGTTCGAGAGCAGCGCCGAACAGTCGCACCTGGTCTGGCACTTCGACCACGCGGGGGCGTACGTGCCGGTCGAGTTCGCGGCGCCGCTGGTGGACGACACGCTGCTCGCCTCCGGCGGACCGCTCGGCTCCAGCCACGGGCTGCTACGCGAACTCCAGGCCGTCGCACCGGCGCTGGGCATCGACCCGTTCAACCCGCCGGGCCCGACCCGGCCGCTCGGCCCGACCGGCCTGGAGCAGCCGTTCGGGCCGCCGATCGACGACGTCCACCCCTTCGCCAGGGAGCGGCACGCCTGGTCGGGCCTGTACGCGGCGGCGACCAGGAGCGTCTCCCAGGGCTCGATGATCGTCTTCGCCTGACTCCGACCCCGCCCCCGGCTCCGATCCGGCACCCGTCCGGGACCCCGCCCCTGTCCGGGCACTTGACCCTCCGTATCCCCGATCACTACCGCAGCGGCCCCTCCGGCGGCCGCTGGCGCGGCATGGTGGGCCGGGTGCCCGGCGGCGGCAGCACCCGCACCTGGGCACCCACCCCGGGCTCGCTGCGCCCGCCCCAGGCCCCGCCGGACTGGGTGGGCAGCTGGGTCATCGAGGCGCGGAACTCCAGCATCCACTCCGAGGTCTCGGAGCGGACCATGTCCGAGACGTCCTCGCAGAACCGGCGCAGCACGCCCAGGCAGCGCTCGGCGGCCTCGCCCGCGGTGCCCTCGGTCGGGCCGAGCACCTCGCGCACGCACTCCGACGCCCAGTCGAACTGGAACGCCTCCAGGCGGCGTTGCAGCGCCTGCCCGGTGGAGACGTCCCGCATCCAGCCGGAGGTGAGCCCGAAGACCCGGTCGGCGGCCAGGCTCGCGGCGGAGAGCGCGAAGCCGACGTAGCCCCAGCCGGTGCCGTGCGGGAAGGCTCCGGCCAGGCCGAGCAGCGGGGCGGTCACCCCGCCCACCGCGAAGCCGGCCGCGGCGAACCGCAGCAGGCGCGCCCAGCGGCGCTTCCAGACCCGGTCCCGGCGGTACCACTCGATCGCCTCGACCGCCCGCTCCTCGGACCACCGGTAGAGCTCCTCCAGCCGTTCGGCGGGCTCGCCCCAGTCTCCGAGCGGGAACTGGCGGGTGCTCAGATCGGCTCGGTGTCGGGTGGAGGCGCGTCGGACGACGGCGGCGACGGGCTGGTCCTCCTCACCGATCTCCTTGCCCCAGGCACTCTCCTCGGGCTGCATTTCCGGCTGGCTCACCTGTGGGGCTCCCTGTGGCGGGCGGACTGCTGGTTCTGTCGGCGCAACGGCTGACGTGGTGTCCGCCGGTGGTTCTCCAACAGCACTTCTTACCGCCAAATGGCTGACCGTGGGGGCGCTTCTCCGGTGATCGTTACCGGTTTCGGCCAACGGAACCCGAGGTGGGCCGGTTGCGGGAGGCGGCGAGATTTCACCCGTCCGAGCGAGGGTCCGGTTACCCGCCGTCGTGACCCGGCCACCGACCGCCGAACCGCCTCCGCCGCACTTGGAGGATCCTCCGACGCGCCCGGCGTACGGAGCCCTCCGCCTGGACGATCCGACGGGACCGGAGAGCGGCCGGAACAGGCCACCGACTACGCTGCCAGGCGTGAAGGTCCTCGTCATCGGCGGCGGCGCCCGCGAACACGCCCTGTGCCGCTCCCTGTCCCAAGATCCTGCAGTGACCGAACTGCACTGTGCCCCCGGCAACGCCGGGATCGCGCAGATCGCGACGGTCCACCCGGTCGACCAGCTGGACGGCGCGCAGGTCGCCGCGCTGGCCGGCCGGCTCGGCGCCGCCCTGGTCGTGGTCGGTCCGGAGGCCCCGCTGGTGGCCGGCGTCGCGGACGCCGTGCGCGCCGCCGGCATCCCGGTGTTCGGCCCGTCCGCCGCGGCCGCGCAGCTGGAGGGCTCGAAGGCCTTCGCCAAGGACGTGATGGCCGCGGCCGGCGTCCCCACCGCGCGCTCCTACGTCTGCACCACCGCCGCCGAGGCCGCCGAGGCGCTGGACGCCTTCGGCGCCCCGTACGTGGTGAAGGACGACGGCCTGGCCGCCGGCAAGGGCGTCGTGGTCACCTCCGACCGCGAGGCCGCGCTGGCGCACGCCGCCGCCTGCGAGCGCGTGGTCATCGAGGAGTACCTGGACGGCCCCGAGGTCTCGCTGTTCGCGATCACCGACGGCACCACCGTCGTCCCGCTCCAGCCCGCCCAGGACTTCAAGCGCGCGCTGGACGGCGACGAGGGCCCCAACACCGGCGGCATGGGCGCCTACTCGCCGCTGCCGTGGGCGCCGGCCGGGCTGGTCGAGGAGGTCCTGGAGACCGTCCTCCAGCCGACCGTGGACGAGCTGCGCCGCCGCGGCACCGAGTTCTCCGGCCTGCTGTACGCGGGCCTGGCGCTCACCTCGCGCGGCACCCGGGTGATCGAGTTCAACGCCCGCTTCGGCGACCCGGAGACCCAGGTCGTGCTGGCCCGGCTGCGCACCCCGCTGGCGGGCGTGCTGCTGGCCGCCGCCGAGGGGACCCTGGACCAGCTGGAGCCGCTGCGCTGGGACGAGGGCGCGGCCGTCACCGTGGTCGTCGCCTCCGAGGGCTACCCGGCCGCCCCGCGCACCGGAGACCCGATCGAGGGACTGGCCGAGGCCGAGGCGGACGGCACCGCGTTCGTGCTGCACGCCGGGACGAAGGCGGACGAGGACGGTCGGGTGCTCAGCGCCGGCGGCCGCGTCCTGTCGGTCACCGCGACCGGCGCCGACCTGGCCGAGGCGCGCGAGCGCGCGTACGCCGCGGTGGGCCGGATCTCCCTCAAGGGCGGCCGGTACCGCACCGACATCGCGCTGAAGGCGGCCACCGCCTGAGGCGGGCCCGTCCACGCCCTCCGCGGCCCCCGTGCGAACCGCTCGCACGGGGGCCGCGGTGCGCGGGAGCAGGCGGTGCGCGGGGCGGCCCCGGCGGGGGCGGGCCGGCTCCGGACGAGCGGGTCCGCCGGTCAACCCCAAGGGCGCAGCCTCCCGGGCGTTTCGCGGCTGGAGCGGCCGCGGGGGCGGACGTACCGTTCGGCCGACGGATTCCAGCCCATCGGGTGACAGCACCCGCATCCGGCTGACGCGACCGGCCGCCCGGCCTTATGGTGCGCTGGATCGCGGTGCGCGGGGCCCGCGCGCCGGGGTCGCCGCCGGGTAGCGGTGCTCCCACGGGGGGATGCTGGACGGCGTCCGGCCGGGCGGTCGTCCGGGTGCTTCGCACCGGACCGGTCGCCGGCGGCCGGGCGGCGTCACCGGAACAACCGGGCGGTGTCACCGGGACGAGTGGAAACCGGGGTGATCCGGAACATCCACCCGGACCGGGGCGTCGAAAATGTCAGTAGCGCCACGCAGCATGCACTACCGGGGATCGGACACCTCCGCTTCCCGGTCGGAACTGATCGTTTCGAGTCGGCTCAGGGCCCGAAGCCGGGCGCCCGAGGGCTCCGAAGGGGGTGCCGCACCGTATGGCCGCAGTCGACACCGCGCGCGCTCACGCCCAGGCGGTCCTGCGGGTCCGAGGCCTCGCCCGGGCCGCCGCCGCCCTGCCCGCCGCCGTCGCGGTGGTCCTGCTCGCGGGCCGGTTCACCGGCCGGATCGGTGCGCCGGGGGCCGCCGACGCGGCGGGCTGGGACGCCGCACGCTGGGCGGTCTGCGCGATCGCCGCGCTGACCCTCCTGGTGGCCGGGTTCACCGCCCGCGCCCTGCGCCGGGCCGTCCCGCCGCGCACCCCGGCCGTCCCGCTGGACCGGGCCGAGGCCCCCGAGCTGTACCGGCTGATCGACGAGCTGGCGGACCGGCTGGCCGTGCCGGCGCCCTCGGCCGTCGCCCTCACCCCGGACTGCGACAGCTGGCTGGAGGACCTCCCGCAGGCCCGGCGGACGGCCGCACCGAGTCCGCCGAAGGGCGCCCCCGGGGCGCCCGCTCCCGTCCTGGTGCTCGGCTCGCCCTTCCTGTGGTGGATGCGGGCCGGCGAACTGCGCGCCCTGCTCGCCCCCGTGGTGGCCGGCACCGCCGCCTCCGCCGACCCGGAGATCGCCGCCGCCCGGCGCTTCCTGCGCAGCCTGGACGCCTGCCTGGACTCCGGCGGCGGCGCGGCCCCCGGCCTCGGCGGCGGCTCCCTGGCCGCCCCGCCCCGGCCGCCCCGGCGCGGTCCGGCCGCGTTCGCGGACCGGGTCGTCCGCCGGATCGTCCGCCGCCTGCTCGGTGCCTGCCGGGGCCACTCCGCCGAGCTGGAGCGCTCGGTCGCGAGCTGGGCCTCCGAGCATGCCAGGACGGTCGACTACGGCCTGCGGATCGCCGCCCAGGAACAGGTCGGCCTGGCCTACGCGGGCTGGGACCGGCTGCTCACCAGGGTGGCGCTGCCCGCCTGGCGGCTCGGCCGTCACCCGGCGCACCTCAACGCCGGCGTGGTCTCCGCGCTCACCGAGCTGTCCCGGCGCGACCGGCTGGCCGACGGCTACGGCAGCAGGCTCGGTGACCGCCCCGCCTGCGACCTGCTGGAGGAGCCCGGCACCGTCGACCGGGCGGTCTCCCGGCTCGCCGCCGAACTGTTCTTCGGCCACCCGGCGGCCGGCGTCTGGCACGAACTGGAGTGGGCCGACTACCCGGCCGAGGCGGTGGACGCCGGCTGGCGGGCGGGCGCCGCCGCCCTGCAGACCGCCCTGGACCGGCTCGCCCCGCAGGCCCGCCCCGGCGCCCCGACCCTCACCCGGCTGCTGGGCCGGCTCGCCGAGGGCGACGGCGAGCTGCTGGCCGCCGCGCTCGCCGCCCAGCTGGCCCGCACCACCGCCCCGGCCCCGCTGCTCGAACCCGAGCGCAGCGGCCGCGACCTGCTGGTCGAGCACGTCACCGCGATGGTCTGCTGCGCCGCCGTGGACACCGCGGGCGGCACCCCCGGCCTGGACTGGCTGGACGGCCCGGTGCTGCTGCTCGGCGGGGTGCGCCGCACCGACCTGGCCGGCCCGGTCGCCCAGGCCGTCGAACAGGGCCAGGACGGTCCGCTGCGCGCCTGGCTGGACGCCGCCGACGTCCGTCTCGAGAAGCCCGTCCGCCTCTGACGTCCCAGGCGTCCCGGGAGGGCGCTCGGCACTCCCGTACGCGCCCCCAAATGGGTCGGCCGCCGGGAGTCTTCGCAGGCCGGAGGCCCTGTCCGGGAGGCGCGCGAGATTCCCTGCACCAATCGCTACCGGAGGGTGACGTTGCGCCAGCAGTCTGTGGTGTATTAGACCGCACGCACATCCGGGGGGCACGTGCCAACCGGGCGGAAGTGCACCTGGGAGGGGCGCGTGGGGACCGAACTCAACGGCCGCTGGGAGTCGGGGACGCACGCCTACAGCGTCTCCGACCCCTTCGGCCAGGGCCCGCTGCCCTGGCTGCGCAGCCCGGACCAGTACCTGGCCGGGGCGGAGGGCGCCGTCCCCTGGTACGTCTCGGTGGACGCGCCGGGCCAACAGCCGCTGGCCGCGGGGGCCCGGCCCAAGCCCACGGTCGGCAGCCCCCAGGGCGCCAACGACGTGGACCAGCAGATCAAGGGCTTCGCCTCGGCCGGGGTGGTCCGCCCCGGCGGCTCGGTGGACTTCCGGGTCACGGTGAACCCGCCCCGCGAGTTCACCGTGGACGTCTTCCGGATCGGCCACTACGGCGGCGACAACGCCCGCCACATGACGTCCAGCCCGCTGATCTCCGGCCTCGCCCAGCCCGCCCCGCTGGTGGTCGACCGGACGGTCTCCTGCCACCACTGGTGGCACTCCTGGCGGCTCCAGATCCCGGTGCACTGGAAGCCCGGCTCGTACGTCGCCGTGCTGACCACCGCCGACATGCTGCACCGCAGCCACATCCCGTTCACCGTCCGGGACTTCGAGGACCGGGCGCACACCGCCGAACTGCTCCTGGTGCTCCCGGACGTGACCTGGCAGGCGTACAACCTGTTCCCCGAGGACGGCCGCACCGGCGCCAGCCTCTACCACGCCTGGGACGGCCGGGGCGGCCTGGTCGGGGAGCCGGAGGCGGCCGTCACCGTCTCCTTCGACCGCCCGCACGCCACCGCCGGACTGCCGCTGCACGTCGGCCACGCGTACGACTTCATCCGCTGGGCCGAGCGCTACGGCTACGACCTCTCGTACGCGACCGCCACCGACCTGCACGCCGGCCTGGTGGACCCGTCCCGGCACCGGGCGCTGGTCTTCCCCGGCCACGACGAGTACTGGTCCGAGCCGATGCGCCGGGCCGCCGAGCGGGCCAGGGACGGCGGCACCTCGCTGGTGTTCCTCTCCGCCAACACCATGTACTGGCGGGTAGAACTGTCCGCCGCCGCTTCCGGCGAGCCCAACCGGCTGCTCAACTGCCGCAAGCGGCAGAAGGTCCCTCCCGGCAGCCCGGCCGCCGGGGCGCCCGGCGCGGCCAGCGCGCTGTGGCGGGACGCGGGCGAGCCCGAGCAGCAGCTGCTCGGGGTGCAGTACTCGGGGCGGGTCGCCGCGCCCGTCCCGCTGGTCGCCCGGCACACCGCGCACTGGCTCTGGGACGGCACCGGTCTCCAGGAGGGCGACGAACTGCCCGGGCTGGTGGCCGGTGAGGCCGACCGCTACTACCCCAAGGTGGCCCTGCCGGACCACATCGAGCGGGTGCTGCTGGCACACTCGCCCTATCAGGACCTGTCCGGCCGCACCCGCTTCCAGGAGACCTCGCTGTACCGGGCGCCCAGCGGCGCGTACGTCTTCGCGGCCGGCACCTTCGCCTGGTCGCCCGCGCTGGGGCGCCCCGGCCTGACCGACGAACGGATCCAGCGGGCCACCGCCAACCTGCTGGACCGGCTCTGCAAGAACTAGCGCGGCGGCCGGGGAACCGGTGGCCCGGGAACCGGCGGACGGTGGCCGGGGAACCGGTGTTCGGCGGCCGTGAAAGACTGCGGGGGCAGTGACCTCCCCTTTCGCGGTGCCCCCGCCCGCGAACGACCCCTGAGGACTGAACACCTTGAGCGGATTTGTCACCAAGCCCGAGCCGGTCCAGGTACCCGGCCTGGTCCACCTGCACACCGGCAAGGTGCGCGACCTCTACCGCACCGAGTCGGGTGAACTGGTCATGGTGGCCAGCGACCGGACGTCCGCCCACGACTGGGTGCTGCCGAACGAGATCCCGGACAAGGGCCGCATCCTCACCCAGCTGTCGCTGTGGTGGTTCGAGCGGATCGCCGACATCGTCCCCAACCACGTGATCTCCACCGAGGTCCCGGTCGGCGCCCCGGCCGACTGGAAGGGCCGCACGCTGGTCTGCCGCAGCCTGGAGATGGTCCCGGTCGAGGCGGTCGCCCGCGGCTACCTGGCCGGCTCCGGCCTGGCCGAGTACAACGAGAGCCGCACGGTCTGCGGCATCGCGCTGCCGGAGGGCCTGGAGAACAGCTCCGAGCTGCCCGGCCCGATCTACACCCCGGCGCTCAAGGCCGAGGTCGGCGAGCACGACGAGAACGTCTCCTACGAGGAGACCGCCCGCCGGATCGGCGCCGAGCTGGCCGCCCAGCTGCGCCGCACCACCCTGGACGTCTACGCCCGGGCCCGGGACATCGCCCGCGAGCGCGGCATCATCCTGGCCGACACCAAGTTCGAGTTCGGCCTGCTGGACGGCGAGCTGGTGATCGGCGACGAGGTGCTCACCCCGGACTCCTCCCGCTACTGGCCGGCCGACGACTACCAGCCGGGCCGCTCGCAGTCGTCCTTCGACAAGCAGCTGATCCGCGACTGGCTGGTCTCCCCGGCCTCCGGCTGGGACCGCCACAGCGAGCAGCCGCCGCCCGCGCTGCCAGCCGAGATCGTCGAGCGGACCCGCGCCAAGTACATCGAGGTGTACGAGCGGCTCACCGGGACCACCTGGGCCTGAGTCCGTCCGGACCGCCCGCGAGCGCCGGGGATCCCTCAGATCCAGCCGTGTTCGCGGGCGATCCGCACCGCCGCGTGCCGGTTCTCCGCGCCCAGCTTGGTGGCCGCCGAGGACAGGTAGTTGCGCACGGTGCCCTGGGAGAGCGAGGCCCGCTCGGCGATCCCGGCGATCGTGGTGCCGTCGGCGGCCAGCTCCAGGACGTCCGTCTCGCGCGGGGTCAGCGGGCTCTCGCCGGCGCTGATCGCGTCCGCCGCCAGCTCCGGATCCACGTACCGGCCGCCGGAGCGCACGGTGCGGATGATGCCGGCCAGGTCCGCCGCCGAGACGGTCTTCGGCAGGAAGCCGCGGATCCCGACCTCCAGCGCCCGCTTCAGGTAGCCCGGGCGGCCGTGGCCGGTGACGATCATGCAGCGGCAGTCCGGCAGCACCACGCGCAGCTGGGCGGCCACCTCGATGCCGTCCTTGCCCGGCATCTGGAGGTCCAGCACCGCGACGTCCGGGCGGTGCGCCAGCGCCATCGCCAGCGCCTCCGGACCGGAGCCGGCCTGGGCGACCACCTCGATGTCGTCCTCCAGCGAGAGCAGCGCGGCCAGCGCGCCCCGGATCAGGTGCTCGTCGTCGGCGAGCAGGACACGGACGGGCGCGGCGTTCTCGGTCATCGGGCGGGCCTTCCTCAGCGGGGGAGCGGGACGGTGGCGAGCATCCGGAAGACGCCCGCCTCGGCGGCCGGTACGGTCAGCTCGCCGTCGTGGGCGGCGAGCCGCTCGCGCAGCCCGCGCAGCCCGGTGCCGCTGCCCTGGGAGGGGAGCGGGACGTCGGGCACCCCGTCATTCTCCAGTTCCAGCACGGCCCGTCCGTCCTCGGTCCGCAGCCGGATCAGGCAGCGGCCGGCCTCGCTGTGCCGCAGCACGTTGGTGGTGGCCTCGCGGATCACCCAGCCGAACACCGACTGGACCGGGGGCGGCAGCTCGTCGGCGTGCTCGCCGAGGTCGATCTCACAGGCGACGTCGGCCGAGCGCAGCACCGCCCGGGCGCCGATCGCCTCGGCGTGCAGGTCGGCGGTGCGGTAGCCGCGGATGACGTCCCGGACCTCGCGCTGCGACTCCTGGGCGATCTTCTGCACCTCGACCATCTGGTCGGCGGCCTCCTCGCGCCCCCGGCGGGCGAGCTGGACGGCGAGCTCGCTCTTGAGCGCGATGGTGGTGAGGTTGCGGCCCATCACGTCGTGCAGGTCGCGGGAGAAGCGCAGCCGCTCCTCGGCGACGGCCAGCCGGGACTGGGCCTCGCGGGCGGCGTCCAGCTCCCAGACCACCGAGGTCAGCCAGGCGAAGCTGCGGCAGGTCCCGCCGAGGATGGGCAGCATGACCAGGCAGCCGATCAGCAGCCCGGCGGTACCGGCGAGGCCGTACCCGGCCAGCACCATCGCCGGCGCGGTCAGCAGGAACCCGCCGAGGGCGGCCAGCGAGGCCTGGGCGATCGACAGTCCGATGGACGCCGGGCCGAAGGCGACGGCGAGCAGGAGGGCCGCCATCGTGGAGGTGAACGCCATCCCGGACCGGCCGTCCGCCCCGTCGGCGTGCGTTCCGAGCAGCAGGACGGCCCAGGAGCCGGCCACCGCGAACGCACCGTTGACGGCCAGCCACCGCAGGTGGTCGGTGGGGCGCTTCAGGTAGTGGTCGAGCGAGGTGCGGCAGGCCCGCAGGCCCAGCAGCGTCGACGCGAGCGAGACCAGCAGGGCGATCCGGACCGTCCCGACGGAGTCCGGCAGGTCGGCCCGGGCCCCGGCGGAGAGCAGGGTGATCGGGAGCAGCAGCAGCGGCAGCGTGTAGAGCGACCAGCGGAAGTACAGCTCGGTGCGCCGGGGCTTGCTCAGGCTCGTCCAGCTGCGAAGCGGTGACCGCATTCTCAATTCTTCCGCCCCAGTTCGATCACGATCTTGCCGGTGTCTTCATATCAGAGGCACGGAAGGCGTTCATCCGTCGGATGAACGCCTTCCGTGCGTGGTGCCCTTCGGGTCAGCGGCGCGGCTCCCAGTGGAAGTAGCGCACCGCGCCCCAGACGGCCAGGCCCAGCCAGATGGTCCCGGTGACCAGGTGCGAGCCGGCGGCGCCCCAGGAGCCGGCGAAGCCGGTCGCGGCGGCCGAGCCGTCGGTGCCGAACCAGCCGACCCGGATCAGCTGGAAGGCGGGGGTGGTCGGCAGCAGGCGGCAGATGTCGGCCAGCTGCTTGGGCATGACCTCCAGCGGGACGAACAGGCCGGAGCCGAGCTGCATCACCAGCATGATCGGCAGGGTGGTGATGCCCGAGCTCTCCACGGTCTTGGTGAAGGCGCTGGACAGCGCGGCCAGGGCGATCATGGTGGCCAGTGCCAGCAGCAGGCCGACCAGCATCAGCACCGGGTTGACCGGCACGGCCAGGTGCAGGCCGAGGCTGCCGCCGATCCCGATCAGGGCGGCCATCATCAGGCCGAGCGCGAGCGAGGGGACGGCGGTGCCGAGCAGGATCTCGATGTCCCGGGCCTCGCCGGTGCGCAGCCGCTTGAGGACCAGCTCACCGCGCCGCCCGACGTACGCGGCGGTCAGGTTGTAGTACACGACGAAGGCCAGGATCATCCCGACCGAGCCGTAGACCAGCAGCGAGTCGACGTCCAGCCCGGGGTTGGACTCGGCCTGCTTCGACAGCACGCCCTGGAGGGTGAAGACCAGCACCAGCGGCAGCACCAGGGCGGTGAACAGGGCCGTGCGGTTGCGCATCAGCAGGGTGGCCTCGGCCCGGCCGAGGGCGAGCAGTCGACGGACGGTGGTGCTCTGCGGACCGGCGGTGGCGGTGGCGGCGGAGGGGGCGGCGGTGGTCATCGGGCGGATCCGATCAGGCGGCGGCGGGCGGGGCGGGTGGCGGCGGGCGCCTGCGGGGGGTTCTGGTGGGCGGCCTCGGAGGCGATCGCGAGGAAGGCCTCCTCCAGCGAGGCGCTGCGGGCGTCCAGGGCGCCGAGCGCGATCCCGTGCTGCCGGGCCCAGCCGAGCAGGTCGGTCAGGGTGTCCTGGAGCCCGAGGGTCTGCACGGTGACCCTGCGGCCCTCGACGCCGATCTCGGCCCCGGCCAGGACGGGCAGTGCCGTCCCGGCGAAGTCGGGGAGCTCGAAGCTGATCCGGGCGGGTCGGCCGGCGATCACCTCGGCGACGGTGCCGGAGGTGACGACCCGGCCGCCGTGCATGATGGCCAGCCGGTCGGCCAGCTCCTCGGCCTCCTCCAGGTAGTGCGTGGTGAGCAGCACCGTGGTGCCCTGGGCGCGCAGCTCGCGGACCAGCTGCCAGACGGCGGCGCGCGCCTCCGGGTCGAGACCGGTGCTCGGCTCGTCCAGGAAGAGCACCTCGGGGCGGCCGAGCAGGGCCATCGCGAGGTCGAGCCGGCGCTTCTCGCCGCCGGACAGCTGCTTGACCCGGACGTTCGCGCGGTGGCCGAGGCCGACCAGCTCCAGCGCCTCCGCCACCGGGCGGGCGCCGCTGGTCATCCCGGCCCAGGCGCGGCCGGTCTCGGCGGCGGTGAGCTCGCCGGGGAAGCCGCCCTCCTGGAGCATGATGCCGATCCGCGGGCGGACGGCGGCGCGCTCCTTGAAGGGGTCCCGGCCGAGCACCCGGACGGTGCCGCCGGTGGGGGCGGCCAGGCCCTCGATGACCTCCATGGTGGAGGTCTTGCCGGCCCCGTTGGTGCCGAGCAGGGCGAACAGTTCGCCGCGGCGGACGGTCAGGTCGACGCCGCGCACGGCGTGGTACCCGGAGGTGCCGCCGCCGTAGTGGCGGTGCAGGTCGGTGACCTCGATCACGTCGTCGCTGGGGCGGGAGGGCCGGCTCGTTTCCATGCCTCAAGCCTTCCGCCGACCGGGCCGCGCGGGCAGTGCGCGCCGTCATGACATCGCGGTGCGGATGCACGGGTCGGCGATGACAAATGTCATGGGTCGTTTTGCCGGGGAATGCCGAAGGGCCCCCTCATCCGAGGGGGCCCTTCGTATCGGAGCGGACGACGAGATTCGAACTCGCGACCCTCACCTTGGCAAGGTGATGCTCTACCAACTGAGCCACGTCCGCAGGTCAAACTATTGAGTTGTGCTGTGCTCGCGCACTGCGAGCGGACGACGAGATTCGAACTCGCGACCCTCACCTTGGCAAGGTGATGCTCTACCAACTGAGCCACGTCCGCATGGTGCCTGGTGGGGCACCCGCCGCCTCTTCGGATCTCTCCGTTGCGGCGACGAGGAATACTCTACAGCATCTTTCGGGGTGGTCGCCCCACCCTTTCGGTCCGGGCGGGCGGGGCGACCGGGGAGCGGTGTCCCCGCGGGGCTCAGTTCGCCTCGGCGAACGCCTCGTACACGTGCTTGGGGATGCGGCCGCGGGCCGGCAGTTCCATCCCGCGGGACAGCGCCCAGGCGCGGACGGCGGCCGGGTCCGGGGTGAGGGCCGTGCGGCGGAAGGACTTTCCGGTGCGGCTCTGGCGGCGGCCGGCGGCGACGAACGGCGCGAGGGCCTCCCGCAGCTTTTCCGCGTTGTCCACGGACAGGTCGATCTCGTACGACTTCCCGTCGACGCCGAAGTGGACGGTTTCCGCGGCGGCGCCGCCGTCCAGGTCGTCGGAGAGCGTGACAACTACACGCTGAGCCATGGGTGTCAATCCTCTCGGGCAATTCGGCCGCCGGTCCGAGGGGGTACCGAGGCCTGATGTGCACCAACTCGCGCAAGCACGTACGGGCAGGCCGGGTGGCCCGCCTGATACGCAGCACTTGCCGCGACAGGTGGCCCCTATTCTGCACCCGAAGGGGGCCGAAATCGAAGAGTCCGGCATTTTTTTCCGGATATTCACGTCTCTTCGCGGGACTGCGGGATACCGATGTGCGGGACGGGCGGATCTGTCCCCAAGTGCCGTATTCGGGTGTTCTCCCGGCGGCGTCGTTCCGGGGCCCGAATCCGGGGAAACCGGTCGGCCCGGGTCGGTGGCGAGGGGCCTGGATCCCTTGCGGCGTAAGGGTCTGGAGTCTACGCGCGTCGCTATCCCCGGCCAGCAATCCTGCCCGAAACCACGGGTAGTCTGGGGTTCCCCCGCCTCACCGAAGACACCACCGGGAGTGCCAGTGGCACGCGTCGTAGTCGACGTCATGCTCAAGCCGGAGATCCTCGACCCCCAGGGACAGGCGGTGCAGCGCGCACTGCCCCGTCTCGGATTCACCGGGATCGCCGACGTCCGCCAGGGCAAGCGTTTCGAGCTGGATGTGGAGGGCCCGGTCGACGACGCGGCGCTCGCCCGTATCCGCGAAGCCGCCGAGACCTTTCTCGCCAACACCGTGATCGAGGACTTCACCGTCCGGGTCGAGGAGGAGGGCAAGTGACCACCCGCGTCGGCGTCGTCACTTTCCCCGGCTCCCTCGACGACCGCGACGCCCAGCGGGCGGTCCGTCTCGCCGGCGCCGAGCCGGTCGCCCTCTGGCACCGTGACAAGGATCTCCACCAGGTCGACGCCGTCGTCCTGCCGGGCGGATTCAGTTACGGCGACTATCTGCGCTGCGGTGCGATCTCCCGCTTCTCGCCGGTGATGGAGACCGTCATCGAGCAGGCGAAGCTCGGAATGCCGGTGCTCGGTATCTGCAACGGCTTCCAGGTGCTGTGCGAATCGCACCTGCTGCCCGGTGCGCTCCACCGGAACGACTCGCTGCACTTCATCTGCCGCGACCAGAAGCTGCGCATCGAGAACGCCGGCACCGCCTGGACCCGGGATTACTCGGCGGGCCAGGAAATCGTCGTCCCGCTGAAGAACGGCGAGGGCCGCTTCGTCGCCGACGAGCGGGTGCTGGACGAACTGGAGGCGGAGGGCCGGGTCGTCGCCCGTTACCTCGACGTCAACCCGAACGGTTCGTACCGCGACATCGCAGGCATCACCAACGCCGCCGGCAATGTCGTCGGCCTGATGCCGCACCCGGAGCACGCCGTGGAGCCGCTCACCGGTCCGACCACCGAGGGCCTGGGCTTCTTCACTTCCGTCCTGAAGCAGCTGGTGAACGCCTGATGAGCCTCGACACCGTCAAGATCGCCGAGCAGACCCCGGACGCCGCCCAGCCCTGGGCCGAACTCGGCCTCAAGCAGGACGAGTACGCCCGCATCCGGGAGATCCTCGGCCGCCGCCCGACCGGCGCCGAACTCGCCATGTACTCGGTCATGTGGTCGGAGCACTGTTCGTACAAGAGCAGCAAGGTCCACCTGAAGCAGTTCGGCGAGAAGAAGCCGGATTCGGACGCGATGCTCGTCGGCATCGGCGAGAACGCCGGCGTCGTCGACGTCGGCCAGGGCTACGCGGTCACCTTCAAGGTCGAGTCGCACAACCACCCGTCGTACATCGAGCCCTACCAGGGCGCGGCCACCGGCATCGGCGGCATCGTGCGCGACATCCTGGCGATGGGCGCCCGCCCGGTCGCCGTGATGGACCCGCTGCGCTTCGGTGCGGCCGACCACCCGGACACCCGGCGCGTGCTGCCCGGGATCGTCGCGGGCATCGGCGGCTACGGCAACTGCCTGGGCCTGCCGAACATCGGCGGCGAGGTCGTCTTCGACTCCTGCTACCAGGGCAACCCGCTGGTCAACGCGCTGTGCGTGGGCGTCATGAAGCACGAGGACATCCACCTCGCGCAGGCCTCCGGCGCCGGCAACAAGGTCATCCTGTACGGCGCCCGTACCGGTGGCGACGGCATCGGCGGCGTCTCGGTGCTCGCCTCCGAGACCTTCGACGACACCAAGCCGGCCAAGCGCCCGGCCGTCCAGGTCGGCGACCCGTTCCAGGAGAAGCTCCTGATCGAGTGCACCCTGGAGATCTTCCGGGAGAAGCTCGTCAAGGGCATCCAGGACCTCGGCGGGGCCGGCCTTTCCTGCGCCACCAGCGAGCTGGCCTCGGCCGGCTCCGGCGGCATGCGGATCGAGCTCGACACCGTGCACCTGCGCGACCACACGCTCTCGCCGGAGGAGATCCTCATGAGCGAGTCGCAGGAGCGCATGTGCGCGATCGTGGAGCCCGACAAGGTCGACCGCTTCCTGGAGATCTGCGAGAAGTGGGACGTCATCGCCAACGTCATCGGTGAGGTGACCGACGGCGAGCGCCTGGAGATCTACTGGCACGGCGAGCTCGTGGTGGACGTCCCGCCGCGCACCGTCGCCCACGAGGGCCCGACCTACCAGCGTCCGTACGCCCGTCCGAGCTGGCAGGACGCGCTGCAGGCCGACGCCCCGACCGCCGAGCGGCTGGCCCGCCCGACCACCGGCGAGGGCCTCAAGGCCGACCTGCTGAAGGTCACCAGCCACCCGAACCAGGCCTCCAAGTCCTGGATCACCAACCAGTACGACCGCTACGTGCTGGGCAACACGGTGCTCGCCTCCGGCGAGGACTCGGGCATGATCCGGATCGACGAGGAGACCAACCTCGGCGTCTCGGTCGCCACCGACGGCAACGGCCGCTTCGCCAAGCTGGACCCGTACACCGGCGCCCAGCTGGCTCTGGCCGAGGCGTACCGCAACGTCGCGGCCGGCGGTGCCAAGCCGCTCGCCGTCTCCGACTGCCTCAACTTCGGCTCCCCCGAGGACCCGGACGTGATGTGGCAGTTCGCCGAGGCCACCCGCGGCCTGGCCGACGCCTGCCTGGTGCTCGGCACCCCGGTCACCGGCGGCAACGTCTCGCTGTACAACCAGACCGGCGAGGTCGCCATCCACCCGACCCCGGTGGTCGCGGTGCTCGGCGTCATCGACGACGTCACCCGGCGCACCCCGCTGGCCTTCGCCGAGGAGGGGCAGCTGCTCTACCTGCTCGGCGACACGGCGGACGAGCTCGGCGGTTCGGCCTGGTCGCAGGCGGTCCACGACCACCTCGGCGGCCTGCCGCCCAAGGTGGACCTGGAGCGCGAGCGGCTGCTCGGCGAGATCCTGATCGCCGCCTCGCGCGACGGCATGATCGACGCCGCGCACGACCTGTCCGACGGCGGTCTCGGCCAGGCGCTGGTGGAGAGCTGCCTCAAGGGCGGTCACGGTGCGCGCATCGTCGTGCCCGAGGGCCAGGACCCGTTCGTCCTGCTGTTCTCGGAGTCGGCCGGCCGCGCCGTCGTGGCGGTGCCGCGCAGCGAGGAGCTCCGGTTCAACGACATGTGCACCGCGCGCGGCCTGCCGGCCACCCGGATCGGTGTCGTGGACGGCGACAGCCTGGACGTCCAGGGCCAGTTCAGCGTCTCGCTGGCGGAACTGACGGAGGCTCACACCGGCGTCATCGAGGCCCTGCTGGCCTGACGCACGGTTCCTGAGGGGCGGGCGGTTCTCTGGTGAACCACCCGCCCCTCGGCGTATGTTGACGCCCATGCCTGCCAAGTCCCGTACGTATCAGCCGCAGAAGGTGAGCGCCGCCTTGGTGGCGCAGAGCGAGGCGGTGCGCGATGTCGTGCACCGGCTGACGGATTCCGACCTCGACCGGACGACCCGGCTCGGCGCCTGGAAGGTGCGCGAGCTGGTGACCCACGTGAGCCTGGCGCTGAGCCAGCTGCTGGGCGTGCTGAACTCGCCGGAGCCGGACGGGCCGGCGCTCCCGCTGGCCGACTACGCGGCGATGGCCGCGACGATGGCCGAGTTCGTCGACAGCGCGACCACGGAGCACGCGGAGACCGGCTTCGCCGGCTCGGCCAAGGAGGTGGCCGCCGAGTTCGACCGGTCGCTCGACGCCGTGCGGGCGGTGCTCGACGGGCCGGCCGTGGCGGACCCGGAGCGGAAGGTCACCTTCCTGACCGGACATCCGATGCTCCTGACCGAGTACCTGGTGTCCCGGCTGGTCGAGGCCGTGGTGCACGCCGATGACCTGGCCGACGCGCTCGGCCTGGACGCCTTCCCGCACGACCCCCAGGCCCTCGCCGCCGTCTCCCGGATGCTGGCCGACGCCCTCGCCGGGCAGGTGCCCGGCGGCGCGGTCGAGCTGCGGGTCCCGCCGTACGCGGTGGTCCAGGCGGTGCCGGGGCCGAAGCACACCCGGGGCACCCCGCCCAACGTGGTGGAGACCGATCCGCTGACCTGGATCCGGCTGGCCACCGGCCGGCTCGACTGGGCGGCGGCGGTGGAGTCGGCCAAGGTGTTCGCCTCGGGGGAGCGCAGCGACCTGCGGGCCTACCTGCCGGTGCTCGGCTAGGACTTCGGCCGGCGGGCCGTCCGGATCCTGTCAGGGGACGGACGGCCCGCTGAGGTACACGCCCTCCGCCGAGTACGGCCAGGCGTTGGGCGCGCAGCCCTTGAGGCCGTAGATCTGCTGCATCATCGCGGGCGCGGGCTTGCCCTCGCCCGGGCAGCTCTCGTGGCCGTGGCCGATCCGGTGGCCCACCTCGTGGTTGACGATCAGCGCCCGGTACTCCTCCAGCGGTCCGCTGAACTGGGGTGAACCGGTGTTCCAGCGCTTGGAGTTGACGAGCACCTGGTTGCCGACGTTGCAGTTGACCTCGCCGTGGGTGTCCAGGCCGGAGGCGCCGCAGATCCGGTCCACGGTGGCCGGGGAGGCGATCTTCACGGTGAAGTCGTACGGGCCGCTCGCGACCAGCTGGAAGCCGTTCTTGTGGTCGTTGGTCCAGCCGCGCTTGTCGCCGAGGATGCCGTGGATCTGCGCGGCGGCGGTCGGGGCGTCGATGCCGATGCCGTCCTCGACCTCCACCCGGTAGCGGCGCACGTTGCCGCGCCCGACCGGTTTGGCGGTGGCGGGGGCGACGGTGAAGGTGCCCGCGCCCTTGGTGGGGCCGGGGTCGGGGCCGGCGGGGGCGGGCGGTGCCACGGGCGGCGGGGTGTCGTCCGGGGGCGGGGTCGGCTCCGGCGCGGCCGTGGCGGTCTGTTCGGCCGGCGGGGCGACCCGCGCCTGGGTGGTCGGGGTGGCGGCCGGGGTTCCCCCCGGGCGGTTCAGCACGACCGCCGTGGCACCCAGCACCAGCGCGGAGAGCACCAGCGCCATGAGCATGCCAGGACCGGGTCTGCGCCGCGGTCGGCGGCGTCGGCGACCGCCCTTCCGGGGCGGTGCGGTGCGCCTGCCGACGGATCGGGCTGCGGACATGATCTTCACACTGGCACGGCGAACGGGTGAATGTCTACGTGCCTGGTGGGAGAGGTTCGCCGCCCCGGGGGCGGTGCTCCGTCCGGGACGGCGGTTGACCCCTGCGTCTCGGGTGGCAGACTTCAGGGCATGGCGATTCACAGGAATCTTCTCGACGGTCCCGAACCGACCCTCCTCCCGGAGGAGGAGCGCCCCTACCGGATGCTCGCGGAGGAGTCGGCCTCCCCGACCCAGGTGGCGGCCGAGTTCCCGGCCTTCTGCCTGGCCTGGGCGATGCTCGCCGACGACGCCTTCGCGGCCGGCCGGTACGTCGAGTCGTACGCCTACGCCCGTACCGGCTACCACCGTGGCCTGGACGCGCTGCGGCGCAACGGCTGGAAGGGCCACGGCCCGGTGCCGTGGGAGCACCGCGGCAACCGCGGCTTCCTGCGCTGCCTGGCGGGGCTCGCCCGGGCGGCCGGCGCGATCAAGGAGACCGAGGAAGAGGCCCGCTGCTGGCAGTTCCTGAAGGACAGCAGTGCGGAGGCGTACGCGGAGCTCAAGCAGTAACGACCCCCGACGTGACGGGTGCCCCCGGCGGAGAAACCGCCGGGGGCACCCGTGTTTTCACGCTCGGGGCGCGGGTTCGCACGCTCGGGGCGCGCACTTCCGCGCTCGCGGCGCGGATCACTTCAGGCGCTTGCCCGCCGAACGCAGCTGCTCGGCGGCCTCGACCACACGGGCGGCCATGCCGGCCTCGGCCAGCTTGCCCCAGGTGCGCGGGTCGTAGGTGTTCTTCTTGCCGACCTCGCCGTCGACCTTCAGCACGCCGTCGTAGTTGGCGAACATGTGGCCGGCCACCGGGCGGGTGAAGGCGTACTGGGTGTCGGTGTCCAGGTTCATCTTCACGACGCCGTTCTCCAGCGCGGTGGCGATCTCCTCGGCGCTCGAGCCCGAGCCGCCGTGGAAGACGAAGTCGAACGGGTCGGTCTTGCCGTACTGCTTGCCGATCGCGTCCTGGAGCTCGCGCAGCAGCTCCGGCTTCAGCACGACGTTGCCCGGCTTGTACACGCCGTGCACGTTGCCGAAGGAGGCGGCCAGCAGGTAGCGGCCCTTCTCGCCCAGGCCCAGCGCCTCGGCGGTGCGCACGGCGTCGTTGACGGTGGTGTACAGCTCGTCGTTGATCTCGTGGGTGACGCCGTCCTCCTCGCCGCCGGTCGGGGTGATCTCGACCTCGAGGATGATCTTGGCGGCGGCGGCCTGGGCCAGCAGCTCCTGGGCGATGGCCAGGTTGTCGGAGAGGGTCTCGGCCGAGCCGTCCCACATGTGCGACTGGAACAGCGGGTTCCGGCCCTTGGCCACGCGCTCGGCGGAGACCGCCAGCAGCGGGCGGACGTAGCCGTCCAGCTTGTCCTTCGGGCAGTGGTCGGTGTGCAGCGCGACGGTGACGTCGTACTTGGCGGCGACGATGTGGGCGAACTCGGCGAGCGCGACGGCGCCGGTCACCATGTCCTTGTTGTGCTGGCCGCCCAGGAACTCCGCGCCACCGGTCGAGATCTGGATGATGCCGTCGCTCTCGGCCTCGGCGAAACCACGCAGCGCGGCGTGCAGGGTCTGCGACGACGTGACGTTGATGGCCGGGTAGGCGAACTTGCCCGCCTTGGCCCGGTCCAGCATCTCGTTGTAGACCTCGGGAGTTGCGATGGGCATGCGATCCGCTCCTGTCGGGTTGCGGCGTACGGACGGTGCTGTCCGACGCTGTGTACGCCTTCGTGACGACTCCGTGCCGGCCCGCCGACGCGCGGCGTTGCGGTGTGGCTCTCCGGCACGTTCGAGGCGACCTCCGCGGTACGGCCATGAGGGTGGTGTGCCGTTGCGGACCGGACGCCTGTGCCATCTTCCCAGACTCGTGCCCGCAGGTCAGCAGGAGCCCGGCATGCGGAACGGCGCACGGCACGGGCGCACGGCGGGCTCCGGGCGGGTCCCGGGCGGCCCCGACGGGGGCCGGGAGCGCTCCCGGCCGGGCACCGCAGGCGCGGTGCGCCCGCTTCGCCGGCAGGGTGCGCCCGCTATCCTGCGCCCGTGGACTACAACCAGCTGGCCGTCAACCTGCTCGACGCCAAATCCCTGATCTCGTCCCTCGGCGCCATCGGGCTGATCGCGATCATCTTCGCGGAGACCGGCCTGCTGGTCGGCTTCTTCTTCCCGGGCGACTCGCTGCTCATCCTCGCGGGTGTCGCCGCCTCGAACGCCGCCTCCTCGGTGCTCGGCGACGGCGCCAAGCTGCCGATCGCCGTGCTGCTGATCGGCTGCCCGATCGCGGCGATCGCCGGTGCCCAGCTCGGGCACCTGATCGGTGCCAAGGTCGGGCCGAAGATGTTCGACAAGCCCGATTCGAAGATCTTCCGCCGCGAGTACGTGGTGAAGGCGGAGGAGTACTTCAACAAGTTCGGCTCCGGCAAGGCCGTGGTGCTGGCCCGCTTCATGCCGATCATCCGCACCTTCCTGAACCCGGTCGCCGGCACCCTGGAGATGCCCGCCCGGACCTTCTTCGTCTGGAACGTGGTCGGCGGCGTGCTGTGGACCGAGTCCATGCTGCTGATCGGCTACTTCTTCGGTGACGCGCTCGCCCCGGTGATCGACAAGTACCTGATCCCGGCGGTGCTGCTGATCGTCCTGCTGTCGATCTCGCCGATCCTGGTCGAGGTCATGCGCGAGCGGAAGAAGAAGCGGGCCGGCGGTGCCGAGGCCGCCGGCGAGAGCCAGGTCCAGGTCGGCAACGGCCGGCACCGGCGGGGCTGAGTCCGACACCGGCCCCGGCGGGGCCGGGCGCCCGCCGCGCCGGACACGACGGAGGGCCGGTGCTGTTTCACGTGAAACAGCACCGGCCCTCCGTCGTTCGTCGTACCGGGCGGGGTCAGAGACCCAGGTCGTCCAGGGTGTACGCGGTCACGTACTCCAGGCCCTCGGCCTCGACGGCGGCTGCGCCGCCGCGCTCCACGATCACCGCGACGCCGACCACCTCGGCGCCCGCCTCACGCAGCGCCTCCACGGCGGTCAGCACCGAGCCGCCGGTGGTGGAGGTGTCCTCGACGGCCAGCACCCGGCGGCCCTTGACCTCCGGGCCCTCGATCCGGCGCTGGAGGCCGTGGGCCTTGCCGGTCTTGCGGACCACGAAGGCGTCCAGCTGCTGCCCGCGCGCGGCGGCGGCGTGCAGCATCGAGGCGGCCACCGGGTCGGCACCCAGGGTCAGACCGCCGACGGCGTCGTACTCCAGGTGCGAGGTCGCGTCCAGCATCACCCGGCCGACCAGCGGGGCGGCCACGCCGTCCAGCGTGATCCGGCGCAGGTCGACGTAGTAGTCGGCCTCCTTGCCGGAGGAGAGGGTGACCTTGCCGTGCACGACGGCCTTGTCCTTGATCTGTGCCAGCAGGGCGTCGCGGTCGTTGCTCATGAGCGTTCAGTCTAGGCCCTGGTGGTCCCGGCGGCTCTCCGGGCTCAGCGCCGGCGCAGCGCCCTGACCAGCACCACGGCACCGCCCAGCAGCGCCACCGAGCCGCCGATCACCCACGGCACCGCGCTGCGGCCGCCGGTGCCAGGCACCACGATCCCACCGGCCTCGCCGCCCCAGCGGGACGCCGCCCGGGCCCGCGCGCTGCGGGCGGGCAGCGCCGGGGCGTACGGGCCGCGCGGCGGGGCGTGGTCCACCTCCTCGGCGGACCGGCCGACGATGCTGCGGCGCACCGGGCCGGAGAGCACCGGCTCGTCCTCGTACGCGAAGAGCGGCTCGGCGGGGAGTTCCTCGGCGACGCCGTCCCGCTCGGCGGAGCCGTCCGCGCCCTCGCCGTCGACGTCGTCCTCGTCCTCGTCGTCGGCGGAACCGGTGGGCAGACCGAAGCGCTCGGCGTCGGCGTCGGAGAAGGCGATCAGGTCGGAGAGGTCGTCGTCCAGGTCGTCACCGGGCTGGTCCTGGCGCTCCTCGATGAAGACCACACCGGCGTCCGCCCCGGCGGGGGCGTCCTCCTCCTGGTCCTGGTCCTGCGGCTGCTCGTCCTCCGGGGCGACCAGCGCGGCGGCGAACCTGTCCAGCAGACGGCGGCCGGTGGCGTCGAGGGTCTCCTCGTCGAACTCGGTCAGCCGGCCGGTGGCGCTCAGGTCACCGGTGAAGCGGATCGCCGCGGTGCCGTCCCCGGGGCCGTCCGCGACGCTGACCCGGACCGTGGCGGTCGCCTCGCCGCTGCCCCGGGCCTCCTCGCCCTCGGCCAGCACCGTCAGCACGCCCTCCCGGCCCTCGATCAGCGACAGCACGCCCTTGTACGTGATCGTGGAGCCGCCGACCCGCAGCTTCAGCCGGCCGCTGATCTCCTCGGCCGCACCGGCGCCGACCGCGGCCGGCTCGGTGCTCAGCCCCGGCACACTCCGCGCCAGCAGCGCCGGATCCTGCAAGGCCTGCCGCACCAGCTCGGCGGACATCGGGACGACAACCTCATGCTCCATGCCACGGAGCCTACCGACTGCCCCCCGCCCGGTCCCTACCCACCACCATCCGACTTTCCCCACCCCGCCTGTTCCCCCGGCCGTCGCACCACCGCCCCGGCCCGGAGGCGGGGGTCGTGGCGCGGCCCGCCGCACCCGCGTGCCGGGAGCCCGTTCTCCTCCGCCCCGTCGCCGCTTCGGCGGGGCCGGAGCGGCGACGGCGTCGTGCGGCCCTCAGCGTGGGCCGAGGAGGGTGAGGGCGGCCGGGGGGTGGGTGGGGCGGAGGGCGGTGAGGCGGGCGGTGGTGGTGCGGAGGGTGTCGGGGGTGAGGGCGCGGGGTGGCGGGGCGTCGGGGGCGAGGGTGAGCCGGGGGCGGTCGGCGGCGGCGAGGAGGAAGTTCCGGGCATCGCCCGGCGGCCCGGGCCGGCAGGTGGCGGTGGGGCTGTCCTGGACGGCGTACGGGGCGGTCTGGAGGCCCGCCGCGCGCAGGCCGGACTCGACCTGCCAGAGGCCGTCCGGGTCGCTCCCGGCGCGGACGGCGATCCGCCCGCCGGGGGAGAGCAGCCGGGTGGCGAGGCCGTAGAACTCCTGGGAGTGGAACTTGACCGGCCCGCCGTCGGCCGGGGCCGGGAGGTCGGCGAGCACCACGTCGTACGGCCCGTCCCCGCCGGGGGCGTCGGCGCCGCGCAGCCAGGCGAGCGGGTCGGCCGCGGTGGTGCGGACCCGGGGGTCGTCCAGCGCGTGGCCGTCGAGGGCGGCGAGCCCGGGGTCGGTGCGGGCCAGTCGGGGGAGGACGGGGTCGGCGTCGACCAGCCGGACGGTGCGGACGCCCCGGTGCCGCAGCACCTCCCGCAGGGCCGTCCCGTCGCCGCCGCCGAGCAGCAGGACCCGGGTGTCCGGGCCGGCCGCCATGGCGGGGTGGACCAGGCCCTCGCTGCTCCGGTACTCGTCGGGCCCGCAGACCGCGAGCCGGCCGTCCAGGTAGAGCCGGAGGGGGCCCTCGGCGGGGCCGGTGAGCACGATCTCCTGGTGCCGGCTGCGGATCGCGTAGCGGACCTGGTCGCCGTACAGGGCGTGCCGGGCGGCGCGTTCGACGGCCTCGGAGCCGGCCGCGGCCGCCGCGAGCAGGCCGAGGACCAGCAGGCAGCCGCCCCACAGCAGCCGGCGCATCCGGGGGGCCGGTTCCTCGGGGAACAGCCAGAGCACCACGGCGGCCCCGGCGACGGCGTTGACGGCGCCGGTGAGCAACGCGCCGTCGCCCGGCCCGAGGGCGGGCAGGATCAGGAACGGGAAGGCGAGGCCGCCGATCAGCGCGCCCACGTAGTCGGCGGCGAACAGGTCGGCGACGGCCCGCCCGGCGTCCTCGCGCCGGATCCGCTGGATGAGGGTCATCAGCAGGGGGATCTCGGCGCCGATCAGGATGCCGATCAGGCAGGTGAGGCCGACCATGGCGGCCTGGTAGCGGCCGAGCCAGGCCCAGCAGGAGTAGAGCGCGAGGACGGAGAGTCCGCCGGTGAGCGCGAGCGCGCACTCGACGGCGGCGAAGGCGGTGGCGGGCCGGCTGGTGAGCCGTTTGGCGAGCAGTGAGCCGAGGCCCATCGCGAACACCATGACGGAGAGCACGACGGAGGTTTGGGTGACCGTGTCCCCGAGCAGGTAGTCGCCGAGCGCCACGAGTTCGAGCTCGTAGACGAGTCCGCAGGCCGCGCAGACGAACGCGGCCAGCAGGACGGCCAGGCGGGCGAGCCGGGGGCGGGAGCGCAGCCGGGATGGACGGCGGGCGGGCAGGAGTGGGGCGAGGCCTCGCCCGGGCCGGGGTGGGGCGCCGTCGTCGAGGTCCACTCGCGGGCGTGCGGGCGGACCGGCCGGATGGTTGATCACGAACAAACGCTAGGGGACGTGCGGGACGGATCGCTGCGCCCATCCGACGGACAGTGAGCGACGTCGGATTGACGAACCGTTCCTGCGTACGATTCGCAGGCCCGCGCTGGACGGCCTACGGCCGGATCGGTGTTCCGGTCCGGGCTTCGGGCGGTCATCCCCCGGACACCACCAGCGAGGAGCGGGTGCACACCAGCTGCCCCTCCTGCGGGTAGGCGTGCCAGGTGCGCCAGAGCAGCCGGTCCGCGCCGCCCTGGGTGACCAGCGCGGTGAAGGCGCTCGGATCGCCCGGGAAGACCCCGGCGAGGCCGCGCGGGTGCCCCTCGACGAGGGCCAGCAGCTCCTGGGCGCGGGCCGCGAAGTCGTGCGGCGGCAGCGCCTCGATGCGGGCGGCGAACTCGTACTCCCAGCCGCAGACCTGCTTGGCCACCCGGGCCGGCAGCGGGGTGCGGCGGCCGGGCAGGCAGGCGACGGTCTCCAGGCACCGGCCGGGGCCCGCGTCGATCACCACCTGGTGGGAGGCGCCCAGCAGGCGCAGCTGGAGGGTGCCGGACGGGCCCGGGCGGCCGCCTCCGTCGAGTCTCAGGTCGCGGACGGCGAGCGCGGGCAGTGGGTCGCCGCCGAGGCACCAGGCGAGGTCACCGGCGCGGGTGTCCGTGTAGGAGGTCTGCAGTGTGGTGAGCATGCTCGGCTCCGCGTTTCAGCTCCGTGCGCGCCCGCCGAGCAGCAGCGACTAGGCCTAGGCGATGGCGAGGCTGTTCGTGGCTGTGCGGCCCTGGGCGCGGCCGACCGTGGAAGGAAGGATTCCGGCTGGAGATTCAGCAGCAGAGAAGCACGAATACGCCGGGTCCGCCGGTGATTTACCCAACTTTGTCAAGCATTCACCGTTTAGAGCACATCTGCTTCCCGGGTCTGATCGAGTCCATGTGCGAGTTTGCACAGCGCGCGCCCCTATCACCGGATCGTGCGCCGTGCGCGCCGGGTGTGCGCTGTTCGGGTGCAGCACACACCGCCGCCCTCCGGGCGCGGGGCGTGGAGGGCGGCGGGGGAACGCCTGGCGGGGCGGCCAGGATGTCTCGATTGAGGCAAACAGGCAAGCCGATCAAGGAAGTTGATGATCCATCAGAACTGGTGTCGGGGCATGGATGTTTTTGTTCGAAGGGAGTGAAAGGGGGCGTGCGGCCCCTCACAGGCGCTGTAGACGGGTGACGGCCTCCCGAAGAACCTCGTCCTTTTTGCAGAAAGCGAAGCGGACCAGGCTACGGCCGGCGTCCACGTCGTCGTAGAACACCGCGTTCGGAATGGCGACGACGCCGCAACGGCCGGGCAGGGCGCGGCAGAACTCGATGCCGTCCTTCTCGCCGAGCGGGGTGATGTCGGTGGTGACGAAGTACGTGCCCTCGGGCGTGAAGGCGCGGAAGCCGGCCGCGCCGAGGCCGTCGACCAGCAGGTCGCGCTTGCGCAGCAGGTCGGCGCGGAGGGTGTCGAAGTAGGCGTCGGGCAGCCGCAGCGCCTCCGCGACGGCGTACTGGAAGGGGCCGGCGCTGACGTAGGTGAGGTACTGCTTCGCGGTGCGCACGGCCGCGACCAGGTCCGGGCTCGCGGTGACCCAGCCGACCTTCCAGCCGGTGAAGGAGAAGGTCTTGCCGGCCGAGGAGATGGTGACGGTGCGCTCGCGCATGCCGGGCAGTGCTGCGAGCGGGTGGTGGACGGTGCCGAAGACGAGGTGCTCGTAGACCTCGTCGGTGATGACCAACAGGTCGTGTTCGACGGCAAGTTCGGCGATGCCGCGCAGTTCCTCGGGGGTGAGGACGGTGCCGGTCGGGTTGTGCGGGGTGTTGATCAGCAGCAGCCGGGTGCGCGGGGTGATCAGGGCGCGCAGCTCGTCGAGGTCGGGGCGGAAGGTCGGGGCCCGCAGGGTGAGCGGGCGGCGGGTGGCGCCGGCCATGGCGATGCAGGCCGCGTAGGAGTCGTAGAAGGGTTCGAGGGCGATCACCTCGTCGCCGGGCTCCAGCAGGGCCAGCAGGGCGGCGGCGATGGCCTCGGTGGCGCCGGCGGTGACCAGCACCTCGGTGTCGGGGTCGTACGAGAGGCCGTGGAAGCGCTGCTGGTGCTCGGCGATCGCAGCGCGCAGTTCGGGGACGCCGGGGCCGGGCGGGTACTGGTTGCCGCGGCCCTCGCGCAGGGCCCGTACGGCCGCCTCGCGGACCTCCTCGGGCCCGTCGGTGTCCGGGAAGCCCTGGCCGAGGTTGATCGAGCCGGTGGCCGTGGCCAGCGCGGACATCTCGGCGAAGACCGTCGTGCCCATCCGGGCCAGTCGGCGGTTCAGCAGTGGCCTGGTACCCATCGGTGGCTCCTCGCGGCTCGTCGTCAGGGCCATCCTGGGACAGCCGGGAGCCGGGGACAAGAACGGCCCGCCACCGGCGCGGAGGCGGTGGCGGGCCGGACCGGAGTGCCGGGAGCGGGATCAGGCCTCGTCGGTGCCCTCGGTGCCCTCGCCGTCCTCGCCCTCGATCTCGTTCTGGAGGCCGAGGCGCTCGACGATCCACTGCTCGAAGCCGACCGCGGCCTGGGTCCAGTTGGCGGTGGTGGTGACGAAGTAGTCCAGGTTGACGCCGGTGCCGACGATCATCTGGGCCTCGCCGATCAGGCGGACCACGCCGTCCTCGTGGGTGTGGGTGTACACCTTGGGCCAGAGGGTCTCGCGGTTCCACTCGTCGATCAGGTCGAGGATCTCGCCCTTCTTCTCCAGCGGGTACGCGCGGTCGTAGAAGGCGCGGACCGCGAAGAGCTCCTTCTGCTCGCCGCGGAACATGTAGTAGACGCGGAAGCCCTCCCAGGGGGCGGTGAGGTCGCCCTCCTCGTCCACGACGTGCTTGAGCTGCATCTGGTCCAGCAGCTGGGTGACCAGGGCCTGGTCCGGGACGATGACCGGCGGCGGGCCGGCCGGCCGACCGCCCTGGCCGCCGGGCTGGCCGCCCTGGGGAACGCCGAAGGACGGGATGGACGACGGGTCGATGCTCATGGGGGTCCTCTTCCTCAGTGCACGTGGTGGCCGGCAATGAGAGGCCGCCCTTTCCACCTCCCATCCTGCCTCATTCGGGGCTTCGCTCACAGGGGCAGCCGGGGGTGTGTGGATCTTCGTCCGGTGTTCGTCCCCCCGTTCTTCCATCCGTTCTTCCCGGCGTTCTTCCCCCGGTTCTCCCGGGTGCCGTCCGGCGGTTCCGGCGGCGGGTTCAAGGGGTGGCGGTCACGCAGGGTGCGCGGGGCGGGGGGCGGGCCGTCCGCGCCGGGCGCGTGAGTCACGTCACGCGCCCGGCGCGCCGGTTCGGCTGCCGCGCCGGCCGGTTGCGGTTAGCGTGCGACGGCACTCGCTTCGATCAAATCCCGGCCGGACCGGGGGAGTTGGGCCGTCCTGGGGTGGACTGGCCGGAATTGAGGGGGGAACAGGCGTGGGTGGAGCGGCGACGGGGGACGGCGCATCGCTCGGGGCGCTGCTGCGGAGCATCCGGCTGGACCGGGGCATGACGCAGGAGCAGCTGGGCGAGGCGACCGGGCTGAGCGTGCGGTCGATCAGGGACCTGGAACGGGGGCTCTCCTGCCCGCGGGTGTCCACGCTCCGGCTGCTGACCCAGGCCTGGGGCCTGCCGGACGCCCAGGTGGCCGAGCTGCACCGGCTGGCGCGCAGCCGGCGGGACCGGACGCGGCGGCTGCGGCAGGCGGCGAAGTGACGCCCGCCGGGTGAGGCCGCCCGGGTGACGCCGGGCGCGGAAGCGGAACGGGCCGCCCCGCCGCCGGAGCGGAGGGAGCGGCCCGTGCGCCGGACGCCCGGCCGTACTACTTCTCCAGCGGCCCCCGGCCGCGGACGGTGAGGCGGTCGCCCTCCTCGTCCCGCTCGACCACGACGGTGTCCCCGTCGTGCACCGCGCCGGAGAGGATCGCCCGGGCGAGCTGGTCGCCGATCGCGGACTGCACCAGCCGGCGCAGCGGGCGGGCGCCGTACGCCGGGTCGTAGCCGGTGAGCGCCAGCCAGTCGCGGGCGGCCTCGGAGACCTCCAGGGTGAGCCGCCGCTCCTGCAGCCGCTCGCCCAGGCGGGCCACCTGGAGGTCGACGATCCGGCTGAGCTCGTTGGTGCCCAGCGGTTCGAAGACCACGATGTCGTCCAGCCGGTTGAGGAACTCCGGCTTGAACGCGGACCGGACGGCGCCCAGCACCAGTTCCCGCTTCTCCGCCTCCGGGGTGGTCGGGTCGACCAGGTACTGACTGCCCAGGTTGGAGGTGAGGATCAGGATGGCGTTGCGGAAGTCCACCGTGCGGCCCTGGCCGTCGGTGAGCCGGCCGTCGTCCAGCACCTGGAGCAGGACGTCGAAGACCTCCGGGTGGGCCTTCTCCACCTCGTCCAGCAGGACCACGCTGTACGGGCGGCGGCGGACGGCCTCGGTGAGCTGGCCGCCCTCCTCGTAGCCGACGTACCCGGGCGGGGCGCCGACCAGGCGGGAGACCGAGTGCTTCTCGCCGTACTCGCTCATGTCGATCCGGACCATCGCCCGCTCGTCGTCGAACAGGAAGTCGGCCAGGGCCTTGGCGAGTTCGGTCTTGCCGACGCCGGTCGGGCCGAGGAAGAGGAAGGAGCCGGTCGGGCGGTCCGGGTCGGCGATGCCGGAGCGGGTGCGCCGCACCGCGTCCGAGACGGCCTGCACGGCCTCCTTCTGGCCGATCAGGCGCCTGCCCAACTCCTCCTCCATGCGCAGGAGTTTGGCGCTCTCACCCTCCAGCAGCCGGCCGGCCGGGATGCCCGTCCAGGAGGCGACCACGTCGGCCACGTCGTCCGGGCCGACCTCCTCCTTGACCATCGAGGCGGAGGCGTCCTGGTCGGCGGCGCGCTCCTGGGCGTCGGTGAGCTCCTTCTCGGCGGCCGGGATCTCGGCGTACATCAGCTTGGACGCCCGCTCGAAGTCACCGTCCCGCTGGGCGCGTTCGAGCGCGCCGTGCAGGTCGTCCAGCCGCTCCTTGAGCTCGCCGACCCGGTTGAGGCTCTTCTTCTCCTGCTCCCAGCGCGCCGTCAGCACGCTCAACTGCTCGTTCCGGTCGGCGAGGTCGCGCCGCAGCCGGGCCAGCCGGTCCACCGAGGCCGGGTCCGACTCCTTGTCCAGGGCGAGCTCCTCCATCCGCAACCGGTCGACGGAGCGCTGGAGTTCGTCGATCTCGACCGGGGAGGAGTCGATCTCCATCCGCAGCCGGGAGGCCGCCTCGTCGACCAGGTCGATCGCCTTGTCGGGCAGGAAGCGGGAGGTGATGTAGCGGTTGGACAGGGTGGCCGCGGCGACCAGCGCGGCGTCCGAGATCTGCACCTTGTGGTGCGCCTCGTACCGGCCCTTGAGCCCGCGCAGGATGGCGATCGAGTCCTCCACGCTGGGCTCGCCGACCAGCACCTGCTGGAAGCGGCGCTCCAGGGCGGGGTCCTTCTCGATCCGCTCGCGGTACTCGTCCAGCGTGGTGGCGCCGACCATCCGCAGCTCGCCGCGGGCCAGCATCGGCTTGAGCATGTTGCCCGCGTCCATCGCGGAGTCGCCGCCGGCGCCCGCGCCGACCATGGTGTGCAGCTCGTCGATGAAGGTGACGACCTGGCCGTCGGAGGACTTGATGTCGTTGAGGACGGCCTTCAGCCGCTCCTCGAACTCGCCGCGGAACTTGGCGCCCGCGACCATCGCGCCGAGGTCCAGCGCGACCAGCCGCTTGCCGCGCAGCGACTCCGGCACGTCGCCGGCCACGATGCGCTGGGCCAGGCCCTCGACCACGGCGGTCTTGCCGACGCCGGGCTCGCCGATCAGCACCGGGTTGTTCTTCGTCCGGCGGGAGAGCACCTGGACCACCCGGCGGATCTCGTGGTCGCGGCCGATCACCGGGTCGAGCTTGCCGTCCCGGGCGGCCTGGGTGAGGTCGGTGCCGTACTTCTCCAGGGCCTTGTAGGTGCCCTCCGGGTCCGGTGAGGTGACCTTGCCGCTGCCCCGGACGTCCTTGAACGCCGCGAGCAGCGCCTTCGGCGTGGCGCCCTGGTGCACCAGCAGCTCGGCCACGGCGCCGCCCTCGGCGGCCAGGCCGACCATCAGGTGCTCGGTGGAGACGTACTGGTCGTCCAGGTCGTCCGCGCGCTTGCCGGCCTCGGTGAGCACCGCGATGGTGTCCCGGGCGAGCTGCGGCGCGGCGACCGTCGAGCCCATCGCGCTGGGCAGCGCGGCGGCCTGGCGGCGGGCCTCGGTGTCGACCCGGGCGACGTCCGCCCCGACCGCCTCCAGCAGGGGCCGGGCGATGCCCTCGGGCTGCTCCAGCAGGGCGATCAGGATGTGCACCGGCCTGACGTCCGGGTTGCCGGCCGTGCCCGCCTGCCGGATCGCGGCGGCCAGGGCGTCCTGCGTCTTGGTGGTGAACTTGCTGGCGTCCACTGCTGGGGAGTCCTCCCTCGTCGTCCTTCACTACTGCTACGTACAGCATGCACTATGTTGAGTCTATTCCGCTCAACTTTTGCTCGTCGGATTCCGGACGGCCGTCCGCCGGGTCAGCCCCAGCAGCTCCCGGGCCGGCCCGCCCGGCCGCTGCCCGGCCGGCCAGACCGCGCGCAGCGGCCGTCGCAGGTCCAGTTCCCGCGCCAGCGGCACCTCGACCAGCCGTCGGGTGGCCAGCTCCTCCGTCACCGCCAGCTCACTCAGGCAGACCGGCCCCGCCCCGGTCATCGCCGCCGCCTTCAGTGCGGTGGACGAGGCCAGCTCCATCCGGGGCCGCGCCACGCCCCCGTACGGCCGCAGGGCCGTCTCCAGCACCTCCCTGGTCCCCGAGCCGGGCTCGCGCAGCGTCAGTGGGGTGGCCGCCAGCTCGGCCCCGGTCAGCGGGGCGCGGCGCCGGGCCCAGGGATGGCCCGGCGCGACCACGACCACCAGCCGGTCCGCCGCGACCACGGCGCCGGCCAGCCCGGGCGGCGTGGACGGGCCCTCGACGAAGCCGAGGTCGGCGTCCCCGGCCAGGACGTGCCCGGCGACCTCCGCCGAGTTCGCCGTCCGCAGCGTCACCGCCGTCCCCGGGCTGGCCTCGGACAGGCTCAGCAGCCAGCCGGGCATCAGGTACTCGGCGACGGTCAGGCTGGCCACCACCCGCAGCTTGGCGTCCCGCCGCTCGCGCAGCGCGTCGATCCCGGCGTCCAGGGCCTGCGCCGCCTCCACCACCTGCCGGGCCCACTCGACCACCAGTCGGCCCGCCTCGGTCGGCCGGCTGCCCCGGGGCGAGCGGTCCAGCAGCGGGACGCCGATCTGCCGCTCCATGCCCTTGATCCGGGCGCTGGCGGTCGGCTGGCTGACGCCCAGCTCGGCCGCCGCCCGTCCGACGCTGCCCAGCCGGGCCACCGCGAGCAGCAGTTCCAGGGCGCCGAGTTCGGGGACGTGCGAGGAGAGGGCCATAGGTTCAGGCTATGCCCCCATAGGAGCCCCGGCGCTACCGGCCGCCCGGCCCACCGGCGACGGTAGGGGCATGTCCACTTTGGCCGGTATCCGCCCCCTCGCCCGCCCCGCCGCCGTCCGCCCCCGGCCGGACCTCGCCCAGCTCGGCCCCAACTGGTACGCCGCCGTGATGGGCACCGCGATCCTGGCGAACGGCGCCGCCGTCCTCCCGGTGCGGCTGCCCGGGCTGACCGGCTTCGGCGAGGTGATGTGGGCGCTCGCGCTGGCCGCCCTGCTGGTGCTGGTCGGGGCCCGGCTGGTCCACCTCACCCGGCACCGCGAGGCGGCCCGCGCCCAGCTGCTGGACAACCCGGCCACCGCGGTCTTCTACGGCTGCCCGCCGATGGCGCTGCTGGCGGTCGGACTGGGCACCCTGCTGCTCGGCTCCCGGGTCATCGGCACCGGCCCGGCGGTCGCCCTGGACGCGGTGCTGTGGACCCTCGGCACGGTGTACGCGCTCGCGGTGGCCGGCGGCATCCCGTACCTGATGATCACCCGGCACCCGGTCTCCGCCCTGGAGGCCAACCCGACCTGGCTGCTGCCGGTCGTCGCCCCGCTGGTCGGCTCCGCCTGCGGCCCCGCGCTCGTCCCCCACCTGCCGGCCGGGACGCCCCAGCAGGCCATGCTGTACGGCTGCTGGGCGCTGTTCGGGGTCGGCCTGCTGGCCACCCTGGTGCTGCTGCCGGTGGTGTTCACCGGGCTGTTCCACAGCAAGCTGCCCGCCCTGGCGCTCACCCCCTCGCTGTTCCTGGTGCTCGGCCCCCTCGGCCAGTCCGTCACCGCGGTCCACCAGCTCGCCGACGCCGCCCGCCCGGTGCTGCCCGCGCTGGCGCCCGCCATGGTCGACCTCGCCGAGCTGTACGGGGTGGCGGTGATCGGCGTCGCGATGCTCTGGCTGGCCGTCGCGCTCACCGCCAACCTGCGCGCCCGGCGGGCCGGGATGCCGTTCGCGATGACCTGGTGGGCGTACACCTTCCCGGTCGGCACCTGCGTCACCGGCGCCTCGGCGCTCGCCCGGCACACCGGCTTCGCGGGCTTCAGCGGGCTGGCCCTCGGCCTGTACCTGCTGCTGGCGCTCGCCTGGGTGCTCGCCGCGGGCGGCACCGCGGCCGGGCTGGCCCGGGGCCGGCTGCTCGGGCGGGTCTGACGGCCGGGGCGGGTCCGACGGCCGGGGCGGGTCCGACGGCCGGGGCGGGTCCGACGGCCGGGGTGGGTCCGAGGCCTCCCGCCGTCGCGCCCCGACGCACGGCCCGGGAACACGCCGCCGGTGCAGGAACGTGCAGCGCCGGGGCACCGCGCCCGGCCGCCCGGCGCGGCCGCCGGGGGCACCGACACCCCTCACCGGCCGCGATTCCCACCGGAGTCCGCCCCACCGCCCGGGGCGCCGAAGCCGGGCCGGCTGCAGATAGCTGCAATTGCGCGAACCTGCACTCGGGCGACACTTGTTCACCGGCCGTCACGCTGTGAGGGTGGAGGCACGCCAAGTCGTCCGGGCAACCGCAGCCCGATGACGGCGGCTGGCTCTTCATGCTGACCGCAGGTGCGACTCGCGCACCGGTGGAACGGGGGGGAAGAGCACCGGACCGGGGGCCATGTGTGGTGATGGCCTCCGGACCGGACCCGTCGAGGCGTTGCTGCTCCGCCTCGACGGGAGCGCTTGGGCTTGGCGTACCGATGGCGGCCCCCGGACGAACCGGCGTGCGACGGCACCCGGCCCGGGGGCCCGCCGCACCAACCGGTACCGTGACCGCCGGTTCCATGATCACGCCGTACCGGCCCACCGGTACCGCGGGCCCCCGGCCCGTCGGTGCCACGGCCCGCGCGGCGGGGAGCACGGGCAGTACCAGGGGACAGGCGTCCGGCAGGGAGAGTGCGACGTGACGGGGGACCCGGCGGCCACACCGCACCACGGGCCGGTGGGCGAGGAACCCGACGAGGCCGCCCGGCAGCTCTACCTGGCCATCATCGCCGAGGGCGGCCGCGTCCCCACCGCCGAGGTCGCGGACGTCGACCGGGGCGCGCTGCAACAGCTCATCGACATCGGCCTGTTGATGGTCAACCGGATGGACCGCTGCTACACCGCGGTCAGCCCGCGTTCGGTCAGCGACCGCCTCGGCGCCGAACTGCGCAGCGAGGCCACCCGGCTGCTGGTCCGCGCGGAGAACCTCCCGGGCGCCCTGGACGGCCTCACCAGGGCCTACGACGCGATGCCCCGACCGACCGACCGGGCCGGCGCCGCCGTGCACGTCGAGGGGCACGTCCACATCCGCCAGCGGATCTCCCAGCTGGTCTCCGACTGCCGCTCCGAGGTGCTCACCGCGCAGCCCGGCCACCGGCCCGCCGACACCCTCCAGGTCGCCCTCCTCCAGGACGTCCAACTGCTGCAGCGCGGCTGCTCGTTGCGCACCATCTACCAGCCGGTCGCGTTCGCCGACCCGCCCGCGCTCGCCTACGCCGAGGAGGTCACCCGGCACGGCTCGCTCATCCGCGTGCTCGACGAGCCCTTCCAGCGGCTGATCGTCTTCGACCGCTCCGTCGCCGTGATCTCCGCCAACGACGACAACAGCACCGCCGCCTTCATCACCGACCCGGCCACCATCACCTACCTGGTCGGCGGCTTCGAACGCGACTGGGCCCGCGCCGACACCGCCGGGGCCGCCCTCGGCCAGGGACCCGCCCGCACCGTCCCCGACCGGGTCGGCCGGCTGCTCGCCCGCGGCCTCACCCAGCGGGCCGTCGCCACCCGGCTGGGCCTGAGCGAGCGCACCGTCGCCGCCCACATCTCCCGGCTGCGCGACCGCTACGGCGCTCAGACCCTCTTCCAACTCGGCTGGCTGATGCGAGGCGCCCGCGATGACCGATGAACCGGGCCCGGCCGAGCGGGCCCTCTACCTCGTCGCCGTCCGGGGCGGCGGCCGGCTGCGCCCGGACGACCTCGCCCCCGCCGACCGCCCGGCCCTGGCCGCGCTCGTCGCCCGCGGCCTGCTCACCCCCACCGCCACCGGCTGGACCGCCGCCGGCCCGCGCGCCCTCGGCGACCGGATCGGCGTCGAACTGCGCACCCGCGCCCTGCGGCTGCTGCGGCACGCCGAGCGGCTCCCGGCCGTGCTCGGCCCGCTGGCCCGCGCCTACGACGAGGCCCGCCACCCGGTCGGAGCCCCGCCCCCGGGCCCCTCGGCCGCGCGCCCCGGGACCGGCGCCGTCCTCGACGCCGCCGAGGTCCGCGGGCGGATCAGCGAGCTCGTCTCGGAGTGCCGCGAGGAGGTGCTGGCCGCCCAGCCGGGGCTGCGTCCGCTCGAAGGGCTTCGGATGGCCCTCGCCCAGGACCTCTCGCTGCTCCGCCGCGGCTGCGCGCTGCGTACCGTCTACCAGTCGGTCACCCTCGCCGACCCCGCCGTGCGGAGCCAGGTGGCCCTGCGCACCGGACAGGGCGCCCAGGTCCGGGTCCTCGCCGAACCGTACGAGCGGGTGCTGGTCTTCGACCGGGTGGTGGCCGTCATCCCCGCCGCCGAGGACCGCAGCCGGGCCGTCTTCCTCACCGACCCCACCACCGTCGCCTTCCTGGTGGCCCAGTTCGAACGCGACTGGGCCCGCGCCACCCCCGCCGACGGCCACCTCGATCCGCCGTCCGTCACCACCGTCCGGATCGGCCGGCTGCTCGCCCGCGGCCTCACCCAGCGGGCCGTCGCCACCCGGCTGGGCGTCAGCGAGCGCACCGTCGCCGCCCACATCTCCCGGCTGCGCGACCGCTACGGCGCCCGCACCCTCTTCCACCTCGGCTGGCAGCTGCGGGGCGAGCACCGTGACTGACCCCGCCGCCACCGCGCTCCGCGCCGCCCACCTTCCGGATCCGCCGGAGGGCCGCGTCCGGGCCCACGACGCGGCGACGGCCACGGAAGCGGGCCCGCGGATCCGGGTCCCCGGCGCCGGCTCCGGCCGGACGCCGGTGCTCGACCGCGCCGTCGCCGTGATCCCGGCGACCCCGGACGACGGGGTCGCCGCCATGGTGGAGGATCCGGCGGCGGTCACGTACCTGCTGGGCGTCTTCGAGCGGCGCCGGCGGCAGGCCCAAGTCGTGGACCGGGTCGCGCTGTTCGACGGTGCGAGGGGGCCCGCCAGCCACGAGGAGGCCGGACGGCCGCGCGCTCGGGGGCTCACGCAGCGGGCGATCGCCGGCCGGACGGGGCTGGGCGGGCGCACCGTCGCCGGTCACCTCGCCCGGCTGCGTGAGCCGTACGACGCGGAGGCGCCGTTGCGACCGGGCCGGCGGACACGGGCAGCCGGGCCGGGACGTGACGGTCGCTCAGCCGGTGGCGGCGCCGGTCGGCCAGTAGCCGGGGACCGGGGGCTGCTGCCGGGGGACGTTGAACTGCTCGCCGGGGGCGGTCCAGAAGCCCTCGCGCAGGGAGAGCGCCATGCCCGCCCAGTCGAGTGCGGTCTCGACCGTGTGGTTGAGGGCCTCCTGCGACCAGGTGTCGTCGAAGACCAGCGGCAGGACGGGGGCGACCTGCTCGATGGTGGCGATCAGCGGGTTGTGGGTGATGGCCTCGTCGACCAGGAGGACGATGGGCTTGCGCAGCGCCGACGCCCAGCCGAGCTCCAGGCTCACGCCGGCCGAGAGGGGGGCCCCGACGTAGGCGAACACGAGGTCGGCGGACTGGAGGGCGCGGAAGTCGGAGGGGACGCGGGGCTCCGGCGCGCGGCCGGAGACGGTCCAGGCGTCACTGTGGTGCGCGCTGTACACGGCGGCGCCGCTGCGCAGCAGGGTGGTGCGGAGCGTCGTCAGCCGCGTCCGGCTGGCGAGCGTCACCACACTGTCGGCCGGCCCGGTCAGTCGCATCAGGGGGGCGGCCAGGAACACACGTGCACGCCGACCCTCAGGGGCCTGGCTGTCGTGGTGACGCAGGTAGGGCTCGGTCATGTCGACTCCGGGGAAAGGCCGACCGGGTGGTGATGTGGTGCCGGCGGGCGCTGAGGACAGTGGTTTTTGAGTCTGCGAGCGGAAGAGATCCGGCAGATATTTGACGGTACAGCGGCAAGTTCGCTATCTGTGCTGGACCATTGGGAGCGAACTGATCGTCTATCAGCGCGCGCGGCCGCGTCCAGCGTCCCGCCCTGTCATCTGGATGCCTGGCAGAGAGATGACGCTCCGGCCGGGGGGAGTGGGGATGGCACTCTCGCGGAAGGTGCGGCATCATGTGGACGCCAGTGCTATTGATTCGGTCCTAGGTGTTCGAGAGTTTGGAGGGTGGGTCCGTGTCTCTGCGTCGACTCGTCTGCAAGGCTGCGCTTCCGATCCTCATCGGCATGGCGGTTCTGACCGGAGTCTCCTTCCCGTCCGACGGCGGGCACGCGGCTGTGAGCACCAGTGCGCTGGCGGCTGTCGCCGACGACCTGCACTGGGGCTGAAATCCGGTTCCACGGCTCGATCGGGACGGGGCGGGCGTGAAGGCTGAGCCTTTCGCGCCGGGTGGGGCGGGATTCGGCGGCCGCCCTCAGCCCAGTTCCGGTCTCGTCGACCGGCCGAGCGCGTAGCCCAGCTGGAAGAGGGAGTCGACGTGGTACTCCTCCCTCAGTTCCGCGATGTGGCGCGCCAGGGTGCGCTCACTGATGCCCAGCCGTCGTGCGATGACCCGGTGGTTCGTCCCGGCGAGCATCAGGTCGATGATCGTCTGGCGCAGTCTGGAGACGACTTGTTGGGGGACGGAACGGTCCCCGTCGAATTCCAGGGCCCGGTTCCAACTCCGCTCGAAGACCTCCTCGATGAGGAAGCTGACGATGGCCGGATCGTGGATGAACGCCGCCAGGTCGTCGTCCACCACCGGAATCACGGCCAGCTTGCGGTCCACGATGATCAGCCGGGCGTACGGCTCGTCCAGGGTGCGGAACTGCCACCCTTCCTCGGTCAGCTTCGCGACGTAGTCCCGGGTCGCCTGGTGGTAGCGGGTGCTCGCGTTGTAAATGGTGCGCATCGACGCGCCGTGGCGGAGAATCTCCAGGTCGCGCGCCAGGAAAGACGTCAGCATTTCCGCCGGGCGGGGTCCGCCGGGCTGCATCGACAGGCCTTCCGTGACTCCCGCGGCGGCCGACTGCTGAAGTCTCTGATTTATCCGCGCTTTCCCGTGGATGTATTCGATGGCCCCACCCGTCGTGTCGGGGGCGTGAAATGCCTCGGCGAGTTCGCTGAGGTCGCCGGGCAGCGATACCGCTCTGGAGAGCAGATCGAGGGCCTGACGCTGCCAGGTGGAACTCAGACTGTCGGCGAGTTGGGCCGGATCGACCGCGAGCAAAGCGCCCGGATCGTCGCTGTCGGGTATGAGCAGTCCGAGTTTCAACAATTCATCGAGGGCCGGGACACTGGTGGCCGGACACGCGCTCCGGAAGAGACGACCGTTCTCGTTGACGGCCTGCAGGTAGAGCTTTCGGGCGTCCTCGGACAGGACGCGCGATCCGCTGAATGCAGCCCCCGCGTGCTCTCGCCCACTCATCTCGGCTCCTAGTGTTGACCGGGAAGTAGTCAACGCGACTGTCGTCTTCTGTGGCAAGAATCCTAGGTGGCGCTGACCGGGTGCCTTGCCGCCCGCAGATCGACCGTGCCGGCCCGATAGAGCACTCTCTCACCAACACCGAGCCGCCGGCACCCCCCGAGAGGAGGGGCCGGCGGCTCGGTGGATCCGTCAGGTCAGCGCTTGGGACGCCAGACGACGAGCGCGCTGGACTGCGGGGTGGGGGGCTGGTACGGGACGAGGTCGCGGCGGTAGGACGCGTGGACGGCGGCCTCGCGCTGCTGGAGGGCGGCGGCGGCGCCTTCCAGCGAGTCGACCAGCTCCGCGACGCGGGACCGGAGGGCGGTGACCTGGTTCTCCAGCTCGATGATCCGCTTGATCCCCGCCAGGTTGATGCCCTCGTCCTGGGAGAGCCGCTGGACCTCGCGCAGCTGCTGGATGTCGCGCGCGGAGTAGCGGCGGCCCCGGCCGGCGGTGCGGTCGGGGCAGACCAGGCCGAGGCGGTCGTACTGGCGCAGGGTCTGCGGGTGCAGACCGGACAGTTCGGCGGCCACGGAGATGACGTACACCGGGGTGTCCTCGGTGAGCACGTACGTCGGCGGGGCCGCGGCGGCCCGGCGGGTGCGGCGGGCGCCGGCGCCGGGCAGGCCCTCGCCGAGGCCGGAGCCGATCGGGGTGTCGGGGTCGATCGGGTTCATCGGGGACATCTGGTCGTCACGCTCCCTTCGCCGCCCTGAACAGGTCGGCTCGCGGATCGTCGGAGGCGGTGGCCTCGCGGTACTGCTCCAGGGCGCTCAGCGCGTCGCCGGTGACGTGCTGCGGCACCACGACCTCGACGGTGACGAGGAGGTCGCCGCGGGTGCCGTCCTTGCGGGTGGCGCCCTTGCCGCGGGCGCGCATGGTGAGGCCGTTGGCGCTGCCCGGGGGCAGCTTGAGCTTCACGGCCGGGCCGTTCAGCGTGGGCACCTCGATGGTCGCGCCGAGCGCCGCCTCGGGGAAGGCGACGGGGACGGTGACGGTGAGGTTGTCGCCCTTGCGGCCGAACACCGGGTGCGGGTCGACGTGCACGGTGACGTAGAGGTCGCCGGGCTGCCCGCCGCGCTCGCCCTGGGCGCCCTTGCCCTTGAGCCGGATGCGCTGGTCGGCCTGGACGCCGGCCGGGATCCGGACCTGCATGGTGCGGGCCGAGCTGGCGCGGCCGCTGCCGTGGCAGTCGGGGCACGGGTCGTCGACGATCATGCCCCGGCCGCGGCAGTCCTTGCACGGCTCGGAGAGCGCGAAGGCGCCCTGGCCGCGGCTGACGGTGCCCGCGCCGACGCAGGTCGGACAGACCCGCGGGGTGGTGCCGGCCTTGGCCCCGGTGCCGTTGCAGCCGCGGCAGGGGGCCTGGCTGGTCATCCGCAGCGGGACGGTCGCGCCGTCCACCGCCTCCTCGAAGGAGAGCGTCACCTCGGTCTCGACGTCGGCGCCGCGCCGGGGCTGGGCCTGGCGGGTGCCGCCGCGGTTGAAGAGGCCGCCGAAGACGTCCCCGAGGCCGCCGCCGCCACCGCCGCCGCCCTGGCTGCCGCTGAAGAGGTCGCCGAAGTCGAAGCTGTAGCTGCCCGTGCCGCCGGGGCCGCCGGCCCGGAAGCCGCCGTTGGCGAAGAGGGTGCGGGCCTCGTCGTACTCCTTGCGGCGCTTCTCGTCGGAGAGGACGTCGTACGCCTCGGAGATGTCCTTGAACCGCTCCTCGGACTTGGCGTCACCCTTGTTGGCGTCGGGGTGGAACTCGCGCGCGAGCTTGCGGTAGGTCTTCTTGATCTCGGTAGCGGTGGCGTCCTTGGGCACGCCGAGGACCTTGTAGTAGTCCTTCTCGACAAAGTCCTTGCCACTCATGCGTCCACCTCGCTGCGCTCGGCAGCCGCTGAGCGGTTCACGCGCCTCTCGATTGTTCGCTCGCTGCGCTCGCTCACGGCTTCCGCCACCTCCCGAGTTCCATCGTCACAGAGCTGTCAACAGCCGCTGGGTGTAAGACCGTTGACAGAGCGCTGCGGAGCCGGCCGCCGTACTGGCCGGCGTACGACTCCGCAGCGCACTGGTTGTCAGCTGTCACAGGTTGTCAGCTGTCCGAGCCACCGTCGGACTTGTCCTTGTCGGTGGACTTCGCCTCGGCGTCCGAGGGCGCCTGGCTGCCGGGCTGGGGCTCGGCGACGGCCACCATCGCCGGGCGGATGATCCGCTCGCCGATGCGGTAGCCGGGCTGGAGGATCTGCACGCAGGTGTCCTCGGTGACGTCCGAGGAGTAGCTGTGCATCAGCGCCTCGTGCATGGTCGGGTCGAAGGGCTCGCCCTCCTTGCCGAACTGCTGCAGGCCCAGCTTGGCGACGACCGTCTCCAGCGACTCGGCGACGGACTTGAAGCCGCCCGTGACCTCGCCGTGCTCGCGGGCGCGGCCGATGTCGTCCAGGACCGGGATCAGCGACTCCAGGATGTTGGAGACGGCGATCTCGCGGACGGTCAGCCGGTCGCGCTCGACCCGCTTGCGGTAGTTCTGGTACTCGGCCTGGAGGCGCTGGAGGTCGCCGGTGCGCTCGGCGAGCTCCCGCTTGGCGGCGGCGAGCTCCTCCGAACCGGAGTCCCCGGAGCCGGCCGAGGCGGCCTCCTCGGCAGCCTTGATCACGGCCTCTTCGGCGGCGGAGTCGTCGCCGGGCTTGCCGCCCTGCGGCTTGTCCGTCATGCCGCACCGCCCTTGGGCTTCTCGTCGTCCACGATCTCGGCGTCGACGACGTCGTCGTCCTTGGCCTGGGCGGAGTCACCGGAGCCGGCGGCACCGGCGGTGGCGTCGGCGTTGGCGTACAGCGCCTGGCCGAGCTTCTGCGCGGTGGTGGAGACCTTCTCCGAGGCCTCGCGGATCTTCGCGATGTCCTCGCCCTTCAGGGCCTCCTTGAGCTCGCCGATGGCGGTCTCGACCTCGGTCTTGACGTCGCCCGGCAGCTTGTCGGCGTTGTCGGCGATGAACTTCTCGGTCGAGTAGACGAGCTGCTCGGCGGAGTTGCGCGTCTCGACGGCCTCGCGGCGCTTGTGGTCGTCCTCGGCGTACTGCTCGGCCTCGCGGCGCATGCGGTCGACCTCGTCCTTCGGCAGCGAGGAGCCGCCGGTGACGGTCATCTTCTGCTCCTTGCCGGTGCCGAGGTCCTTGGCACCGACGTGCATGATGCCGTTGGCGTCGATGTCGAAGGTGACCTCGATCTGCGGCAGGCCGCGCGGCGCCGGCGGCAGGCCGGTCAGCTCGAACATGCCGAGCTTCTTGTTGTACGCGGCGATCTCGCGCTCGCCCTGGTAGACCTGGATCTGCACGGACGGCTGGTTGTCCTCGGCCGTGGTGAAGATCTCGGAACGCTTGGTCGGGATCGTGGTGTTGCGCTCGATCAGCTTGGTCATGATGCCGCCCTTGGTCTCGATGCCGAGGGACAGCGGGGTGACGTCGAGCAGCAGGACGTCCTTGACCTCGCCCTTCAGGACACCGGCCTGGAGCGCGGCGCCGATGGCGACGACCTCGTCCGGGTTGACGCCCTTGTTGGCGTCCTGGCCGCCGGTCAGCTCCTTGACGAGCTCGGCGACGGCCGGCATGCGGGTCGAGCCACCGACCAGGACGACGTGGTCGATCTCGGAGAGCGAGATGCCGGCGTCCTTGATCACGTTGTGGAACGGGACCTTGCAGCGCTCCAGCAGGTCCGCGGTCAGCTGCTGGAACTGGGCGCGGGTGAGCTTCTCGTCCAGGTGCAGCGGGCCCTCGGCGGAGGCCGTGATGTACGGCAGGTTGATCGAGGTCTCGGAGGACGAGGACAGCTCGATCTTCGCCTTCTCGGCGGCCTCGCGCAGACGCTGGAGGGCCATCTTGTCCTTGGACAGGTCGACGCCGTGGCCGGCCTGGAAGACCTTGACCAGGTGGTCGACGACGCGCTGGTCCCAGTCGTCACCACCGAGGTGGTTGTCACCGTTGGTGGCCTTCACCTCGACGACCCCGTCGCCGATCTCCAGCAGGGAGACGTCGAAGGTGCCGCCGCCGAGGTCGAAGACCAGGATGGTCTGGTCGTCCTTGTCGAGGCCGTACGCGAGGGCGGCCGCGGTCGGCTCGTTGACGATGCGCAGGACGTTCAGGCCCGCGATCTCGCCGGCCTCCTTGGTGGCCTGGCGCTCGGAGTCGTTGAAGTACGCCGGGACGGTGATGACGGCGTCGGTGACGGTCTCGCCCAGGTACGCCTCGGCGTCGCGCTTCAGCTTCTGCAGCACGAAGGCCGAGATCTGCTGGGGGTTGAAGTCCTTGCCGTCGATGTTGATCTTCCACCCGGTGCCCATGTGGCGCTTCACCGAGCGGATGGTGCGGTCGACGTTGGTGACCGCCTGGCGCTTGGCCACCTCGCCGACCAGGACTTCGCCGTTCTTGGCGAAGGCGACGACGGACGGCGTGGTCCGCGCACCCTCGGCGTTCGTGATGACGGTGGGCTCGCCACCCTCCAGAACGCTGACGACCGAGTTCGTCGTACCGAGGTCGATGCCGACCGCGCGTGCCATCGTAGATACCTCCACGGAAGAGTTGAGCTTTACGGGCTCAAGGATGCACGACCCGATGGGCGGCGTCAACAGGCATGAGTGCGAGACGCTCAACTTTGCTGAGCCGGAGCCTCGGCCGCGGGGCTCGGAGGTGGGCTCCGAGCCCCCGGGAGCCCCCGCCACGCCGTGGCGGGGGGTGCGCCCACGTGACTGCCGCCATAGCTTGGGAATCTTCTGGAGAACTGTTGCCCACCGGTAATGTCCGGGCCGTCGGCCCGGCAAGTTACCGACCAGTACACTCAGTTCCAAAGACCCTGAGAACCGCAGAGCCTGCTCAACCGCAAAGCCGCAGGAGACGGAGAGCCGATGCAGCTAGCAGCGATCGTCATCTCGCTGGTCACATTCGTGATCGGCACCGCGCTCGCCGCCCGTGCGGCGCTGTACATCTACAAGGTGGTCCGCACCGGTGCGGACGACTCCACCCGCTTCGGGCAGCCCGCCCAGCGGGTGAAGACCGTCGCGACCGAGTTCGTCGGCCACACCAGGATGAACCGCTGGGGGGTCGTCGGCGTCGCCCACTGGTTCGTCGCGGTCGGCTTCTTCAGCCTGGTGCTGACCATCGTCAACGCGTTCGGTCAGCTCTTCGACGCCGACTTCGCGCTGCCGATCATCGGCCACTGGATGATCTGGCAGCTCTTCGTCGAGCTGATCGGCACCCTGACCACGCTGGGCATCCTGGTCCTGATCGTGATCCGGCTGATGAGCCTGCCGTCCAGGTCCGGCCGCAAGTCCCGGTTCGCCGGCTCGATCGCCTGGCAGGCCTTCTACGTCGAGTACACGATCCTCGGCATCGGCCTCTGCATCCTGATGCTGCGCGGCCTTGAGGGCGCCCTCAACGGCGTCGACTCGTACGGGCCGGAGCACCTGGTCTCGTACCCGCTGGTCTCCGCGCTGAGCGGCCTGTCGCACGGCACGCTGGAGAACCTGATCTACCTGTTCGCGATGCTGAAGATCTGCATCTCGTTCGCGTGGGCGACCACCATCGGCCTCAACCCCTCGATGGGCGTGGCCTGGCACCGCTTCCTCGGCTTCTTCAACATCTACTTCAAGCGCGAGGAGGACGGCGGCACCGCGCTCGGCGCCCTCCGTCCGATGACCAGCAACGGTCAGCCGATCGACTTCGAGGACCCGGCCGACGACGCCGTCTTCGGCGTCTCCCAGGTCGAGCACTTCTCCTGGAAGGGCATCCTCGACTTCTCCACCTGCACCGAGTGCGGCCGCTGCCAGTCGCAGTGCCCGGCCTGGAACACCGGCAAGCCGCTCTCGCCGAAGCTGCTGATCATGAGCCTGCGCGAGCACGCCTACGGCAAGGCGCCGTACCTGCTGGCCGGCGGCGGCAAGGACATGGAGGGGGAGGAGAAGGCCACCTCAGAGCAGCTCAAGGACGTCCCGGCGGCCGCCCTGGCCGAGGCCGAGCGCCCGCTGATCGGCACCGCCGAGGAGAACGGCGTCATCGACCCGGACGTGCTGTGGTCCTGCACCACCTGCGGCGCCTGCGTCGAGCAGTGCCCGGTGGACATCGAGCACATCGACCACATCGTCGACATGCGCCGCTACCAGGTGATGATCGAGTCCTCGTTCCCGACCGAGGCCGGGACGATGCTCAAGAACCTGGAGAACAAGGGCAACCCGTGGGGCATGGCCACCAAGGCCCGCCTGGACTGGGTCAAGGAGCTCAAGAAGGAGACCGGCATCGAGGTGCCGGTGATCGGCGAGGACATCGACCCCGCCGAGGTCGAGTACCTCTACTGGGTCGGTTGCGCCGGCGCCCTGGAGGACCGCGCCAAGAAGACCACCAAGGCCTTCGCCGAGCTGCTGCACACCGCGGGCGTGAAGTTCGCGATCCTCGGCAAGGAGGAGTCCTGCACCGGTGACTCCGCCCGCCGCCTGGGCAACGAGTTCCTGTTCCAGATGCTCGGCGCGCAGAACGTGGAGACGCTGAACGCGGCCCTGGAGGACGCCCCGGTCAAGCGGATCGTGGCCACCTGCCCGCACTGCTTCAACACCATCGCCAACGAGTACCCGCAGCTGGGCGGCCACTTCGAGGTCATCCACCACACCCAGCTGCTGCAGCACCTGATCGACGAGGGCAAGCTCGTCCCGGTCAACCCGGTCGAGGGCCTGATCACCTACCACGACCCCTGCTACCTGGGCCGCCACAACAAGGTCTACAGCCCGCCGCGCGAGATCATGGACAAGGTCCCCGGTCTGCGCCAGCAGGAGATGCACCGGCACAAGGAACGCGGCTTCTGCTGCGGCGCCGGCGGTGCCCGGATGTGGATGGAGGAGCGCATCGGCAAGCGGATCAACACCGAGCGCGTGGACGAGGCGCTGTCGCTCAACCCGGACATCGTCTCCACCGCCTGCCCGTTCTGCCTGGTGATGCTCTCCGACTCGGTCAACGGCAAGAAGAACGAGGGCGCGGCCAAGGAGCACCTGAAGGTGGTCGACGTGGCCCAGCTGCTGCTCGACTCGGTGAAGGCCCAACCGCCGGCCGGGAGCGAGGAACAGCCCGCGACGGTGGACGCGTAACAGCCGCCGCTGAGCCCGCTGTTCGACAGTTCTGCTACAACTGCCCGGCCCGGTGGACGCCGTGAACGCGCCCGTCGGGCCGGGCTTTCGGTTGGCGCGGACGGCCCCCGCGGGTACGGCGGGCGTACGGCGGGTGACGGCAATCGCACAGGCGCCGGACGGGCATTCGGTCGGAAGCAAATACAGTAGGCCCGGACCGGCTTCGTGCCGGTCCACCCGTTCCGGACGGAAGCCCCGGACGGGTGGCGACCCGCGCCGGCCGGACGGCCGGGTCCAGACCGACGACGAGGTGTCGGCCCACCGGGCCGGGCCGCAGAGACCACAAGGGGAACAGCGCAGACCATGACCGAGGCGATCATGCTGGTCGGTGGTAAGGGCACGCGACTGCGTCCGCTGACCACCCACACCCCCAAGCCGATGCTGCCGGTGGCAGGCGTCCCGTTCATCGCGCACCAGTTGGCCCGCGCGGCCGCCGCCGGCGTCACCCGCGTCGTGCTGGCCACCTCGTACCTGGCCGAGGTGTTCGAGGACCACTTCCAGGACGGCACCCCGTACGGCATCGAGCTGGTCTACCTGACCGAGCGCGAGCCGCTGGGCACCGGCGGCGCCATCCGCAACGCCGCCTCCGGCCTGACCTGCGGCCCGGACGAGCCGGTCCTGGTCTTCAACGGCGACATCCTCTCCGGCGTCGACATCGCCGCCCTGCGCGACGGCCACGTGGCCGCCGGGGCCGACGTCACCCTGCACCTGACCCGGGTCGAGGACCCGCGCGCCTTCGGCCTCGTCCCGACCGACGAGGACGGGCGGGTGCTGGAGTTCCTGGAGAAGCCGGAGACCCCGGAACAGATCGTCACCGACCAGATCAACGCCGGCTGCTACGTCTTCACCCGGTCCGTGATCGACCGCATCCCGGCCGACCGCGAGGTGTCCGTCGAGCGCGAGACCTTCCCCGAGCTGCTGGCCACCGGTGCGCTGCTGCGCGGCGTCGTCGACACCTCGTACTGGCTGGACCTGGGCACCCCGGCGGCCTTCGTCCGCGGCTCGGCGGACCTGGTGCTCGGCAAGGTCGACTCCCCGGCCGTCCCCGGCCCGACCGGCGACGCCCTGCTGCTGCCCGGCGCCACCGTCCACCCGGGCGCGGTGCTCAGCGGCGGCACCGTGGTCGCCGAGGACGCGGTGGTCGAGGCCGGCGCGATCGTCGAGGGCAGCGTGATCCTGCCGGGCGCGGTCATCGGCCCGGACACCCTGGTCAAGGACTCGATCGTGGGCGCCTTCGCCACCGTCGGCGACCGCTCGGCGCTGGACGGCGCGGTGATCGGCGACGGCGCGATCGTGGAGTCGGACAACGAGCTGCCGAACGGCATCCGGATCGCCTGCGGCACCCTGCTGCCGGTCGGCGCCGTCCGCACCTCGGCCGGCCCGGGCGGCTGCCCGGCCGGCACCAGCGCGGCCGCGGCGGTGCACGGGCCGTCGGTCGGCGCGCAGCGGTAACGCCCGCGGGGGCCGGGGCGTCCGCGGGGGCCCTCGGTCCCGTTCGTCTCAGCCTCGCTGCAAACCGGCCCCGGGTCCGTCCCGGGCCGACGCGGGCCGGGCCGGGCGGGTACCTTCGGACCGTGGCTGGTAATCGATACGACAGCGGTCAGGGCGCGAACCGTCCGCACGGCGGATGGTCTGCCCCTCCGCCGCCGCCCGGGGGGCACGCGGCGACGGACGGGCCGGAGTACTTCACGGCCCCGCACCCGGCGGCGCCGGGTCGGTCCGGTGGTCCCGGCGGCACGCCCGGCGGGCCCACCGGTGGGCCGGGGCGCCCGGCGGCGGGGGACGGGTACGACCCGTACGCGGCGGACCGCCCCGGGAACACCAGGGCCTTCCCGGTCGGCGACCCGTACGCGGGCGGCGGCCCGTACCCGCAGCAGCCGCCCTACCAGGGGCACCCGGGCCAGGAGCACGGCTACTACGACGACGGCCACGGGCAGCAGCCGCCGTACGGGCCCGCGCAGGGCTACGGCCCCGACGGGGGCTACGGGCCGGACCAGGGTTACGGCCCGGCCGCGGGCTACCGGTCGGACCAGGGTTACGGCCCGGACGCGGGCTACGGGCCCGACGGGGGCTACGACCAGCAGCCGTACGGCCAAGACAACGTCGCCGTCTACCGGGCCGGCGGCCAGTCCGCCCCGCACGTCGCCGGGCCCCGGCCGCACTGGCGCGAGCTGTTCACCGGCCTGTTCCGCAGCCCGACCGCGATCTTCGACCGCACTCGCGACCACCAGGTCTGGCTGCCCGCCCTCACCGTCTCGCTGCTGTACGGCGCGCTCGCGGTGCTCGGCATAGGGCTGACCCACGACGACATCGTCAACTCGACCTTCACCGTGGCACTGACCGGCATCCTCGCCGCCGCCGTCTGCTTCACCGTGGCCGGGGCGCTCTTCGGCGGGGTCACCTACGCGCTGGCCCGCCAGCTGGGCGGCGACGGCCCGTGGAAGGCGACCGTCGGCCTGGCCGCGCTGATCGGCTGGCTCACCGACACGCCCCGGCTGCTGCTCGACCTGGTGCTGCCCTCAGGCAGCGTCGTCGTCCAGGTCGTCGGGTGGGCCACCTGGGCGCTCTGCGCCTACCTGCTGACCAGCATGGTCCGGCGGCTGCACGACCTGCCCTGGGGCAAGGCCGCGGCCGCCTCGGCGGTGCAGCTGGTCGCGCTGCTGGTGCTGATCAAGCTGCCGACGCTGGGCTGAGGCCCTCCACGGACGAGGGGCAGAATGGGGGCGGGCCGCGGCCGAGCGCCGGGCCCGCCCCACCCTCGTCGTCCTACCTCACCGGAGCCAGGCCATGACCCTCCCCACCACCCACGTCAGCTTCCCGGCCGGGGCGGTGACCGGCGAGTCCCCGGTGCTCGCGGTGCACCCGCTGGCCGACGGACGGTACGCCGTCGTCACCGAGGCGACCCCGTTCCACCCGCTCGACCACACCTGGCCCGACCAGCCGGCCGACCACGGCACCCTGACCGTGGACGGCACCGAACTGGCCGTGGTCGACTGCCTGACCGGCGCCGTCGGCCCCGAGGGCGGGGAGCTGCTGGTCGGCGCCGACATCCCGGTCCGGCGCGGCGACGAGGAGTGGTCCTGGCTGGTCCTCCACGTCCTGGACAGCGACCCCGGCGACATCGTCGGCCGCACCGCCGCGCTCGCCGTGGACGCCGAGCGCCGGGGCGCCCTCAGCGCCTCACACAGCGGCTGCCACCTGCTCGCCCTCGCCCTGAACGCCGCGCTCGCCCCGCGCTGGCGCAAGGATCCGGGCCGCTCGGACGCCTTCGGCCACCCGGACTTCGACAGCCTCGCCATGGCGAGCTCGGTGATGGACACCGCGGCCAGCACCGACACCTACCGGCTCGGCAAGTCGCTGAAGAAGAAGGGCTTCACGGCGGACGCCACCGAGGAGTTCCCGGCCCTCGCCGACGCCCTGCCGGCCCTCACCGAGGCCGTCAACGCCCGGCTCGCCGCCTGGGTCGCCGCCGACGCCCCGGTCCGCATCGAGGTGCCCGGCCCCGAGCTCACCGCCCGCCGCCAGTGGCACTGCGAGCTGCCCGAGGGCGGCGCGCAGATCTTCTGCGGCGGCACCCACCTGCACCACCTCGGCGAGCTGGCCGAGCTGCGCACCGAGCTGCGGCTGTCCGAGGACGGCACCGAGCTGGTCGCCGTCACCAGCCCCAAGCGGGCCTGAGAACGCCGCGGGCGGCCACCCCTCGTCCGTCCTCGGATGGGGGTGGCCGCCCGTCGTGCGTGCGCTCCGTCGGCCCTGCGGGTCTCGCCGGCCCTGCGGGCCCTGCGGTCAGACCTTCGTCTGGTGGAAGTTCAGGTACGAGCGGGACGGCGTCGGGCCGCGCTGGCCCTGGTAGCGCGAGCCGTAGCGCTCGGAGCCGTAGGGGTGCTCCGAGGGCGAGGAGAGCCGGAACAGGCACAGCTGCCCGATCTTCATCCCCGGGTACAGCTTGATCGGCAGCGTCGCGACGTTCGACAGCTCCAGGGTCACGTGGCCGCTGAAGCCGGGGTCGATGAAGCCGGCCGTGGAGTGGGTGAGCAGGCCCAGCCGGCCCAGGCTCGACTTGCCCTCCAGCCGGGACGCGACGTCGTCCGGCAGCGTGATGACCTCGTACGTCGAGGCCAGCACGAACTCGCCGGGGTGCAGGATGAACGCCTCGTCGCCCTCCGGCTCGACCAGCCGGGTCAGGTCCGGCTGCTCCTCCGAGGGGTCGATGTGCGGGTACTTGTGGTTCTCGAACACGCGGAAGAAGCGGTCGAGGCGCACGTCGATACTCGACGGCTGGATCATCGCCGGGTCGAAGGGGTCGATGACGACCCGGCCCAGGTCGATTTCGGTCCGGATGTCCTTGTCAGAGAGCAGCACGCTTCGAGGTTACGTGCAAGAAAGGGCCCCGGACGAATCCGCCCGGGGCCCGTTCCGTCCTTCCGCGACCGTCAGGCCAGGAACTCGGCGGCCTCCAACCGCATCGCCCGCGCCAGTTGCGGCTCCGACAGCTCCCGCACGTCGGCCAGCACCGAGCTCCGCATCCGTCCGCACTGCGGACAACGGATCAACCGCCCGGGGCCGAGCCGACCCGGACCGAGGTTCTGCATCGGGAACGTGGTGGTGCTGAACAGGTGCCCCTCGGCACAACGAACGACGGCGCGCTGCTCCATCGATCCCCTTCCCATCCCTAACCCAGTACTCACCCGTACTCACCGCCCCGGCGATCGAGCCCCGGGACAGCGTCACATTAGGGGATGTTCCGGACATTCCTCACCATGGCTCGCCGCCTCGGCCCCCACCCACCGGAGCACTCGCACGCGGCCCAAACAGTACGCCTCCGACACCCGCCCCACCCCGCTCCGCCACGTCCCCCGGCCCCCTGTGCAACCACCGTCGCAGATGGGGTATAGTGACACTGGATCGAGCGGTCTCTGACGGCTCATCAGGCGGGCGTAGTTTAATGGTAGAACATGAGCTTCCCAAGCTTAGAGCGCGAGTTCGATTCTCGTCGCCCGCTCCACAGAGAAAACCCCAGGTCAACGGCCTGGGGTTTTCGCATTGTCTAGACCAATCTGACCCCGCCATGCCAGATCCGTGCCAGAAGGTCGATCGGTGCGGTGCGCGGGTGGCGAGTGCCGGCTCGCTGGCCGGGTTTCCGGGGGCGTGAGTGGCGATCGGCGACGCCAAGGGCTCCGGTGGGGTGGGCTGTGATCTCGGGCGGAGAATCGGTGGCCCTGAGTGTGCCGGCGACGGTCGTGGTGGCCCGGTTGGCAGCTTGACATCGCCGAGGGTGCTCGGCGGCCGCAGTGGCCGAGTGTTCTGATCGGCGCTCCCCGGTTCGGGGTCGGGATGCCGGGCGAAGTGCTCCGGTTTGCGTCAGGCGAGCCGGGGTCGAAGCGATGCCCCTCGAAGCTTCCAGTCGTTTCGGATCTTGTGGTCCATCCCGTCCCTGAACTGCGGCATTGCGAAGGCCGCTGCAAATCACGTTTTGGCGGGGCCTGTAGCTTCCGCGGACAGAAGCCTGGCAAGGAAAGCTCATCCGCAGTCGCCCTTATGGCGAGCTCTACTCGGCCGCAGTTTGAGATTTTCCGGCTGCGGTGGAGTCGAGTAGATGGTTCCGCAACCGCAGTTGACTATCTGATGAGGCGTCAACTAGCGTCCTGCGAAACGACGAGACGTCAGAGGGGCGCTCGTGCAGGGGAGGGAACCCGTGTCCATCACCACGTTCACGAAGCCGGTCACCACCGGCTTCCCCATCCAGCTCTCGATCGTCCGCGAGGGCGTCATGGTGAACGCCGTCATCGACGGCGAGAACCTGCTCTACCTCGTCAATGACCCGGCGAAGGTGGAGGAGGACGCCAAGCGTGCCGTGAAGGCCGGCTATGAGATCGACCCTTACGCCCGCTTGCGCGCCGAGGTGCAGCGGCCCATAGGTACGGCAGGCAGCAAGAAGGCCAAGAACGTCGGCGAGTACGCGGACTACATTGCAGCTGGCTTGCGGGGGGACTTCGACAGTGCGTGGTCGGTGCCGCAGATCACCCTCTGGTCCCCGCGCCCGCTGAGCCGGGACGAGAACGGTATGTGGCACCTGCCGATCCGTGACGGCCTCATCGCCCTCGACGCCGAGACCCAGGTCACGGCGCTGCACCGGATCAAGAAGAACCCGGCGGCGTACGACCTGGAGGACTTCGACTTCGGGGAGCTGAAGCTCTCCATCGAGATCTTCCACGGCATCAGCGTCATGGCCGCCCGGCAGATCTTCCACGACCGCAACCTCAAGGGTGTCCCGGTCGACAAGTCCCTGGCCATGTCCATGGACGGCCGCGACTTCGGCACCACGGTGACGCGCAAGCTGATGGAGTCGTTGACCGTGCCGTTCGGTGAGGGCACGGCTCCGCTGTCCAGCCTGATCCTCACCGGCAAGCGCCAGGTGTCGGACAAGGCCGCGGAGTGGATGACGATGTCTGTCTTGAGGACGCTCATTTCCACGGCCATGCTCGGCAAGGCCGGCATCCATGCCGCCTCGACCGGCATCGAGTACGAGGACATCCCCACCGACAGCAACAACGGCCGCCCCGACCAGGCCGTCGTCCAGCGCGAGCTCATGGAGACAGTCGGCGACTTCCTGCAGCAGAACGCTGAGCTGTTCCACGCCAAGACCGCCATCACCGCTCCCGCCATCGTGGCCGGCCTCGGTGCGACCATGAACCGCACCATGTCCTGGTCCACCGACCCGATGCCCGAGGGCGTCACCCTGGATGCCCTCCTGGAGAACGTCCAGTGGGAGCGCGAGGCGAAGTACTGGAGCGGCATCGCCGCCAAGCTGACGCACACGGGCAAGGTCAGCTGGGCGGGTGGTGCCCGCGACTCCGGCCACAAGGTCTATGACGCGCTGAACAACCCGGACAGCGACACCGGCATGCAGATCCGCGGTCGTTTCTAGCTTGCAGGTAGCGGCGGCCCCTCCCCAATCGCAGTGGGGGGAGGGGCCGCTTGGCATCTTCGCAGCTTCTATGCGGATCGTCGGCGGGTGCGGATGTCGACGACGGCGGCGCTGATGCCGTCGGAGATCTTGGTCTGCTGCTCCTCGGTGGAGTGCTGGTAGATCAGCGCGGCACGCGGGGAGTTGTGGCCCATGAAGGCCATGAGGTCCCGCAGGCTGGCGCCGGTGCTGGCGGCGAGGACGTTGCCGGTGTGGCGAAGGTCGTAGAAGCGGAGGTGGCTGAGCCCCAGCTTCTTGCGGGCCTTGCGCCACTTGCGGCCGAAGGTCGAGCGGCGGAACGGAGCGCCGCGCTCGCCGACGAACAACAGGCCGTCCTCCCCGTCCTGCGCGTACCAGCGCAGGTGCCGCTCGAATTCCGGGAGGAGTTCGGTCGGGATGCGGAGCGCGCGCTTGCCGGCCTCGGACTTGGGGTCGCCCACAGCCCGTTCGCCGGTGCAGAGTTCGGGTGCCGCGCGGCGGATCCACACAACTCCCTTCTCCAGGTCGACGTCGCGACGGCGGAGTTCGGCCTGCTCCTCCGCTCTCGCCGATCGCCCTCGGCGGGGCGGTCCACCTCTACATCCTCATTGCCCGGCACATCCCCGACGGTCCGGTTGCTGATGGCGGACCGTCCAGCGGGACTTCTGCCGCCCCCCTGCCGCTGGCCGTCGACGAACCCGGTCCGGTCGTGACCGGACCGGGTTCGGCACCGCGTGATGCCGACCGCCAGCCGTCCGCTGGGACGGACGGTCTCCAGGCGGAGGGGGCGGCGGAACTGCCTGGCCCCGAGATGCCGGCGGACGGTCACCCCTCGGACGACGGCGAGGAGGTCCGGACGCGGCGGACCGGGCGGCCTCCGGGCGCGTCGATGGACCGGCTGCTGGAGGTCAGCCGTCCGGCGGTCCGTGCGCACGGTCGCCCCAGCCGTCCGGTCGTCGAGCGCGCGGTCCGCGAGGCCAACCTGCCGCTCGGCAGTACGCGCTTCACGGCTTTGATGGACGAACTCCGCAAGGAGTTCCCCGACGATCAGGTCCGCCAGCACCCGCCGGTCGACTGACCGGACCGTGGTGACCGACCGGCCCGGTCCGGTCGGTCACCACGACTTCTGCCGATGCGCGGAAGTCCCCCTGCTCGCCGGTTCCGCCTGCGGTCGATTCCTGACCGGACGGGACCGGCCGCTCTCGTCCCGTCGACTGAGCGGTCCCCGACGCCGAGGGACCGCCAGCCCGTACCAGCGATGTCCGGCACCGCCAAGCCGGACCTCGCGCCGACACTGCCTCCGCCCCGCACACCCCGTACCCGAGGACCACCCCCTGACCGACATCCGACCCACAGCGTGCCCGCACCCGGCAGGCGCCATCGACTCCGTCGACCGCAACGCGGCCAACCGCCCCCAGGCCGACAGCGGAGCAAGCGAGTGCATCCGGACCCCTGATGGGGGCCCGGATGCGAACGCCCCCGCCCAGGAGGGCGTGGGCGAGGCGGTGTTGCCGAGCGCGAGGGCGCGCCCTGCAACACCGCAGGAGCACCGCGAGGGCGCGGCACTCCAGGAGAAACCCACCGCTGCTGGCGCTGCCGCCGTCCACCCTGCTGACCGTGCCGACGCGCGCCGCAAGCCCAAGCGCCGCCGCCGTGACGACGAGAACCCGAAGCACACCAAGGTCTCGTTCCGCGTCAGCCCCGCAGCGAAGACCGAGATCGAGAGCCGGGCGAAGGCCGCAGGACTGACCGTCGCGCACTACCTGTTCCGCAAGGCCTTCTCCGAAGACGGCGTCGGCCTCGGCGGCCGGGACGCGAGCCTGGACGCGGCCGTCGACGAACTCAGGGCAATCCGCCGCCAGCAGGCCGGCGCGATGAACAACCTCAACCAGCTCACCCACGTCTACCTCTCGGGCGCCGGCGTGCAGCCCGCCGCGGTCCAGGACGCCGCCACCGCCGTCCAAGGCGCCTTCGAAGCGGGGCTGCGAGCCGTTGCCGGAGTCGACTCCGCCGCGATGCGGCTGGCGAAGGCGAAGCACGGTTGATCAGCAAGGCCGTCCACGGCAACGACACCCGCGGTGCGCTTCGCTACCTGTTCGGGCCCGGCAAGGCGAACGAGCACACCGACCCGCACATCGTCGCCTCCTGGGACGGCTTCGTCCCCGACCCAGGCCGCGACCCGGCAGCCACCCTCGAACAGCTCCGGGACGCCCTCGACCTCCACGTCGTTCAGTACGGCAGGAAGATCAACAACCACGTCTACCACCGCATGGTCCGCGCCGACCCCGGCGACCGCATCCTCGGTGACGACGACTGGGCGGCCATCGCCCGCCGCGTCATGTCCGTCGCCGGCATCGCCCCGGACGGCGACGAGGACGCCTGCCGCTGGGTCGCCGTGCGCCACGCCGACGACCACGTCCACATCCTCGCCACCGTCGTGCGGGCCGACCTCAAGCAGGCCCGCCTGCGCGGTGACCAGTACCGTGTCGAGGCCGAACTCACCAGGATCGAGCGCGAGTACCAGCTCGCCGACTTGTCCGACACCCGCACCCGCGAGTACCGGGACGCGATCCCCAAGCGCGCCAAGGGCTCCGAACTGCGCAAGGCCCAGCGCCTCGGCCGGGAAGGCACCGACCGCGACCGCCTGCGCACCGCCGTCCGCCAGGCCCTGGCCGGGGCCGCGGACGAGGAGGAGTTCACCGCCCGGCTCGCCGCGAAGGGCGTGCTCCTCGGGGTGCGCCGGGCACCGTCCGGCGACGTGACCGGCTACAAGTTTGCTCTCCCCACCGGCGACGAGACCGGGCCGGTCTGGTTCTCCGGCAGCAAGCTCGCCTCCGACCTCACCCAGCCCCAGATCCAGGCGCGCTTCGGCCTCGGCGTCGACCGGCCCGCCCACCCCGCACCCGATCCGCGCGATCGGCCCGCCGCCGGCCGCCACCGGGCCAGCACCACCGTCGAACGCGCCTACCCGGCGTTCGACAACGAGCAGGACGCCGCCCGGGCGGAGGCGGTGATCCGGGGCGGCCTCGAAGTCCTCGACGCGCTCGCCACCACCAGCCCGACCCTCAGCAGGAAGGAGATCCACCAGGCCGCACGGGCCCTGGAGTACACCCGCATCGCCCACACCCGCGCCGCCGGCGCCGACCTGCGCGCGATGCGCTCCGCCGCCCGCGAACTCCTCTACGCCGGACCCGCCACCGGCCGTGGCGAGGACGGCACGGCCGCCGCCACGATCCTGACCAGCCTCGTGCTGCTCGCGATCACGATCGCCAAGTGGCACGCCGCTCAGGGCCACCGGCACCAGGCCGATGCCGCCCGCACGGCGGCCGGTCACCTGCGTGCCGTTTACGACCGGCACGCGGCCAAGCCGCTCGCCCATCTCGACCTTGAAGGCCGGCACCTGCCCGCCGCGGTCCGGGACCGGCAGGCCGAGGCCCTCCGCCGCACCCTGCCCGCCGACCAGGCCGCCCGCCTGCTCGCCGGGGACGGCTGGGCGGCGCTCGCCGTCACCCTCGCCGAAGCCGAAGCAGCGGGCCACGACCCCAACGCCCTGCTCACCCAGGCCTCCGGGCGGCGCGAACTCGTTACCGCCGACTCACCCGCGGCGGTCCTCATCTGGCGCATCCGCCGCGACGCCCGCCTTCCCGCCCCTGTACGGGCGGCCACGCCGGAGGACCGTCGCACCGCCGCGGCCCGCTCCAGGAGTACCACCGGCCACCCCACCGCTCCTGCGGTGATCGTGACCGTGCAGTCGACCAGGCCGCCGACGCCGCCCGCACCCGGCGCGGGCCGCCCCAGGCGGTAACCGCCCGCTCGTGCCGGGCCCTTGCCCACCGCCGCACCGGTGCGGGCACGTCTTCGCGCGCCCGCACCGGCCAACCCACACCTCTACCCCTTCAAGGAGCCATGTGAAGGTCCACCCCCTCACCGCCATGTTCCCGACCATGAGCGAGGCCGAACTGCTCGACCTCGCCCAGGGCATCAAGGAAGACGGCCAGTACGAGCCGATTTTGCTCGACGCGGACGGCGTCCTGCTGGACGGCCGCAACCGCCTCGCCGCCTGCAAGCTCGCCGGCGTCGAACCCCGCTTCGCCACCTACAAGGGCGATGCCCCCGCCGCCGACGTGGCCTGGTCGTCCAACGTCCTACGCCGTCACCTCACCCAGGGCCAGCGCGCCATGATCGTCGCCATGGGGCGTTCAGCCACGAAATCTTCCGCGCGAGCCGACGCCGCCACCTACGGCATCAGCCCTGCCCGTATATCCCTCGCCACCACGGTGATCAAGCACGCCCCGAGCCTCGCCCATCCGGTCGTCGCCGACGCGATGAGCCTGGACGCGGCCTACGAGCAGGCCCGCAGGAACAAGGCCGCCGCCAAGGCCCTGGACACCCAGTGCACCCTCCTGCGTGACCAGGCCCCCGACCTCGCCGAGCGCGTCACCGAGGGCGACCTCGACCTGCCCGCGGCACTCGCCGAACTTGAGCGCCGCCAGGAGGAGGACCGGCTGCGCGCGCAGGTCGAGCAGGCCGACGCCGTCCGCGCCGCCGACGGCGACACCCAACCGGCCTTCGTTCAGCTGGTCGAGGACGGCGTCATCGACTGGCCCGAGGCCGCCCAGCGCGCCGACCACTTCCACACCCAGCGCCAGGACGCCGTCCAGCACTCGCAGCAGGCACTCCACCTGATCGCCGACCACTGGGGCACCATCCGCAGCCTCGCCCTCCGGCCCGACAGCGCCTTCACCCGCGAGGTCCTCGACGGCCTGGTGCCCGAGGCACAGGCCCTCGCCGAGCACCTCCTCGCCCGCGAAGCCGGTGCCTCGCACACCGGTCGAGATTGACCCGCCTCCCCGGCACGAGGCTTGCCGCGGATAACCCGCAGGGGTTTCCCGGGAAAGCCCCTCGGATTGTCCGAGAAAAGACCGCCGGGGTGACCTTCAACCGGCTTGCAGCGGAGTCAGGATGTCGATTCGATGTCGCACGTCACCGCCGCTCGCGGCGCTAGTGAGGACGAGCGGGAGTGGGAGACGTTCGAGCAGATGTACCGCGGACCCGGCTTCGACAGCCTCTTCTGGCACACCTACTCAGCTGACCTAAGCGCCCAGGCGCGAAAGCGATTTGGTGGCGAAGAGCCTGATGGGGGACCGGCATCGAGCCGGTCCCCATCGCTTACCAGTATGCCGTGCTATCAGGTGTTGCTGCTGATCAGCCGAAGTACCGGTCGTTCATTTCGCACTCCAAGCAGCTCGCAGACTCGCTCCGGCTTCCAAGCGAGTTCACGGGCGAGCTTCTCGACCGTGAGGCCGTCTTCCTCGGCCGCGAGTTCGAAGGCCTGGCGCAGGAGGGCTGGCTGCTCGCCGGAGAAGCCGTTGACCGACTCGGACGCGAATCCCGGCTGCCCTTCGAGCGCGCGCAAGCGCTGGTAGGCGCGGCTGGTCGTTGCGTCCGAAGTCAGTCCAAGTTCGCGACAGCGGTAGATCAACGAGTGAATGGAGACGCCCCAGGTGCGTCGGAGTTCGGCCAGACGTGCGAGATCCATGCGACGCGGGAGGATCGGCAGGATGCTGGACTGGGGGGTGAGGAACTCGGCCGCGAAGGCATCAGCTTCCTTCTCCTGCCGGCTGTCACCGGTGGCGTCTCCGTGAAGTACCAGATGGCCCAGCTCGTGCGCGGCGGTGAAGCGGTGCCGGTAGACGTCGTCGGCCCGGTTGGACGTGAGGACGGCGAGGGGTCGTGCGGTCCGGGAAGAGAAAGCGTCGACGGTTGTGGCCGACGTGTCGCCCGCCGGCGGCATGACGACGATGATGCCGTGGGACTCCATCCGCCTCACGAGGTGGGTGACCGGGCCGTCGCCCAGGCCCCACCGGAGCCGCAGCTCCCGCGCTGCCGCTGCGGGCTCTGCCGGTAGCTCTTGCCCGGGGTGGACCTCTCCTCCGGCGAAGCCGGGCAGGTCCACGACTGGCAGTTGCACTCGCAGCTCCAGGGCGTAGGTCAGTTCCCAGACCTGCTCGGCGAAGGCCAGCGCCCGCTCGCGCTGGGCCTTCGGGGTGCTGCGAAGGCTCCGGAAGTGAGCCATCGAGGCGTCGAGACGGCTGCTTGGTCGGCCGGCCAAGAAGAAGGAGGGCGGCACGCTGAGGATGTCCGCAAGGCTGGGAACCAGCTCCGGTCTGGGCTTGGAGACACCTGTCTCGTACTGGCCGACAGCGGCCGGTGTGACACCGAGCCGCTCGGCGACGTCCTTCTTGGTCATCTCTGCCAGTCGGCGGGCCTGGGTGAGCCGGGCTGGATCAAAACCGTCGACGACGGCACGAGGGGTGATTCCTCGTTCTTCCAGTCCGGGGATGAGGTCTTGCCTAGTTCGTCGCATCGTTTTCGTTGATCTGAGGCTTCGTTGGTTCCGCTTCGGTCAGTGGCGTCACGTTGAGCGTTCGATCCATGTTCGAACGGGACGACAGGGTAAGAGTAGGCGTCTCGCCCTGGTCGAAGCTGGTGTGCTCCAAAATCGCGGGTCCGGACTGCGCGGGGATGGACGACAGTCGCTTCCCGTGGAAGGTGACGGTCTCCGGAAGCGGCAGCGCCTCAGGTCCGGCCACCCAGTCCAACAGTCCGCTGGCGCTGGGAGCGGCAATGCCCCATTGCGCCTCCAGTAGCTCCGAGGAGTTGCAGGCGAAGGGCACCAAGACCAGGCAGGTGTCCGGAGGCACGGTGATGAGACCGCCGTGCAGTTCGACTGCGGGTTCCTCGGGCGGTGCAGCGAAGGCGAAGTCGAAGGTGCCCTGGACGGTCGTCGGAGCCGCCGGGGCCGGGGCGAAGGTGAACAGTTCCCGGACCATCCCGGAGTTGCTGGGCATGCGCGCGGTCAGGATGTCGGACCGGGTCTTCGAGTACAGGAATGGGTAGATCAGGCCGCGTCCGACCAGCGTCAGGTCGAAGGGGAAGCGGTACGGCTTCACCGGCTTGGCCCCGGGGAGCTCCCTGAGCTCCTCGTAGATCCGCTCGAACTGGCCGGCCCATCGTGAGCTCCCGAACGGGTGCTTCGTCCGAACATCCGCCTGCTCTTGGACGGCCTGCGCATTGGCCTGCATGTTCCGGAGGGCCTGGCCCAGTCCGGCGCGGACGGCGAGCGCCTGCTCACCGAACAGCTCGGTCATCCAGGGGGAGAGCGGCACGTCCATACGTCAGGGCTCCTTGAGGTCAGCACTTTCCATCGAAGCGGATCACAGCCAAGCGCACTTTAGTTGATGTCGGAGAACTTGCACAAGCGCTTCAGCGCGCGAGGCGGTGTGTGGTGCCGGGGAACCGCCCTGGGCGCTGGATGTGCACTACGGCCTCCGGCCGTCCGGCCGGACCGCAGCCGCTTGCGGCCTGTCGCGATAGGCGACTTGGCGATCACTGAGAGATCGGTTTTGTCTGGTTGATGTGTGATCGTGATCGCTCGCCGATCGCGTCGATCTTCGACCGGGGTGTGTGCTACGTTCCGTGATCCAACCGAAAAAGGCGACCCCGGCAGCGCGCCAACGCTCCGGGGTCCGGCAACAGGAGTCTCAACCTCCCGATGCGAGTCCATCGTAGCGCCCACGTGCGCAACTTCACCGTGCTGCCCAACGCCGTCCTGCAGTATCGACGGCTCTCCTACACCGCCCGCGGCCTGCTCGTGGACCTCCTCTCCCGCCCCGACGGCTGGCGCGAGGACGGTCGGCACATGGCCGACACCAGCCCTCAGGGCCGCGGCGCGATCCGTAAGGCCCTGAAGGAGCTGGCCGAGGCCGGCTTCTACCGGGTCGAGAAGATCCGCATGGCCGACGGCACGATCGTCACCGAGACCCACGTCTATGACACCCCGCAGCTCACGGTGCTGCCGGGTGTCGCCCGTCCGGTCTCCGGTGAAGCGACCACCGGCGATGCTGACGCCCTTATAAAGGACCTGGTGAAAGAACCCTCCCTCCCCGCCGAGCACTCCAGCGAGCCGGTCCTCGTCGACGAGCCGCAGGCGAGGACGGGAAGACGGGTGGAAGACTCTGAGGAGGAGACCGGCGAGCAGCCTGTGACGGCGCCGGAGGAGCAGATTCGCGAGGCGGTTGCCACGCTGTTCCGGGTGATCCGCCCCGAGCCGCGCCTGCGAGTCGGCCAGGCCGAAGCCGAGGAACTCGCGCCCTTGGTCGTGCAGTGGCTGGAGCTCGGCGCGACCCAGGACGACCTCGCCCAGGCTCTGCTTCCGGGCCTGCCTGCCCCACTGCACTCGGCGGTCGCGGTGCTCCGCTACCGCCTGGAGCGCAAGATGCCGCCCGTTCAGCCCGCTGCGCGGCACGCAGCGGCCCGGTACGCCGAGTGCGCCAAGTGTCACGACCCGGTGCCCCAGCCTGGCATCTGCCATCCCTGCGCAGGCCTCGGAGAGAGCGCGATCGGCGCAGAAACCGGAGATGTGGTTACCTGCAGCGGAGCGGCCCGTGCCCGAGCGGCGCTGCGAGCGGCCCGGACCACTGCGCTTGGCCTCGGCCATCTGGCCCCGACTGGGTGACCGACAGGTCCACCCAACGGGGCCGATGTTGGCGTAGGCAGCCTGGTCAATGCGGAAGGCTACTGCTACCCGCCGCCGGTGATAGTGCCCCCACAGTGGAGGTGGACCATAGCTTCGGGGAGGTCGAGGCCGCGGTCTGAGTCGTCAGAAACTGGAATCCCAGCGCGGTGCACGGCGGTCTCCGGCGGCAGCAAACACCACGCTGAGGTAGGGGTCGATCTGGACCTGAAAGGTCCTGCCATCCTTTCCTGGTGCAACTGTCCTGCCGTGAGCAGCTAGCAACTGCAGAGTTTTTCCTATATCAACAGAAACGATGCGCAATTGCGCATTTATCTGCGCCTGGGGGTGCTCGAAGGACGTGTCCTGAGCCAGGACTAGGTTGCCGTAAGCCGCCCATGCGGATCCGTAGCGTTCAGGAAAAAGGCCGAAGACGTCGCCAAGGGCTTGGCGGACCTGCACAATATCAGCAACCTGCAGGTAGGCGCCCTGCAGCTGAGCACTGACGTGATGGGCTTGCACTGGGGCGCGCCCCAGTCCGCCTCGGTAGGTAGTCTCGACTTCGAGATCGAACAGTGCAGGTTGGCGGGCGCCAGCCCGGCGCAGGAAAAGAGTTTGACCATCCTCAGTGACTGCTACGAGCCACTGGTTATCAGCGTCGCCACCAACTCCTGGACTAACCCGAGCGTTGCGACGGTCGGGCAACCTCAACAAACGTGTTCCATCGATGCCGGAAAGCTGCTCCATAAATACAGCACGGGCTCGGCTGGCTTGTTCGCTCGTTGGGGGCCGCATTGGCGCCTGAGTCTGTGTTTGAAGAAGGGCTTCTGCCAGGTTGACCAGCAAATCCCGATCTTGGACGAGCCGTCCATAGGGGCCAAGCCACTCGATGCCGAGAGCCGCCCCCAACAGGGCACCAGTCATTGAGGCCAGGGTATCGGTATCGGCACCGTCTAGACGGGCTGCAGCAGACAGTCCAAGGTCTGGGCTGGCCGCTGAGCGGGCGGCCAGATAAGCAGCCGCGACGGCGCACAGAGTTCCCGACCCGCGTGATTTTGGAGACGTGAGACCCTGCTCCGCGAGGAATACGGTCGGGGCGCTGACGGCGCCGCCCTTCAACTCAAGTTGCGCAGCGATGAGGAGCTGCTCCACCTCCGTAGCCACGACCGACCATGCTTGATCGAAATGGCCATTGAAATGCTTGGAAGCTTGCTCTTGCCACGGGTCGGATAGGATCTGCCAGTAAGGCTTCTGCCAATTCTCTGCATCACTTAGCAAGGTGTCGACCAGCCACCCGTAAGGAAGTGGAGCCGGTTCGCGCAGGCTGATCCACAGGGCATAAGCGTGCACCAAAGCACCGAGAAGCGCGCGAGGGTGGCCATGGGTGGTGGCGGCATCTCGGACAATATCTACGGCAAGTTCGTCGAATCGGAGATCCTGGCTATGGGCAAGGACGTGTGGCGCGATTCGCATCGCTGCGCCGTTAGCTCCGGTGTCAAAATATCGGCTTACTGCTGTAGCGGAGGATTCCCAGGGCGCTCGGCCACGAGCCCAGGCGCGACAAGCTGACTTAACACTGGCGCCTGCGCCCCGTTCGTAATCCAGCAAGAACGGCCATTCAACACGCTCCAGCCAGCTCTGCCAATGCTTGCCGCTGGTAAGACGTGCTCGGGCGACAGCGATAGTCATCTGGGTATCGTCGCTGTATTCACCCGCACCGATGTGCTCGGGAATCAGCTGACGACGGGCGCCGGAAAGCCGTTGCCAAGGAACGAAACCTCTAGCACCAGAGATGTCGCCGAGCGGCCGGGTGCGGTCACGTCGTTCGAAGGGCCAGCCCAGTGCGTCGCCAACCGCCGCCGCCAGCAGCGTGCCAGCGGCGCGATCGTGCCAGGGATGCGGGTTGGGCTGCACAGTCACAGGGTCACTCTGCCAGAGTCGTTCACGGATAAAGGGGATGCTCGGCGGGACGCCTCCCGACCCGTATCTGGTTGCTGAGTTGATACTTATCGAACAACTCGGGGGCCACGAGCATCGTCGGAAGGAGCCCAGCAGTGCCCAGATGGACAGCCAGACGGTACCTTTCCAGTTCGGCCTGCTCCTCGGTTGGGACGATCACCGCACTGATGCGAGTCGCGGATACTGGGCCAGGAAGCAGCACCTCGGCCTGATCATCGGTGGGCCCCCAGGTGGGGTGCCGAGGCTCCCGACGACGGACCGCGTTGCCAATTACCTCGGTTGCAAACATGGCCTCGAATGCGGCAGCACCCTCGGCGACGCCCGCGCCAGCTCGGCGCGCGGCGTTGTAAGGGCAGAAGCCGGCACCAGGAAGGTCAAGGAGCTGAGGATCCAGAGCGAGAACCACCCACTCCTTAAAATGGGGGTCCTGCTCCCGAACCTTGTCCAGGTACCACGTGTTCGGGTACTCAACGCTGCAGTTGATGTGGTGCAGGTAGCCATCCAGGCGCTGCTGATCGGTAGGTCTGAACCCCTCAGTGCTGCTCCTGAGTGCCGCCGCGCCCCGCAGCTCGCCTGTCGCCAGGATGTGGCCCAGATTCACAGCCTTGGTGAAGTGGCACAGTCGCGTTATGCCGCGTTGTCGTGCCTGCTCCCAGATCCCGGTCATGAGGGAAGAGTATGGAACAGGTCTGACATCGCGTCGGGCAGCAGCGGAGTCAACGGCCCGGATCGCAAGATGATCAGTCCGTTGCGCGCACGGGTAACAGCCACGTACAACTGCCGAGCTTCACGGGCCATCGCTTCCTCCAGGCCGTGAGCCGCCACCTCGCTCGGCTTGGGCAACTCATCGGCGTCACAGAGCGGAAGGATCACCGAGTCGAACTCGAGGCCCTTGGCACCCGAGTAGGTTCCGTAGAACACGCCTGGCCCCTGCGGCCACGACGCCAGTTCGCGGTGTATGCGGTAGAGCTGGTGGCGCGGGTCCAAGTGTCGCCGAAGCGCCGCCTCCTGGTCACGTGTACGCAATAGCACTGCGACCCGACTTGAGGCTGCCAGGTTATTGGCGTACATCGCTGCTCTCTGCAGCTGCTCATCCTTGGAAGCCACCGTCACGATCGTGGGCAACGGGCCGTCAGCGATCGGTGTCCTTGGCTGCACCAGATCCACCTCATCGCGAAAGTGCGACATCTCAGACATGGCCTGGGCGAGGCGCGCGACCTGGCGGCTGTTTCGGTAGTTCTGCTCAAACTCAACCTGCTTAGACACCGACAGCCCCAGCGACCGCCAGGACATCCGGCTGCCGTAGATCTGCTGTGCGTAGTCCCCGAAGAACGTTAGCGACCCCTGCTCGGGGATCGCTTCAGCGAGTGAGCGGATCATCTCCGGGGTGAAGTCCTGCCCCTCGTCGATCACGATGTGTCGATACCTACGTACCCGCGCATCGCTTCTCAGCTGGGCCAAGACAAGGCTCGCTGCGTCATCCCAGTCCATGGTGCGCCCGGTGTCGGCGCGGAGCTCGAGGTAGCGCTCGTACACCTGAAACACCACGGCCCTGTCGGCTGGTGCGAGAGCCCTGCCACGACCGATTCGCGGCACGCCATTGAGGTACGTCTCCTTTGCAGTGACTCCATGCCCAGCCATCCAGTGCAGCTCGTCCATGAAGAACTCCAGCGGCCGGGCGGCCACTGCCCGTTGCGTGGTCGCGCGAACCTCCACCAGGGCTTTCTCAACCAGCGCGGCCTTGATCTTGCAGACGAGGGTTCGACGGCCGGTCACCGAACTCAGGTAGCCGAGAGCGAACTTGTGGTAGCTCTCCACGGTCAGACCGGGCGCACTGGCACCGATGGACTTCAGATAGGTCACCAACGCTCGATTGAAGGTGAGCAGGAGCGTGGGCCCACCAATCCTGGGAGCTCCGGCGAGGTACCTGGCCCGGTGAACCGCCATCGTCGTCTTGCCGCTACCCGCTGTGCCGAGCACCACCACGTGTCCCTGCGCGGTCAGATAGACGACCTCTCGCTGCTGCCCTTGTGGCTCCGGAAGCTCAGACCCCATGTGGACAGTATGTCTTGATTACAAGTCAGCGCGGGACGGATTTTCAGCTCTCCCGAACTTCTCGGAGATCGACTGGGTCGACCGGGCACTGATCCCTTGGCTCGAACTACCTAGGCGGAGGGCGCCCAGGCCCGCCGTTGCTGGTGCCGCCGCTCAGGCCGCCATGGCCGGCAGCGCGCGCAGCCGCTCGCGGAACTCGGCGACGGCAGGCTCGGCGGCGTAGGGCTTGAGGTAGCCGTCGAACTTGGTGAGGCGGTTGACGGCGCGGCCGGAGTGGACCTTGGTTTCGAGGAGGCCGAGGCCGCGGTTGGCGGCGTCGAGGGCGCCGTCGAGGTCCTTGCCGGCGAGGCGGGCGGTGGCGAGGCGGCCGGAGCGGACGGCCTGGTCGCGAGGGACGGCGTGGTCGATGGAGGAGGCGAGGGCGCTGGTGGCGCGTTCGACCTGGCCGGCGCGGAGCATGACCTTGCCCTCGGTGGAGCTGAGCTGGGCGTCGCCGTACCAGGAGAGCCAGCTGGGGAGTTGGTCGCCGCCGTTTTTGGACCAGAGGTCGTGGGCCCGGTTGAGCGCGGAGCCGGCCTTCTGGTGCTGGCCGTCGCGGGAGAGGCTCTCGGCGTGGTGGAGTTCGAGGTAGCTGCGGACGCCGGGCTGCATGGTCGAGGGAGTGTTGGCGAGCGCGGTCTCGACCTGCGCGACGCGCTCGGCGGGGTTGCCCGCGTCGGAGAGATGGACGCCCATCTCGGCGAGCAGGAAGGCACCGAGGCCGTCGTCGCCGACGGTCTTCGCGGCGCGGAGGGCGCCGAGGTAGTACTGCTGACCGGCTGAGCGAAGGCCGCTGTCGTAGGCCATCCAGCCGGCGATGTAGTTGACCTGGGCGGCTAGTCCGTACAGGCGGGCCTCGATGGCTTCGGTGTGGCGGCCCTGCTTGAGCAGGGTGGTGATGATCGCGAGGTCGCCGCGGGCCTGTTCGATGAGGCGGGCGCCGCCCATCTGGGCGTCCAGGGTCTGGAGGGTGGCGACACGGGCATCGAGGGTGTCGACCATGGAGTCGGTCACCTGGTCGCCGCCCAGGGCGGAGGCGAGGGCGGGCGAGGCTGAGGCCCAGCTCGCGGCGACGGTGGCCATGGCGGCCCCGGTGATGGTGAGAAAGCCCCGCCGATCCATGTGACCACTCCTGACCAGTTCCACCAGTACGTCCACGGTACCGGTCTTCGTCCACGGCGCCGTGATGCCGGTCACCTCCCAGACAGGAAGCCATCGCGGCCACGGATTGGCTACCAGCGTACGGGGGTTGACGCCAAGGAGGTCGGCCAGAACGTACTGGGCGTCCGGCTCGGGCTCCTGGCCCTGCTCCCACTTCCAGACCAGCGTCCGGTTGGTCGCCAGATGGATCTTCAGCGCGGCGCCGCGATCGCGCATCATGCCCGCGAACTGGTTCTTTCCCCACCCGCGCGACTGCAGCAGGTAGGCGAGCGGGTGGACCGCCAGCGTGCCTTCGACCATCTCAACCCCCGGCGTCTCAAGCCCTGTTGGTGAGCGTACTGCTACCCACAGCGACTGGGATGCTCTCGGAGAGAAACTCCCTGGAAACGTTCCGCGACGCTCCTCCGCGCCTCGAACCTGGACCGGCCGTCGTCCGAGGAGAGCGGAGGGAAGAGGCCATGGACAGAGCAGCGAGTGCACAGCGAGGCCGCCACCGTGGCGCGCACCGAGACCCGCTGGGGGTCACGTTCACGGCGCTGTGGGGGCTGGGCAACCTCGCGGCGCTGGTGCTGCTCGGGTCCGTCGCCCAGCACCAGCTCGGCGCCGAGCACCAGTTCGCGGCGCCGCCGGCACACGCCCTCCCGGATCGGGCACCGACCGCCTGAGGAGCCACGGCTCCGTGCTCGGCCCGCTACCCGCCTACGAGTTGGAGGAGAAGCACCGTGTCTCGTCCGCAATCCCAACCGCCGGCCACGGCAGTGACCAGCGCCTTCGCCCGCCGCACTGCGGTCGTCACCGGGGCCGCCGGTTTCATCGGCTCGCACCTGTGCGAGCGCCTGCTGGACCTGGGCGCGGAGGTGGTCGGCGTCGACAACCTGTTGACCGGCCGCCTCGACAACCTGTCGGACCTGCGCTCGGCCGGCGGCTTCCGCTTCCAGACCGACGACGTGACCCGTCCGTTCGCCGTGGCCGGGCCGGTGGACTTCGTCTTCCACCTGGCCTCGCCCGCGTCGCCGCTCGACTACGCCCGCCACCCGCTGGCGACCCTGAAGGTCGGCGCGATGGGCACGCTCAACGCCCTGGAGCTGGCCGAGGCCAAGCGGGCCCGGTTCCTGCTCGCGTCGACCTCCGAGGTGTACGGCGACCCGCTCGTGCACCCGCAGCCCGAGCGGTACTGGGGCAACGTGAACCCCGTGGGCCCTCGGAGCGTGTACGACGAGGCCAAGCGGTACGCCGAGGCCCTGACCTCCTGTTTCCAGCGCTCCGGCAGTGCCCGCACCCGCATCGTGCGGATCTTCAACACCTACGGGCCGAGGATGCGCGCTGACGACGGTCGCGCGGTGCCCGCCTTCATCCAGCAGGCGCTGGCGGGCGAGCCGATCACCGTGGCCGGCGACGGCAGCCAGACCCGCTCCCTGTGCTTCGTGGCCGACACCGTCGAGGGGCTCCTCGCCGCCGCCACGGCGGAGCACACCGACCCGGTGAACCTGGGCAACCCGCACGAGATCACCATGCTCCAGCTCGCCGAGGAGATCCGGGCGCTGGCCGGTTCCTCGTCCGCGATCACCTTCGTCCCGCTGCCCGCCGACGACCCGAAGCGCCGCTGCCCCGACATCGCCTCGGCCCGCGCCCACCTCGGCTGGGAGCCCGCCACCCACCTGCGCGACGGCCTGCGCCGGACCCTCGACTGGGCCGAGAAGCGCTTCCCCCGCCAGGCCGCCGCCACCGCCACCGGAAGGAGCGCTTCGTGACCACCGCTTCCCACCCGCTGCCCGCGCTCGTCTGCGGGGTCGACGACGGGTACGCCCGCCCGCTGCGGACGCTGATGCACTCGATTGCCGCCGCCCATCCCGGCACCGTCGATGAGCTTCGCCTGATCGTCCTCGACCAGCAGATCAGCGACGCCAACCGCCAGGCGATCCTGCGGGACGCCGACCGCATGGGCCTGCGGACCGAGCTGCGGCCGGCGCCCATCACCGACCCGCGCTACCCCGTTTCCGACTGGGTGAGCGGCGCGGTGTACGTGCGCCTGGCCATCCCGGAGGTCATCCCCGACGAACGCCGGGTGCTCTACCTGGACGCCGACACCCTGGTGCTCGGGGACCTGCGTCCGCTGCTGCGGCAGTCCCTCGTCGGGCGCCCGATCGGCGCGGTGCGAGACTCGCAGAACCCGGTCATCGGCCGCGGCATCCAGCTGCCCAGCTGGGAGAAGCTCGGCGTCCCGTACGGCAGGGACTACTTCAACAGCGGCGTCATGCTCATCGACCTCGGCCGTTGCCAGCGGCTCGGCGTCTTCGAGCGGTCCAGGCAGTTCCTGTCCGAGCACCCGGACAAGGTCCGGTTCTGGGACCAGGACGCGTTGAACTGGGCCGTCGACGACAACTGGCACCGGCTGGATAGGCGTTGGAACACCTTCGCCATGTCCCCGCAGGCCGCCCAGCCCGGGTTCGTCCACTATGCCGAGGCGGACAGCCCGCTCGCCCAGCTCTTGGATGACGAGGCGACCGCCGCGCTGGTGCACTTCGCCGGGCCCGACAAGCCGTGGCAGGACGGATACCCGGAAGGCCAGCTCCGGGACACCTACCGGTTGTTCCACGACTACGTCGGTTCGGGAGGAGTCGCGTGAACGGCCGGAAGCCGTTCTGGCGGCGGCCGTCCTGGTGGGTCGCCGCCGCCGTGGCCGCGCGCAACGTGAACGGGCTGCGGCAGGTCCGCCAGACGGTGGCCAGCGTCGACCGCCCGGCCCCGCTCTCGGTGGTGGAGCCGGTGGTGCTGCACGTCGTCATTCCGGTGCTGCGCGAGCAGCTGCACATCGCTGGTGCGCTGGCTTGGTTCGTGCCGCTCCTCCGCGACTTCCCGGGTTCGACGCTGACCCTGGTGTCCACGGCGCGCGAGGAGCGCGAACGCACTCACCTCGTCGGCCGGCTCGCCGGGGCGACGGCGACCGACCTCACGGTGCAGCGCTTCCCCCAGCTGACCGTCGACGAGCTGTCCGCCCTCGCCGAAGCCCTGGCCAAGACCGGCGAACGCACGCTCACCCTAGCGACGGCCGCCAAGGTCCTGTCGGCCTTCCCCACGACGGCGGACGTCATCGCGAGCGAGATCGCGCGCCTCCGGGAGCCGGTGGTCCGGCACGTCCACTACGAGGGCTACGGGCGGAAGGCCGCGCAGGTCAACGCCGTCGTCGAACAGCTCGCGGCCGACTCCGCCGAGGAGTACGTCGCCGTCTACGACGTGGACTCGCGCCCCAGCCGTGCGCTGCTGCAACGCACCGCCGAGTTCCTGGCCCGCCGACGAGCGGAGGACGGCGAACTGCCCTGCGTCGTCCAGCAGTCCGCCCGCTTCACCACCCAGGACGCCGCCGACACCTGGTGGGAGCGAACCCTCTGCCGAGGCGCCGCCCGAGCCCAGACCCTGTGGACTCTCCGCCGCGAGATCTCCAACCTCCGCCGGTACGCCGAGTCCGTCCGCCACACACGGCCCGGCCTTCGGGGCCTCGCCCAGACCGTCGGCCACGGCCTGCTCATCCGCACCGACGTCTTCCGGCAGGTCGGCGGGCTACCCGACTTCACTGTCCTCGATGACGTCGCCTTCGGCTACCGGCTCACCGTGGACGGCATCCCGGTCGACAGCCTCCCCTTCACCACCACCGTGCCGGCGGCCGAGTACCTGCCGGAGCTGCTGTCCCAGAGTGAGCGCTGGTTCCAGAACTACCTCGACTATCCGCAGTGCGCCGCCCGTTGGCACGCCCAGGACCACGGCAGCTGCCTCGACCACGCAGCGGCGCTCACCATCGGCGCCTACCGGGGCATGGCCTGGCTGCTGGTCTCGCCCGCGACGGCAGCCTGCCTGGCCCTCGCGCTCGGACCACACACGCGCCCGCAGGTACGGGCAACGGCCGTGGCCGCGCTCTGGGCCGCCACCGTCGCACCGGTCCGCCTACTCGCGGAGGCCGAAGGCCGTCCACTGACCGTACGGGAGACCGCCACGCAGAGCGTGGAAACCCTGGCCGGACTGTTGCTCAAAAGCATCGGCCCGATGGCCGCCCTCGGCCGCTGGGCCGCGACCGGCACCAGGCGCTCGGCGCTCGCCCCCAAGAGCAACCGCCGCACGGACCAGCCCGCCACCACGGACAGGGAGACACCGTGATCCTCGGTATCGAGGGGGTCAGCTGCGTCGGCAAGACCACGCTGGCCGCCATGCTCGCCCCTCACCTCAACCAGCCCGCCGTCATCCCCTGCTACTTCCACGCCAGCCCCGACCCCACCCGGCTGCCGGCCCCGGAGCCCTTCACCGCGGACCACCAACTGGTCAACATCGCCCAGTTCCTGGAAGTCGAGGACCTCCGGCTCGCCCAGGCCAGGCTGGCCCTCGCCGAGGGCCGGGACGTGATCCTCGATCGCACCGTGGACACCCTCCTCGCCCACGCGCACGCCGTCGGCCGGATGAACGGCTTCGACTGCGACGACCAGGCCCAACACACGGTCACCAGCAGGGCCGTGGCGATGCCCGATCTGACGATCGTGCTCACCGCCGACCCGGACGTGCTCGCCCGCCGGGCCCGCTTGCGCAAGGGCATGCCGACGATCTTCTACGACCGCCACTTCAGCGAGCACTTCAACGCCTACTTCGACCACCCGCTCGCCCCGGCCGTCGTCCGCTTCGACACCACCGCCGGCTCACCCGAGGATCTCGCCGCCCGCGCCCTCGACCACATCAGCCGCCACCAGGCCGGCGAGCACCCACTCCAGGAGGCATCGTGAAGGCCGCACTGATCGGCTGCGGCGCCATCGCCAGCCGCTGGGTCCGATCCCTACTCGGGGACGGCCGCATCGAGATCGCCGCGCTCGTCGACCCCGACCAGCAGGCGGCGCTGGCTCTCGCCGACCGGTACGAGCTGAGCCCGGCGTTCGCCACGACGCTCGACGAGGCGCTCGCGGTGGCCAAGGTCGACGTCGTCGTCAACCTCACCCCGCCCGACCACCACTACCGCGTCAGCCGAGAAGCCCTCGCCCACGGCCTCCACGTCCTGACCGAGAAGCCCTTGGCCCTGAATCTCCCCGATGCCCTCGACCTCGTCCACCTCGCCCGCGAGCGCGGCCTGCTGCTGGCCGTCATGCAAAACCGCGGCGCCGACCCCGGCTTCCTCGCCTTCCGCGACACGGTCCACCTCGGCGGCCGGCCGCCCTTCGCCGTCGCCGCCGACACCCTCGTCACCCTGCCCGGCCCCGGCTTCCGCAGGAGCCAGCACCTGCCCGTCACCACCGACCTCGCGGTGCACGCCTTCGACCAGGTCCGCACCCTGATCACCGCACCGCCGACCGAGGTCACCTGCACCGAGACGCCGACAGGCTTCCTCGCCCCGCACACCTCGATCGCCACGATCACCGTTCGCTTCGCCGACGGCTCCCTGTTCACCTACCGAGGCGGCTACATCGTCGACCCGCTCCTACGAACCGACTCCAACGGCAACTGGCGCGTGGAGGCCCGAGGCTTCGCCGCGCGCTGGGCCCCGGACCTCGCCGACAGGCACAGGACGACCGAGGCCGGGCCTCCGGCCTACCAGCGGTGCATCACCGCCATGGTGGACGCCCTCCACCAGCCCGGCACCGTGCCGGTCCCCGCCGTCGGCAACCTCGGCTCCATCGCCCTGTTGGACGCTGCCCTCCAGTCCGCCGTCAGTCGCCGCTCCGTCCCGGTGCCGGAGGTGCCCGATGTCCGCCCGTGACGCCGTGATCGACCGCCCGCACCCGCTGCTGCTCGATGCGCTCACCGGGGCCGGTTTCGACGCCACCGACGCGCGCTTCACGTCCCTGCGCTCCGGAACGGACAGCCTCCCCTTCGCGGCCACCACCCGCGACGGCGACGAACTGGTCGTCAAGGTCCGTCGCGCAGGCAGCCGCTCGCGCTACCCGACCGCGGCCTGGGCCTCCACCCGGATGCGAGAAGCGGGAATCCCCGCCGCCCGTGTCCTCTGGTACAGCCGAGAGGCGTGCGTCGAGACCTGCTGCCCGGGCCGACCGATCGAAGCGGAACCGCCACAGCCACAGGACCGGGACGCCGCCGCCCGAGCCGGGGAGGTCCTTCGCCGCCTGCACACCATCGAGGTCGGCAGCTTCGGTCAGCTCGACGGGCACGGCATCGGTCAACACTCCACCATCCAGGGCTGGTTCCTCGCCCTACCCGCCCGCCGCACCCCCAGCCTCGACGGCCTCGACCTGCCCGGACTGTTGAACCGCACCCGCCTCGTTCTCGAAGCCGGAGCCGACCGCCTTCCGGCGACGGCGCCCAAGCTCCTGCACGGCGACTGGGTCGGACGCCACCTCTTCACCGACGGCCGCCACATCACCGGAGTCGTCGACCTGGAGAGCGTTCGCGGTGGCGACCCGCTGGCCGAACTCGCCGGCTGGTCCCTGCGCGAGCCCGCCCCGATGACCGAGGCCCTCCTCGACGGCTACTTCGACGGGCCGTTGCCCGCCGAGAGCCTGCTGCCGCTCGTCCTGTTCCGCCTGCGCATCGCGGTCTCGCTCCTGCACTTCCACGTCTCCTGCGATGACGAGGACATGGTCCGGTTCCGGGCCGCCCAGATCCAGGCCGACCTCGACGACCTCGACCACGGCCGCCTCACCGCCGTCCCCCGCATCGCCCCGAGCCCGCACTCCTCCGGACGGCGCCGCCCGTAGGCAGCCCCGCCCCGACTGGAAGGACGCCATGAACGACCCCAAGGTCACCCTCCCTTTCCCCCGCGAGCCCAAGTACGGGCAGGCCGAGAAGGACGCCGTCCTCAAGCTCCTCGACGACGGGCACCTCTCCGAGATCAACCGCGGCCCGGCCACCAACGCCCTCGAAGCCGCCTTCTCCCGCCTCACCGGCACCCGCCACGCGCTGTCGTTCAACTCCGGCACGGCCTCCCTGCACGCCGCGCTCCACGCTGTCGGTGCCAACCCCGAAGCCGGTGTCGCCGTCTCCCCGATGACCTGGATCTCCGCCATCACCGCCGTCTTCCAGGCCGGCAGCTACCCCGTCTTCTGCGACATCGAGTCGGACAGCCCCAACATCGCCGCCAGCGCGGTCTCCCAGGTCGCCGACGAATGCTCCGCCGTCCTCGCCACCCACACCTGGGGCATCCCCGCCCGCATGGACGAGCTCGCCGCCGCCACCGACCTGCCGATCGTCGAGGACTGCTCGCACGCCCACGGAGCCCTCTACCAGGGCCGGGCCGTCGGCTCCTGGGGCGCCGCCGGGTGCTTCAGCCTCCAGGAATCCAAGTCCGTCTCCGGCGGCGAAGGAGGCGTCCTCACCACCTCCGACCGGGAGATCTACGAGCGCGCCCTCACCCTCGGCCACCACCCCGCCCGCCTCGCCGACGAACTCACCCTCCCCGAACTGAAGCCGCTCGCCGACACCGGGGCCGCCTACAAGTACCGGATGCCCGCCCTCTCCGCCGTCATTGCCCGCCAGCAACTCCGCTCGCTGCCCGACCGGATGCGGGCCGCCGAACAGAACCTGGCCACCCTTCGCCAGGCCCTGGAGGAGTACGACGCGCCCATCGCCTGGCCGGAGATCGGCGAACTCTCCGTCCGCGGCTGGTACGGCACCCCGCTGACGATCAACGTCCACGTGCCCGACCCGAAGACGCTGCACGAGAAGTGCCGGGCCGCCGGCATCCCCGTCCGCGCCCAGTACGAGGACTGGACCCAGACCTCGCTGCTGCAACGCCTCGACCTGGCCGCCCGCTACTGGCCTCACCTCGCCGACAGCCCGTACGAGCCGCCGAGCAGGGACGCGCTGCCGAACTACTACAAGGCCCTGCGCCAGATGATCGTGCTCAAGGTGCCGCAGATCCCCGCTCCGGACTACATGGAGCAGGTGGCCGAGGCCCTCGCCACCGTCCTGTCCCGCACGGTGCTCACGGCATAACCGCGAACGCCTCCTGCACGGCCTCGCGCCGCTCCGTCCACCAGGCCAGGAAGCGCTCGGCGGGCAGGAAGAGGTGGTCGCAGGAGTGATCGTCGCGGTCGTAGTGGAAGACCAGCTGCCAGTAGTCCGACATGCGCTTCCACCACAGCCGCTCCACCGCGTCCGCCAGGGCCGGCACCGGGAGCGGCACCACCGACCGGTAGCCGGCCACGAATGCAGAGGTCCGCTCCAGGTCGAGGAAGCCGTCCTCGCCGCCGAACTGCACCGTGGCGGTGCGGGCGACCTCCTCGCCGAACGGCCGCACCCGGATCCGATCCCAGTCGATCACGCCGACGATCCCGCCGTCCCGCCACAGCACGTTCCGGTGCTGCACGTCACCGTGCGTCCACCCCACCGGGCCGACCGCCACCTCGCTGGCAGGGCGCTCGTGCCCATACTTCTCCAGCAGCACCTTGTGCTCAGCCAAAGCCACGGCCGCCTCGGCATCGAACGCCGTCCGGCTCTCCAACCCCGCGATCACGGCGAGGAAACGGTCCGCCTCCTGGTGAGCCTCAGCGGGCGTGGTCACCGAGACCGTCACCTGCTTCGGCCCCGGCGGCGGCAGCAGGCCGGCCATCCGCTCGTCGTTCAAGCTCCGGTGGATCCGACCAAGCAGAACTCCGAGGTCACCAGCCTGCTCGATCGAGAGCGTCGTACCCGGCAGATGGCTCCCCTCCATCCACGGGATCAGGCAGTACCCACGGCCAGCGACCTCGACCACCGCGTCCCCGGCCGAGGAGACCCTCGCCCTGCCCACCGGCAGGCCGTCGTCGGCCAGCGCCGACAGCACCGCCAGGTTTCGGCGCGCCAACGACAACGGCACGTCCATGATCCGCTTCAACGCGAACGAGCCCTCGGTCGTATCCAGCCGCCAGTTCCCGTTCATCAAGCCGTCCGACAGGAAGCGGCACTCCCGAACCTCACCCAGCCCGAAAGCCCGGCCGAGAACCGCCAGATCCTCTGCGATCTCGCTGTAGCGAGTGCCACTTGGGGTGTCGAAGGTCGAGTCCGTCACCCCAAGCAGGCTAGCGGAGTCAGGGCACTGGTGCGGTCGGGGCGGAGAGCGGCGCGGCGGCGAAGAGCAGATTGACAGTGACGAATAGAAGGCGAGTTCGAAGACAGTGCTTGTCGCGCAGGTCGGCCTGGTAGCGCCGGAGGGGGTTCATTCGGCGGCTCGCTCAGCCGATCGACTCAGAGACTTGCAGCCATGCGTGGGAACGGCAGCGGACCAAGAGCTCCGAATGGAATCGGCCATGTCTTTACCATCGGCGGTCTATCACGATGGCGCCTGCCAAACTCGGTTTCGGCGGCGGATGGTCTGCCGTCGGTACCGGGGGTGTTGGATGGCTGGGCGTTCCGGCAGGTACTACCGCGCAGGTCACTGGGTGAACCGCCCGACGGGTGGGCGCAAGCCAGCGGTGAAGCCGCTGACAGGCGCAGGCGTTGTGGGCCTGATCGCAATGGTTGTCGTACTGATGTTGATCTCGGATGGCTCCGGAAACCCGGGGACCACGACCGTCCAGAGCCCGGGGGCTTCGCCCTCGTCCGTCAGCGCCAGCCCGTCTGCACCCGGCCAATGAGCGTACGCTGCGGCTGCTAGTGGCGATTCTGTCGGCGTGGACTGAACCAGGTACGCCATCCTTGGTCCGACTGCGGCGTTCTCTCCCCGGATTTCTGGATCGTCCTGTCAGGCTGCGTTGCGGCAGCCACTCTGATTCGCTCCCAGACAACCTGCCAGCGTTGTACCTGGTCGGCCGGCAGCCCGCATGCGTGAAGGTAGATCTCCGTGCTCTTCCATGACCGTGGCAGCGTCCTACGGTTCAACAACGCGCTGACAGCGCTGGGGGAGAGCGATGGTCGGGCATTGTCGCTGACGGCTTGAATGCTGCGTCCGCTGATCGCCCGGACGTGTCCGAGCGCCTCGATGAACTCCTGGGCGGTGTCGAGCACATCAGGGTCAGGCCAGCGGGCGCCGCTCCCCGCCGCCGCTACCGCCGTTGAGGTCCAGGGCCGGTAGGCGTTGTTGCGCCCCAGGAGTAGGCCGCCCGCGGTGTTGCGGTCGCGCTTCTGCGGAAGCGGTCGACTCTTGGCCGCGAGCACGGACCGCAGCCGCCGGTAGACCGACTCCAGGTCCAACCATGCTTCGCCGCCCTCGATCCCGCTCTTCAGGACATCGAGCAACTCGCCGGTGAATGCGGTGTACTGCTCCCCAGGCGGTGCCAGCGCCACTCCGGTCTCCGGAGCGGCAGCCAGCAGATAGCTGCCGTCGATCTGTGCCTGATCAGCGACTGAGCCGCCCATCGTCCCCAGCGCCCGGCCGCTGAAGCAGCAGTCAAGAATGATCACATGGCGTTGCGCACGACCAGACATGATCGCGCTGCGCAACATCGCATACGGAACCCCCGTGTGACCGTGGCCCGGCCTTGACCGAGGGAGGCCGAGGAACAACTCGCCGCGGTCATCGGTCAGGCCGTGGCCGGCGAAGTACACCAACAGCGTGTCCCGTGCCGCCCGAGCCGCCTCCTCCACTGGTTCCAGCACCTCGTGCAGGCCGGACGGTTCTGCGACCACGGCACAGTGCTCTCGTGCCAGCCCCCAGGATCCGGGGCTCGTCAACGCGTCCGCCAGGGCGGGCAGGTTGTTCGACACGGCGGGCAGCGTTTCCAACCCCGTGTACCGCGCCACCCCGATCAGCACTGCACGTGAGGTCTCTGCTTCGGGAAGCCCCTTCACACCTCGTCGTCCTCGATGCCGTCCGGAGTCTGTTGTGACAGCAGCTCAATCACCTGCTGCACCTCCGCATCCGTCCCCTCAGTCAGTACCACTTCGATGCCGCCGTGGCGGACGATCACCTTGCGCGGCCGCGGTCGGGTCTGCCGCCAGGTGACCACGGTCATGACGAACGAGGCAGCACTCCACCCGTTCTCCGTCACGATCTGCAGAGTGTCCAGCCAGCCGCCCATCGCACCCGCGCCTGCGGGCCGTTCCACGAGCGATAGCGTCGCCGAACTGCGTACCTGAGGATCTTGACCCAACCATGTATGTAGGGAACGGAGCTCGGTCTCCTGGCCATCTCCGCTGACCTTCACCTCGACCTGCACTGGTGCCTCCTCAGATCTTGAATCGTCGAGATTTACTGTCTGAAGCCATAAGGAATCTGCGTTTTCGAACAATGGCAGTGAGATTTGCGAAATCATGAAGGGCGCTTCAGCGCTTGCTCAGAACGTCATTGCTGAGCTTGACCGCAGCCCCGGCGCGCTCGAAGATAGTGGGGTCCAAGAATCCAGCTAGTACAGTTGCGCAGAGCATCAGAGGGAGTGCTGCGGCCGGATTTGCCAAGCTGTGGGTCCAGCTAAAAGGTTGTAGAAATACCAGCAACACCGCAGAAGAGAAGACCGAAATTGCGGCCGCACGTCGCACGCTTCGCAAGACTCTCTTCCCGAGAGCCTCGCGTGCCGAGATCTCGCGAGTTAGCTCTAGCCATCGCCCGTTGACAGCGTCGACCAGGCCTTCGCTGAATGCGTCACGCATTTCGCCGAGCTTTTCTCCTCCGATCGCAGCGGTAGGCTTCCATGAGCGGACGCTTGCTGCGATTCCATCGGCGACTCGCCGAATTTCTGCTCCACCTGCGGGGTCCTTGGGGCGGAGCCTCCGCTCCCAAGGTCCCTCCAGGTATCGAGCAAGAGACTCCAGCTTTTCGACCACTTTGGCCCGCTGGTCGCTAGCTATATATGGCTGAAATGCTGGTGGAATCTCTTCGCCAGAGAAAATGAAAGTTAGAGCCGGCGGCTTGGGGCGCGTTGCTGCTTCTAGCAAAAGGGCAATCTCGAGCAGAGAGTCGATAACAACTGCACAGGCAATGGCTTTCGAATCCTCTAGCTCTATGGTTACCCGCCTGAGGGGTAGGGAGATCTCAAATATGAGCAGTAGGACCGCGAATGAGGTCAGCATCGCCGTAGATCCGGTTGCTACGTCATGCCAGTTTGCTTCACTCCAGTCAAACTGATGTACCTTCTGCGGGGTGTTGTGCGTTGAAGGATTGTTTGAAGTGTGGCGCCTCCAATAGTCATCGGCAGTGCTCGCAGCCAATCCTATCGAAAGTAGCGAAGCAGCGGAAAAGATAGGTGACGATCGAAAATTAAGGCGCGACATTCTTCGATGCAGGGGTAGGAAGAGCAGGCATACCCCGCCCCCCGTGTACATTGCAATAGTGCTGGCTGGATTATCGGTTCCCAATTTTTTGATGGGTTGAAAAAGAATGATCCCTAGGAGGAAAAGGAGGCCCCCAAAGCGAAGTGCGCCGGCGGATTTTCGCAGCCACCCGTGATCTCTCAGAAGGGATTCCAGTGCTGCATACTGGTGCCGCACCTTGTGTGCAAGCAGGGAGGCCTCGCGCACGGCTGGGCCGATACGAATGCGGGTCACGCTGTCCAAAGCTGGTAGCAGTGTCAAGGCAGCTTGCTGATCATGGCCATACCGTTCCGCAAGGACTTTTTGATCGTCTGGCATGGCCTTGATGCGTGCCCGGACCTGAGCCAATTTCCTGCGGGTGGTCTCCGCTTCGGCGTGCGCCATGATCTGCCCACTCCCTGCTTGGTCAGCCTCTCGACGGTCACTCTGTGTGTCGCACAGTTACAGAATGCCCGAGTGTGCCCCTCGTGTGGGCGGAAACTGGGAACTCACCCTCGCTCCAGTTGGGGATCGCATGTGGAGCCCTACCTGGCTGCAGGGGTTCGGCGGGCTTCAGGACCGTGCAAGGTGTGGTCAAGTCAGGACCAGCACACAGTACGCAACGCTGGCACGGCTCTGGCTGTGCCAGAGCCGTGCCAGAACAGGTGGAGAACGGCAGACAGCAGCGGTCTGCGACGAGCCTCAGAAGAGCCAGTACTATTGTTATCAGTGCAGGTCAGGGGCCATTTGCGGCCCGAAGGCCCAAAGATTCCCAAGCTTAGAGCGCGAGTTCGATTCTCGTCGCCCGCTCCAGCAGTGAAGGCCCAGGTCGGCGACCTGGGCCTTTCGCATTGTCTCCACCGCTGACCGGCAGGCCGCCGCCAGGCGCGTCCGGGCGATCATGTTCGGAGCCGGATGACGCGGGTGGACCAGGTCCGTATGCAAGAGGTGTGCCGGTGTTCTTTCTCCACCTCGGACGTTGAAGCGGGCGGGCGTCGTGCGGACGCCGTTTCCGGCAGCCGTCACCGCACCGCTTACCGGTCCGGTGGCCGAGTAAGGAGAAGGCCATGGCCACGTACAACACGGAGATCAACACGGGCGGCGGGGGCTGACAGGAGGACTCGCCCCTCACTCTCGGTATCGGCAGTCGCGGGGACGTCGTCGGCGGCAGTGCTCCGGCAACGGGGACGTTCGTCACGTGGAACAGCCCCGAGGCGGGGGCGGGCAGCGTCACCTTCTTCGACAACGGCACCAGGTTCGAGGGCACGGCCCAGTTCCCGAGCGAGGGGCCCGTCGGCTACCGGGGCACCCTGGCCGATTGATCGGCGGCCGCAACGTGTAGACCTGGGCCCGAACAGGCCCTCGCGTCAACGAACACGAGGGCCCGTTCGTCGTGCTCCGGTTGGCTGGCCAGGGGGGCCTGGAGGTGCCTGGGGGTGTTGGGTCCGACTTCTCCGTGCATGGAGGTTCGGCGATGCCGATCACTCGTTCGAATGATCGGTGCGAGATGTTTCCTCGGGATGCTCGCGGCGCGGCGAGCATGTCCTCGACACCTCGTCAGTATCACTGCCCCGGAAGGCGGGCACAGCCATGTCCGTTGACGGAGCCCCGGAGACCCCGTTCGCGCTCGGCGCCGACGACCTCGCCAAGCTGGACGCGATCCGCGAGGGGATGTTGGACCCGTCGCCGCGTCGGATCGGCCGCCTCGACCAGTGGGGTCTGGCCGACACCTATGAGGTGTACGCGGAGACCGCCCGGTCCGCGGAGGTCTCGATCACCATGGTGGACGGGACGGTGCTCGACGCGGCCTTGAACGTTCCGCGCAGCCTCGCGCCCGGACAGGCCTGTCCGGCGGTCGTCCTGCCCGCCCCGCTGATCAACATCGGGCACCGGGCCTACCTCGGCATGTTCCCGCGCTGGGCCCAGGGCGGCTACGTCGTCCTGGCCTACAGCCAGCGCGGCCTGGCCGCCTCCGGGGGCGAGATCCAGGTCGCCGGACCGCAGGACGTGGCCGACGCCACCGAGATCATCAACTGGCTGGTCGGGCAGGACGGCGTCGACCCCGCCCGGATCGGGTTCTTCGGCTCCTCCTACGGCGCCGGGACGAGCCTGCTTGCGGCCGGCAGGGACCCGCGGGTCAAGGCCGTGGCCGGCACCAGTGCATGGGGCGACCTGTTCGCCTCGCTGTACGAGAACGGCACCCGTCACCTGAAGGCCTTCGAGGCGCTCGTGCAGCTCTTCGGCGAGGAGCGGTGCTCGGAGGAGTTCCGCGAGGTCATCAAGAAGATCCGCGACAACACCATCGACGACGAGGTCAGGGAGTTCGCGGCGGTGCGCTCGCCCCGTACATACCTGAACGCGTACAACGACGCCAACACGCCGATCCTGCTGACCGCCGCCTGGCACGAGACGATCTTCTCGGTGCCCGCCGTCGTCGACCTGTTCACCAACCTGACGGGGCCCAAGTCACTGCTCGTCCAGGTCGGTGACCACGGCAACGGAGAGCTCTCCGGCCTGGCCGGCCTCCTCTCCAAGCCCACCGAGACGGCCTACCGCCGGATGGACTACTTCCTTGGCGGCAGCGCCGGTGACGGCAGGGCGCCCCGGTTCGGCGTCCGCTCGGAGTACATGCACAACCTCCTGTCCGACCTCTTCCACGACAGTTGGCAGGACTACGTCCTGCCCCGCAAGCGCTTCCACCTGGCCGGTGCGGCTGCGGGCCAGGCCGATGCCCAACTGGCCGACGGGCAACCGCAGTCGGGCTGGACCCGATCGGTCAAGGCCACCGGCCGGGACACCGGGGTCTTCGTCGCCCCGAAGCTGGTCCAGACCGGTCTGGCCGAGCGCATGGGCCTGCCGCACGTCTACAAGACCGCCGACATCGACCGCGACGTCGCCGCGATCTGGACCACCGCGCCGCTGGAGCAGCCCATGGGCGTCCAGGGCGACCTGGAGCTGCGGGTGACGGTGAAGCCGCGGGCGATGGACGCCACGATCGTGGCCTACCTGCTGGACTGCGACCCGGCCACTGGCAAGGCCTACATCATCACCCACGCCCCCTACACCCTCACCAACGAGCAGGCCGGGCAGGCCACCACCCTGACCTTCCCCCTGCAGCCCGCCCACTACGTCCTGAGCAAGGGCCGCGTGCTCCAGTTGGTCATCGGCACCCACGACCAGTTCTTCGCCGACGCCAACTCCACCCCGACCAGCGTCGAGATCACTTCTCCCGAGGGCGCCGAGTCCTACCTCGACATCCCGCTTCACCCCCTGGACTGACACCCGCGCCCCACGGGGCGTCCGCAGCCGGTACGGCCGGTCCGCCCACGAGCAGACCGGCCGTACCGGCACTCGTGGGCTGGCAGTCGGGCTGAGCCACCGACGGCGTCACGGAGCCGGCGCGGCGGCGAGGAGGCCGGTGGCGCGGTCCGCAGTGAGCACGCCGAGGATGTAGCCGTCCTCGTCGACGACGGGCCAGACCGCCAGGTGCTTGATCCGCATGACTATCGCGGCCAGGGCCAGGCCCATGGTCGGCCAGGCGAACGGGCCGCGCTGGCGGATGGCCGCGCTGATCGCGGTCCGCTCGGTGTCCCAGGAGCGGGTGAGGAACGGGTGGAGTCCGGTGCGGGTGACCAGCCCCTCACACCGGCCGTCGTGGCCGCGGACGAGCAGGTAGTCGAGGCGGGCGCCGCGGAGGACGTCGTCGGCCTGGTCGACGGTGCTGTCGTCGGCTATCTGGTAGTCGCAGGGTTCCATGGCGTCGGCGACCGTGAGGCCGTGGCCGGGCCGTGCGGGCTGAGTCGAGTGAGTGGTCACGGTGTTCACCGTTCCCGTCTCCGGCTGCCCGCCGGAGCGGGATCTGCCGGGCTGTGCTTCACCCAGAACGAAGCCGGAACGGGGACCGGGATGCGGGATGCCCTGGATGTCTCCGAGACTACTCCTGCGGTGGGCAGCTCGGGGGAGGCCGTGGGGGAGTAGCGTGGAACACAACCGAGGACATTCCGCACACCGGCATCAGCGTCGACGTCGCCCCGGGTTATGACGGGTCCCTCGTGGACCGGACGGGCGGCTTCGCATGATGCCGATTCCTTTCCCGACTTCTTCCTCTTCCGGCCCGTGGACAGTGTCCGGTGCGCCGCTGCTGCCGCGCTTGGAGCTGGAGCCGACGATGGCGCGGGAGGGCGTCTTCGACGGGGCCTGGTGGCCCCGCTCGAACCACGTCCTCGCCGAACTGCCGGACCTGATCACCGCGCTCGGCGCCCACTTCGGGCGCATCGTCCGGGTCGGCCTCGACACCGCGGCCTGGGACAGTGTGCCCCGGTCCGTCGCGGCGAACGGCCTGACGATCAGGATCAACTGGTTCGCCGGCAGCGACGCGACGATCAGCGTCACCCGGGGATTCCAGGACCACTTCCTGCTGCTGGTGGTGCCGCCCGGCACCGCCCCGGACATGGCCGCCTCGGCGATGGCCGGCGCCTCCGTGACCGGTAACCACACCCCGGCGGCAGAACTCCTGCTCGCCTGAACGGCCGTTCCCGCGGCGGTCCGCGTCGGCATGCCGAGCAGGAGGAGGACGGCCGAGGCGGTGGGGCGGGGAGGAATCCGTCGCGAACGCCCGCCTCGGCGCGCACCAGGCGCGGTCGCCCGCCCGGCGAGCGACCACGCCGGAGCCGATCGATGATGGAAGTCCAGGGGCACGCGACGTTCGAGAGCGGCGTATGCGAGAGCGGCGTATGGCTGTGTGGCATGTCCGGGACTTCACACCGGACGACCTCGAAGCGATGGTCCGGCTCGACGCCGAGAGCGCCACCACGGATCACGCCGCCGTCTTCCGCCTCTCCGACGTGGTCGCCGCGTTGCAGGCACGGAATCCGAGCGTCGTCGTGGTGGCCGACGGACATCTCGTGGGCGCGGCGGTGGGCCGGGTGGACGGGGACCGGGCATGGGTGCTGCGCATCGCCCTGCACCCCGCCTGGCGGAACCTGGGCATGGGCACCGCCCTGCTGTCCGCGCTGGAGCATCGTCTGCGGGACGCCGGCGCCAGGATCGTCGCGGCGCTTCTGCCCGATGAGGAGACCGGCGCCACCGCACTGGTCAACTCCGGATTCCAACCCCACCGGGGGCTCACGTACTTCGAGAAGTCGGAGGCCGTCAGTGCCCAGGGCGCGACGGTCCTGGCGATGCTGGGCGCGGTCATGCCCGAAGCCCGTCTCTGGGAGCGGCTCACGGGCATGGCCGACGAGAAGCGGCTCATCGAACGGCGACTGGTGCTGCCCCTGGCGAACCCCGAGCTGGCGGACGCCCATGGAGTGGAACCGCCCCGCGCGGTCGTGCTGTTCGGTCCGCCGGGCACGGGCAAGAGCACGTTCGCCAAGGCCGTGGCCGGTCGGCTCGGCTGGCCGTTCATCGAGATCTTCCCCTCCCGGCTCGCCTCCGAGGACGGGCTGGCCACCGGACTCAGCCGCCGCTTCGAAGAGGTGGTGCAGCTCGACCATGTGCTGCTCTTCATCGACGAGGTCGAGGAGGTCGCCGGTACGCGCAGCCTCGCCGCCCCAGCGTCGGTCGGCGTGGTCAACGAACTCCTCAAGTCGATCGTGCGGTTCCGTGAGCGCGACGGCCGGCTCCTCGTCTGCGCCACCAACTCGGTGGCCGCCCTGGACCCGGCGTTCCTGCGCCACGGCCGGTTCGACTACGTCCTGCCGGTCGGGCCGCCCGATGTCACGGCCCGCGACGCGCTGTGGGCCGGCTACACCGCGAAAACGGGTACCGCCGCCGACACGGCGGTCCTCGCCGAAGCCAGCGAGGGCTTCACTCCCGCCGACATCAGGCAGGTCGCCATGGCGGTCGCCCAGAGCGCGTTCGAGCACACGCTGGACACGGGGGAGCGGACCCAACCCAGTACTCAGGACTATCTGGACGCCATCCACCGCACCCGTCCGACCGTTTCCGAGGAGATGGCCCGGGAGTTCGCCGACCAGGCGGTCCGTTACGGGCGCGTCTGAGGGGCCGCCCTCGTCGTCGCTCGGTGTCCGTCCGAAGGCGCCGGGCGGAAACCCGACGGGGCAACCGTCGTCGGGGCCTGCGGTTCGCCCGGAGCGGATCGCCGCCAGTACGTCCGTCAGTACTCGGAGCCGCTTCGCAGGTAGGTGCCCACGACCTGGAGCCACGCCCCGGAGCTGAAGCACGCCTCGATCCGGTGCGGCGTGTCCTCGAAGACCCGCAGGACGCGCAGCGCGCCGCTCGGGTGCAGGTCGTACTCGAAGGTGACGCCGTCGTCCGTGCCGTCCTCGTACTGCAGGTCCAGCGGTCCCTTCGACGGCTCCGCCGGGGCGCGGGCGTCGGCCGAGAGTTTCACGTAGACGGACATCTCTGCGTCCTGCCTTTCCTGTCCGCTGGAGGAGCCGGGCCCACGAGGCCGTTCCTCAGGTCTCTTCGCCCGGCGGTTCGGAGCCGATGCCGAGGGCGACGAGGATCTGCCGTGCCGAGTCGCTTCCGCCTGCCTCGACCGCGCGGGCCATCGCGGCCAGGGCCGCCTCCTGGCTCGCCTGCGGGGGGACGACGAGCAGGCTGAAGTGATCGCGGTCGCCCCGCGTGACGATCACCGTGTCGTCACCGACCGGGTACCGGTCGATGTGCACCGACCGGCCGTCGACGACCAGCCGGGCCGGTACGTCGTCCCAGGCTTCCGTGTCCAGGCCGACGCTCGCGACGGGGCCGAGGTGTTCGGTCAACGCGCGGACCAGACCAGGCAGTTCGGCGCCGACGTCCCGTGAACGCGGCCACCATGCACCGTCGAGCACACCCTCGCGCGACTGGGTGGTCTCCAGGCGCAACAGGACCGTCCCGGGCTTCGCGGCCTGCCGGAACCGGTCCGGCAGAAGTCCCGGGAACGCAGCACCGGCTTCGTCCGACATGGCCCGCCACCTATCCGCGGACGCGGCCCAGCCCCCGCTGAGCGAGGGCCGACCCTCGGGGGAGCGGCGGCTCCGGCCGCTCCGATATCCCCACGGTACTCCGCCCGCACCGGGCCGGCCCGGCCGGTCACGAAAGCCCTGGTCGGGGCCGGTGCGTCAGTGCCACTCGATCAGGAAGAGGGTGGCGTCGTCGCTCGTGCGCCCGCCCCGCTTCTCCTTCAGGACGTGGGAGAGCGCGCGGACCACGGCCCGCACCCCGTCCTGCGAGCGCTCGACGCGGTTGACCCAGTCGATGAGCTGCTCCTCCCCGAACTGCTCCCCGCCGGCCTCGCGCTCCTCGACCAGGCCGTCGGTGAAGCACAGCACCCGGTCACCGTGCCGCAGCACCCGCTCGCTGATCACCGGCTCCTCACCGCCGAACCCGACCGGCAGGGTGGTGGCGCTCTCCAACCGTTCGACGACGACGTGGTCGCGGATCAGCAGCGGCTGGGGATGGCCGGCGTTGACCCGCTGCAGGTGGCCGGTCCCGGTGTCCAGGCGCATCATCTGCGCGGTGACGAAGTGGTCCGGCCCGAACTGCTCGGCGATGGCCCGGTCCATGAACGCGTAGATCTCGGCCAGCCCGATGTCGGCGCGCCGGGCGTGCCGGTACGCGCCGATGGCCACGGTCGCCATGGTCGCGGCGTCCAGCCCGTGGCCCATCGCGTCGATCGTGGCGACGTGCAGGAGGCCGTCGTTGAGCGCGTAGTCGAAGCTGTCCCCGGCCACCTGGTAGGCCGGTTCGAGGATGCCGGCCACGGCGACCCGGGGAACGGCCATCGACAGCGGTGGCAGCAGCGACCACTGGATCTCGGCGGCCACGCTCATCGGTTCGAGGCGCCGGGCCTGGAAGATCCGGTCGGTGTAGCCGCTCTTGGTGACCAGCAGATCGGCGACCAGGGCGGCGAGGCGCCGCAGCCGCCGCCGGTCGTCCTCGTCGACGGCATCCAGGGTGAGGGCCAGTACCCCCACCTCGTCGCCGCCGTCCAGCAACGGCAGGTACACCCGCACCCCGTCGGCCTGCGGTTCCTCGACGGCGGCACCGCGCAGGAAGGCCGCACCCGCGGGGGAGCCGTCGATCGGCACCGGCTCCCCGGCGGCCAACCCCCGCCCCGGCAACGGCGCCAGCACCACTTGGCCGTAGTCCTGCAGCAGCAGCGCCGGGTCACGGCCGCCGAACCTGCGCACCGCGTCGGCGACCAGCGGGGCGATCAGCCGGGGCGGCAGCTCGTGGGCCTGATCGAGCAGTGCCCCCAGCAGGTGTTCGCCGTGCCCCTCCGACCGGTCCGGTTGCGCTGCGCCGGACAGCTGCTCGCCGCTCATCCTTGCTCACCGCCGTCCTACTCCCGCCGCGGGCACTCGACACCGGCTTGATCAACCCCGACACCCGGGTGCAGTTCGCCGGGGCAGGTCCTTCCATTACGCCCGACGGCGGTGCATTGCGCCCTTCGGCCACGTCTCGCGGACGCGGGCCTCCGAGCGGACGACTCCGGCGCGTGCCAGATGCGTGCCAGAACGGGCGGTGGTCGACGGGCAGCAGTGGTCTGCGCCGGGTGTCCGAAGGGGTCGACCGCGGCTGTATTCTCGCAGGTCATGGGCCATTTTCGGCCCGGAGGCCCAGAGATTCCCAAGCTTAGAGCGCGAGTTCGATTCTCGTCGCACGCTCCACTACCGAAAGCCGCAGGTCACATGACCTGCGGCTTTCGCGTTGTCGGGGCCGGGGCGGCCCGGGCGGGGTCAGTGGGGGTGGACCCAGGTGGGGGTCCAGGTGTCCGGGGTGGCGGGGGCGGTGGCGAGGTGGGCGCGGAGGGTGGGGAGGGCGGGGTGGGGGTTGTCGCGGTGCCAGAGGAGTGAGTGGGGGTAGACGGGGGTCGGGTCGGTCACCGGGATGCGGCGCAGGCCGTGGCCGGCGGGCCAGACGAGGCGGGTCCGCTCGCTCATGAAGGTGGCCAGGGCCGGGGTGTCGGCGACGGTGTCGAGGAGGGCGTCGGAGCCGAAGTTGGGGCCAGTGGACTCGATGGTGAGGCCGAACTCGGCGACGAGGTCGTCGTAGTAGGCGCCCCACTCGCTGCCGGGGACGATGCCGGGCATCCAGATCCGGTGGCCGACCAGGTCGGCGACGGTCACCGCCCTGGCGTCCGCCAGGGCGTGGGCGGGGCCGGTGAGGAGCTGGAGGGGTTCGTCGAGGACCCGGACGGACTCGATGTCCTCGGGGAGCGGCCGGCCGGGCATGGCGACGGCGCGGAAGGAGGCGTCGATGGTGCCGGAGCGGATGGCGGCGACGGCGGTCTCGATGTCGAGCAGCATCAGCACGTCGAGCTCGATCCCGGGGTGGGCGCGGTGGAAGTCGCGCATCAGGCCCGAGGCCGCGCCGCGCGAGTTGATCACGTCGACGCGCAGCGGGCGGCGGCCGGCGCGCACGGACGCGACCGCGCGCTCGGCGGCGCGCAGCAGCTCGCGCGCGTGGGGCAGGAAGGCCTGTCCGTCGATGGTGAGTTCGGCGCCGCGCGGGGTGCGGGTGAACAGTCGGACGCCGAGGTCGCGCTCCAGTGCGGCGACGCGCTTGGAGACGGCCTGCTGGGTGACGGCCAGGTCGACGGCGGCCTTCTGGAACTGGCCGGCTTCGGCGATGGCGGCGAAGGTGCGCACTGCTTCGAGGTCCACGCCGACCCACCCTAGGGAACAACCACTGGTTGTGCAGGAGGGGTGAGGCGGTTGTTTGACCCCTTGTCCTGGCGTCGGATTGGCTCTCCCCGGTCAACCGCGGTTTGTGCAGTCGGACGTCGAGTCGAGGGGAGCGCACCGCGGATGAGGGGCGGGAGACGGTTGGGCCGGCCGTTCGGCCGGCTGTGGGCGGCGTACGCGGTGAGCGCGTACGGGTCCGGGCTGGGGTTCGGGGCGCTGCCGCTGATCGCGGTCCTGGTGCTGCACGCCGGGCCGGCCGAGGTGTCCGCGTTGTCGGCGGTGGGGCCCGCGGTGGGCGCGCTGGTCGCGGTGCCGCTCGCGCCGTGGGTGGAGTTCCGGCGCAAGCGCCCGGTCATGATCGCGATGGACCTGGTCCGGTTCGCGGCCATGGCGACGATCCCGGTCGCCTACGCCTTCGGCCTGCTCGGCTTCGTCCAGCTGCTCGTGGTGTCGGTGGTGGTCGCCGCGGCCAGGATCGCGTTCGGCGCGGCCAGTGGCGCGTACCTCAAGGCCATCGTCCGGCCGGACGACCTGCTGGTGGCCAACGCCCGCCTGGAGTCCACGAACTGGAGCTCCATCGCGGTCGGGCCGCCGCTGGGCGGGGCGGCGGTCGGCCGGTTCGGGCCGGTCACCACGGTGGTGGCCGACGCGCTCAGCTACCTGCTCTCCGCGCTGTGGATCACCGCGATCCGTGGCCGGGAGGAGGCGCCGCGGCGGGCCGGCGGGAGTTCGGTCCGAGCCGGAACGGTGCTCGACGGCTGGCGGCACATCACGGGTGACCCCGGGCTGCGGGCGCTCTACCTCAACAACCTGCTCGTCGCCGGTCTGATCATGGCCACCGAGCCGGTGCTCGCGGTGCTCCTGCTGCGCCAACTCCACTTCGCCCCGTGGCAGTACGGCCTCGCCTTCGCGGCGCCCTGCCTCGGCGGGCTGATCGGCTCCCGGCTGGCCCGGCGGGTGGTGGAGCGGTACGGCCGGGACCGGGTGCTCCGGACCGTCGGCACCCTGCGCGCCGTCTGGCTGATCGGCCTGGTCTTCGTCCGGCCCGGCGTGGTCGGCCTCGTCACCGTGATGGCCGTCGAGCTGGCGATCATCGTCAACATGAGCCTGTTCAACCCGGTGCTCGCCACCTACCGGCTCGAACGCACGCCCGAGCACCTCCTCGCCCGCACCCTGTCCGCCTGGTCGATCGGGCAGCAGGCGTCCGTCGCCGTCTGCACCGCGCTCGGCGGGCTGCTCGCCGACGCCACCGGCCCGCGCACCGCCCTCACGGTCGCGGGACTGCTCATCCTGGCCACCCCGTTCCTGCTGCCCCGGGCCGACCGGACGCGGTCGGAAGCCGTGCCGGACGACCCGGCGGCACGGAGGTCACCCGTCTGAGCGTCGACCGGCCGCGCTGCCAGAGGGACGGTACGGCGGCAGCCGCGGGTCGGTGGACCCGCGGCTGCCGCGGGCTCGGGCGCAGGAGCGCCCGAGCGGGGATCAGTGGCGGGCGGCGAGCTCCTCCAGCGTGGCGACCAGGGCGGCCGGGGCGGGCAGGGCGGTGTTGACGGACTGCAGACGCTGGGCGGCGTCGCGGAGCGCGGGGTCGGTGAGGACGCGTTCGAGCAGCGGGGTGTCGACGGCGTCGGAGGCGGAGCTCAGCGCGGCGCCGGTGGCGGTGAGGGCCTCGGCGTTGAGGAAGTGGTCCGCGCCCTGCGGGAGCAGCAGCTGGGGCAGGCCGGCCTGGACGGCGGTCAGCATGGTGCCCGAGCCGCCGTGGTGGATCAGCGCGTCGGCCTGGCTGAGCAGTTCGTTGAGCGGGACCCAGGGCAGGCCGCGGACGTTGTCGGGCAGGGTGCCGAGCGGAGCGAGGTCGGCGCCGCCGACCGCGAGCAGGAAGTCGGCGTCGACCTCGGCCGCCGCCTGGACCATGCGGACCACCGCGCGGACGCCGTCGAGCTCGGAGAGCACGGTGCCCAGGGTGACGACCGCCCGCGGACGGTCGGGCTTGCGGAGGAACTCGGCGGGGACGACGCCGCCGCCGTTGTACGGGACGTAGCGCATCGCGAGGCCGTCCGGGTCGCCGCCGAGCGGGCCGACGTTGAGCGTCGCGGCGATCGACGGCCCGGCCAGGCCCCACTCCTGGTACAGGTCGGGCACGTGCGAGGCCACCAGTTCGGCCATGGAACGGCCGGGACTGGCACCGAAGTTGTGCACGACCGACGGGATCCTGAGCCGGGTGGCGACCAGCGGGGCGGCGGAGTGGAAGGCATCGTGGACGATCAGGTCGGCGCCCCAGTCGGTGGCGGCCGCCAGCAGGCCGTCGACGTCGGGGCGGGAGGCGTACGCGAACATCGCGGCCGCCATGTCGAAGATCTCTTCCTGGGTCTTGTCCTGGTTGACGTACTGGACCCGGCCGCCGAGACGCTCCTCGACGATCTCCCGCAGGGTCCGGCCGTCGCCGATCTCCACGACCGGGAAGCCCGAGGGCCGGATCATGTCGAGCGGCTGTGCGCCGGCGAACAGCACCTCGTGCCCTGCGGCGCGCAGCGCCTGGGCGGTGGGCACCATCGGGTAGAGGTGACCGGCCGCGGCGGGGCCGGTGAAGAGTATGCGCATGGTCTTCTCCTTGCGAATGTTTCCGACAAGGCAGTCTCACCTTTCAAGTTGACGTTCAGTCAATTCGATATGAATCACCATGCGTGGTAATCGGCCGTTCTGGGACGGGGCTTGCCTCTCGGGTGTCGGTGTGCTCCTCGCGTCGGTCGCCCGGTGCGGGCGGGCGGGTCGGATTGCTCGGGCGGGTCGGATTGCTCGGGCGGCCGGATCGTTCAGGCGGCGGCGAGGAACTCCCGGACGGCGCCGGTGAACGCCCCGGTCTCCTCGGCGAGCACGATGTGGCCGGTGTCGAACTCGGCGTAGGCGCTGCCGGGCAGGGCGGCGTGCAGCCGGCGGGCGTTCTCCACCGGGACGGTGGCGTCCCGGGTGCAGCCGATCACCAGGGTGGGGGCCTGGACGCGCGGGAGCAGCGGGCCGAGGTCGAGGGCCAGGTTGAGGGCGATGTGCCGCAGGGTGCCCGGAGTCGGCCGCAGGTAGGCGGTGTTGGCCTGGACGGCGGCGCGCCCGATCCGGTCGAGGAAGCCGCGGCTGAAGGCGGTGAGGGTGGCGTAGCCGCCGAACGCGGCGGGGTGGTCGGCGAGCGAGAGCCAGGTGGCCATGGAGAGCCGCAGGTACTCGTCCTGCTCCGCGCTGATCCAGCCGGCCGCGGCGACCAGGCGGCGGACCCGCCCGGGGTGCAGGGCGGCGGTCGCGGTGGCGACGACGGCGCCGAGCGAGAAGCCGAGGACGTCGGCGGGACCGCGGCCGGCGTCCTCGATCACGGCGGCGACCTGGGCGGCCAGGGTCTCCAGGGTGAGCGGAGCGCCGTCGTCCTCGGCGGCCTCGCTGCCGGAGAGGTCGGGCAGCAGCACGGTGTAGCGGTCGGTGAAGGCGTCCAGCAGGCCGTCCCACATGGCGGAGCCGGGGCCGGTGCCGTGCACCAGGACGAGGGTGTCGGGGCCGTCGCCGACGACGCGGTAGGGGATGCGGGCGGTGTCGACGGTGATGACGGGCATGGCGGGTCCTCTCGATGGCCGGTCAGAAGGCTTGCCTGGGAGGCCGGTCGGCGGTTCGGGCCGCCCGGCCGGCGATAAGTAAACTACACAGTGCAGAGCAGTGATTCAACTGCACCGTGCAGTGCACTATGAACGTGTGGGAACGGTGAGGGACGGGACCGGGAGGGGAACTGCCCGTACCCGTCCGCCGTCCAAGCAGTGACGGAATGCCTGCCCGGGTTGAACACCGGGAGGAGTACGGAGGGCCCTGTGCAGTCAGGTGGTGCCGAACTGAACCTCGGACGCCCGGGTGGCGGCCCCGGAGGGGCGCGGATCGCGCCGGTTCGCCGACCGGGGTCGAACCCCGGGGTGACGGCCGATCAACTCGACGCCGCCGAACGCTGCGAGACGCTGCTCCAGGACACCCTGGACGCCGTCCGTCCGGCACCGGTCTGGCAGGGGGCGCCCGCGCGGGCCGGAGCGCGGCTGCCGCTGCCGGGGCGCGAGTCGGAACTGCTCTGGTACGTCACCCGCGGCCGGGACCTCCTCACCGTCGTCTCGCTGCCCCGGCGGGCGGTGCTGGCGGACGTGGTGGAGCGGCACTGGCGCCGGCGCGGCTGGACGATCACCTCGCTGAACGCCGACCGGGACCGCCCGGGTGTCGCCGCGACCACCCCGGACGGATACCGGCTGGCGCTGCGCTTCGGGGAGTCGGGCGAGGCCGGGCTGACCGCGAGTTCGCCCGGTGTGGCCCGCTCGGAGCGCGGCCCGGTGCTGTCCGGTGGTGTCGACCGCTGTGCGCCACCGCTGCCGTACGTCCGCTGTCCGCACTGGAGCGCACTGGGCTAGTCGCCCTGGTTGTTCCGGCCGCCCCGGTTGTTCTGACGGTTCCGCCCCGACTGTTCCGGCTGCTCGGGGCCGCTCTCCGGGTGGCGGGCCGGAGCCCGGCCGCAGGGCCGTGGGTGCCGACCGGGGGAGGCGTGGAGCGAGTCCCCCCGGACCCGCTCCACGCCGCCTCACCGCGCGGCTTCGGCGCTGCCGCTCCCCCCGACACCCCGGCAAACCCGCCGATCCCCCCTGGCCACACCCTCCGGCGAGAGTGGTCCGCACAGGCCCCGGCGAGCCCCCACCCGGGGACGTCGTGATCTCACGCTAACAAACCGCGTGGTTGGTTTGTCAATAGTGAAATCCATGAAACATCCACATTGTGACGAAGGGCTCGGCAGTGGCCGGATAGGCCTCGTACCAGGGATTTGTGGCCGTGCCGGGGTGGTCCGCCCGCCCACCCCCGCCCGCGCCGGGCGGGGGTGGGCGGGGGCGCGCACCGGACGGAATCCGACATTCCGAGCATCATGGCAGCACGCAGTGACACCGGACGGGCGCCCAGCGCAGCCGGGGGAGGGGCGGAGCGGGCGGGCTCAGCGGAGCAGCCGGCGCTCCTTCGCCACCGCCACCGCGCCCGCCCGGGTGTCCACGCCCAACTTGTCGTAGATCCGGCCGAGGTGAGTCTTCACGGTGGCCTCGCTGATGAACAGCGCCCGGGCGATCTCCCGGTTTCCCAGCCCCTGAGCCAGCTGTTCGAGGATGTCCTGCTCGCGCTCGGTCAGCTGCGGCGAGGGAGCCCGCATCTGTGCCATCACCCGCGAGGCGACCGGCGGGGAGAGCACCGTCCGGCCCTGTGCGGCCGCGTGCACGGCGGCGAAGAGTTCCTCCGGGCGCTCGGCCTTCAGCAGGTAGCCGGTGGCACCGGCGGCGATGGCCCGGGTGATGTCGGCGTCGGTGTCGTAGGTGGTGAGCACCAGGACGTGCGGCCCGCCCGGGGCGGCGGTGATCCGCCGGGTGGCCTCCACCCCGTCGATGCCGTCGCCGAGTTGGAGGTCCATCAGCACGACCTGGGGCGCCAGCCGGGCGGCCAGCGCGACGGCCTCCTCGCCGGTGCTCGCCTCGCCGACCACCTCGATGTCGCCGGCGCTCGCCAGCAGTGCCAACAGGCCGGCCCGCACCACGGCGTGGTCGTCGCAGACCAGCAGTCGGACGGGAGCCGTCCGGGCGGGAGTCGTGCGGGCGGGGCTCGTGCTCATGGCTGCTCCAGGGTCATCGCTGTTTCTGACCGGTCGGTGCTCCTGCTGATCGCCGCTCCGGGCTGATCGTCGCTCCGGGTTGATCGTCGCTCCGGGCTCACCGCTGCTCCAGGGGCACCGCGGCGGAGACGACGGTGCCCTCACCGGGCGCGCTCTCCACGGTCAGCCTGCCACCCAACTGCCGCAGCCGGGCACGCATGGCCGGCAGGCCGTACCCGCGCCGGCTCCCGCTCTCGCCCCCGCCCCCGCTCTCGCCCCCACCCCCGCTTTCGCCCCCACCCCCGGTGCCGACCGCGTCCGGGTCGAAGCCCCGCCCGTCGTCGGCGACGTCCAGCACGGCCTGGTCGCCGAGGAAGGACAGCGTGATCGCGGCGGCCGACGCCCCGGCGTGCTCGCGGACGTTGGCCAGCGCGCCCTGGGCGATCCGCAGCAGCGCGGACTGTGCGGCGGTGGGCAGCGGCACCGGCGTGCCGTCCAGGTGGAAGCGGACCGGCAGCCCGCTCTCGGTGGACTCCCGTTCGGCCAGCGCCCGCAGCGCCCGGTCGAGGGTGCGGCCGTCGGACAGCTCCACCGGGGCGAGGTCGTGGACGAAGCGGCGGGCCTCGGCCAGGTTCCGGGCGGCCACCTCGGCGGCGGTGCGGACGTGGGTGCGGGCGGTCGCCGGGTGGGTGTCCCAGGTGCGCTTGGCGGCTTGGAGCAGCATCTGCTGGCTGGACAGGCCCTGCGCCAGGGTGTCGTGGATCTCCATCGCCAGTCGCGCGCGCTCGGCCAGGGTGCCCTCCCGCCGCTCGGTGGCGGCGAGTTCGCGCCGGGTGCGGACCAGGTCGGCGATCAGCGCGCGCTGCCGGGCGGCCTGCCGGGCCATGAAGAGGAAGACGCCGGTGGCGAGCGCGGCCACCGCGGGCGGCAGCAGGACGAGGGTGGCGTCGACGCCGCCGGGCAGCCGGATCTCGGCGATCACCACCAGCAGGGTCAGCGCGCCGACCAGCGGGATGGCCGCCTTCGCGGGCAGCGCCCGCAGCGCGGTGTAGATCAGCGGGACGGCGCACCAGGCGAAGCTCGGCGCGAGCAGCACCAGCACCACCCAGAGCGCCACCACCAGGGCCAGCGGCCACCGGCGGCGCCGGCCCGGGGAGGTCGGCCGGTGGTGGTCGAGCCAGGACCCGGCCGGTCGGGCGACCGCGAGGGCCGCGCTCAGCCCGATCACCCAGGGCGCCTGGGCGTTGCCGGAGTGGTGGCTGAGGTAGCGGTTGAGCGAGGCGGCGAGCAGCAGCAGGAAGGCGGAGTCCAGCAGCAGCGCGAGCCGGCCCGCGTCCGGATCGCCGGCGTCGGGCCCGAGGACGCCGCGAAATCCGGCACCGGTACGGTCCGCAGCGCGGCGGCCGACGGTCGGGCGGGGCTGCTGCACGGGTGGCTCCTGGCTGAACGGGTGGTGCGTGCGCGGCCGGTGGGTCCGCACCGACCGAGGGGCGGCGTGCCGGTCGGCGCCGGCCCGTGCCGGTCGGCGCCGGCCCGTGCCGGTCGGCGCCGGCCCGTACCGCTCGGCGCCGGCCCGTACCGCTCGGCGCCGGCCCGGACCGCTCGGAGCAGGCCCGGACCGGCCCGTCCGGAACCGCACTGACCTGCGTCGATCCCTCGATGGTGACCCGTCCGGCCCGGGTCCGCATCAGCCGATCGGTTGACGCCGCCGTCCACCATCATGCCGGGACGCCCGCGCCGGACCGTTGATGTGGCGGCCCCTGCCCCGGCCGGAGGATCGAAGCACGCCGCCGGACGATCCCCCCGACGGTCCGGCGGCCCCCGAACCCCCACCCGACCCCGCAGATCCGCTGAGGAGCTGGACCATGAAGAAGACCTCCGTGCGCACCCGGGTGCTGACCGGCACCGTCGTCGCCGCCGCGGTCGCCGCCGCCACCATCGGCGCCGTCTCGGCCAGCGCCGAGTCCACCGACACCCCGGCCGTCCCGGCCGCGGCGAAGGCCGACACCCAGAACAAGAACCTGGCCCCGAGCAGCGGTCTGACCATCGACGCCGCCACCCGCGCCGCCCAGGCCGCACTGGACGCGGCCACCAAGGCCGGCCAGCACGTGTCGGTCGCGGTCGTCGACCGTGACGGTGTCACCCGGGTGCTGCTGAAGGGCGACGGCGCCGGCCCGCAGGCCCCGGTCTCGGCCGAGCGCAAGGCCTTCACCGCGGTGTCCTGGAACGCCCCGACCTCGGAGCTGGCCAAGCGCCTGGCCCAGGCCCCGAACCTGAAGGACATCCCGGGCACCCTGTTCCTGGCCGGCGGTGCCCCGATCCAGTCGAAGGGCGCTCCGATCGCGGCCGTCGGTGTCGCGGGCGCGCCCAGCGGGGACCTGGACGAGCAGTTCGCGCAGGCGGGCGTCGCCGAGCTGGCGAAGTGACGCGAGCCCGGCCGGTGGCCCGCCCCGCGCGGGGGCAGGGGCCGCCCGGCCGGGCCGGGGTCTCGTTCGGGTGAACACAGGGAGGGTCGCCGCAGAACACGGGATGACCCTTCGAAAAGCCGGTGCCACTGTCAGTGGCGCGTGGCAGGCTTCCCGGTATGACGGCGTGGACCCTCAACGACATCGAACGTGCGATCCGCTCCTCCTGGGGTGTCGACACCTGTGCGCCCGAGGATCTGGCCCACTGGCGTCCCGACAATCCCGCCCGCGGCCAGTGCGGGGTGACGGCGATGGTGGTGCACGACCTGCTCGGCGGCGAGCTCATGATGGGCGAGGTGTACGTCGACGGGGTGCGGACGGATCTCCACTGGTGGAACCGTTTCGCCACCGGCTTCGAGATCGACCTCACCCGCGAGCAGTTCGGGCCGGACGAGCTGGTCGGCCCCGGCCGTCCGGTCGCCCGCCCGGCCCGCCCCGGCCGCCTCCAGGCCCAGTACGAGCTGCTGCGCGGCCGGGTGGTCGCCGAGCTGGAGCGCGGCGCCGCCGCCGACCGCACGCGGGTGCCGGCCCGGGCCGCCCGGGCCGCCGCCACCCGGGCCCGTGCCTGCGCCTGAGCCGCACCCCGGCCACGGGTGCGCCGAGGGGTTCGGCAGCCGGTGTCGTCCGGCCCGCAAGGCCCCCTGACGTACAGTCGGTCGCATACGAGCAGTGGCGACCAGGGGAGTGCGCGGATGAGCGGGCGGACGATCGGCTTCGTCGGGCTGGGCGGGATGGGGCGCGGCATGGCCGGCAGCCTGCTGCGGGCCGGCCACACGGTACGGGTCTGGAACCGCTCGCCCGAGCCGGTGGCCGCGATGGTGGCCGAGGGCGCGCAGGCGGCCGACTCGCTCGCCGAGGTGTTCGCCGCCGACACGGTGGTCTCCATGCTCGCCAACGACGCGGCGGTCGAGCAGCTGCTGCTCGACCCCGCGCTGCTGGCCGGCGCCGAGGCGACCCTGCACGTCAACATGGCCACCGTCTCGCTCGCCCTCGCCGAACGGGCCGAGGCGCTGCACGGCGAGCACGGCATCGGCTACGTCGCCGCCCCGGTGCTCGGCCGTCCGCCGGTGGCGGCGGCCGGACGGCTGAACATCCTGGCCGCGGGCGCGCCCGACCTGCTGGAGCGGGCCGAGCCGCTGTTCGCCGCGATGGGCGAGCGCATCTGGTACTTCGGGGACAGCCCCCGGCAGGCCAACACGGCCAAGATCAGCACCAACTTCCTGATCGCCTGCGCGATCGAGTCGATGGCCGAGGCGTGCAGCCTGGCCGACGCGAACGGCGTCCGGCCGACCGAGCTGGTCGAGATGCTCACCGCCACGCTCTTCCCCGGGCCGATCTACGGCGGCTACGGCGCGATGGTGGCCGAACGCCGCTACGAGCCGGCCGGGTTCCGGCTGCCGCTCGGGCTCAAGGACGTCGGCCTCGCGCTGGAGGCGGGCGCCGCGCGCAACGTCCCGCTCCCGTTCGGCAGCATCCTGCGGGACGCCTTCCTGGACGCGCTCGCCCACGGCGACGGGGAGAAGGACTGGGCGGCCGTCGCCGCCGTCGCCCGCCGCCGGGCCGGACTGCCCGCCTGACCGCCGTCCGGTCTTCCGCGCCAACCCCAGTGCTTTGCAAGGGGGTTGGCGCGGGCGCGGAATAAACGGACCTTCGATGGCCGCTCTCTCCTCCGTCTGTTACCGCATTCACGACGGGGGAGTCATGATGGTCGATCAGCCGTCCGGCGCCGCGGCGCCGCGTCGTTTCCTGTTCCTCGACGCCAGTGCGCGCACCGACGGTAACTCCGTCCGGCTGGCCCGGCTGGCCGCCGGGTCGAGCCTGCCGCCCGGCGCCGAGCAGCACTGGCTGCGGCTGGAGGACCACCCGCTGCCGCCCTTCCGGGACCTGCGGCATACCGGCGACGGCCGCTACCCCGAGCCGGTCGGCCACGAGCGGGCCCTGCTGGACGCCACGCTCGCGGCCACCGACCTGGTCTTCGTCGCGCCGCTGTACTGGTACTCGCTGCCGACCAGCGCCAAGCTCTACCTCGACCACTGGTCGGCCTGGCTGCGGCTGCCCGGGGTGGACTTCCGCGCCCGGATGCGCGGCCGCACGCTCTGGGGCGTCACCGCACTCGCCGCCGCCGAGGAGGGCAAGGCCGAACCGCTGGTCGGCACCCTCCGGCTGACCGCCGAGTACATGGCGATGCGCTGGGGCGGAGCGCTGATCGGCAGCGGCAACCGCCCGGGCGAGGTGCTGGACGACGAGCGGGCGGTGATCGCGGCCAAGTCCTTCTTCGCGGGCTGAGTCGGGGCTCGGCCCGGCCCGAGCCCCGGGCATACACCGCGGGCCGACCTACGACGGGCCGACCGCCGGCGGGCCGACCGCCGGCGGGCCGGCACGGCCGGCCCCGGCCGGACGTCCACGCGCGTTCGCCCCCCCGCCGGAGGAGGCCCTGCGACACTGTCCCACGGGCGTGTACCCGTCACCGCGGGTCGACTTCAGGTGAGGCGCAAAAGCCTTACAGGTGGCCAGAGTTGGGCGATTCGGGCATCGATTTCCCCGGTCCTGGGCGCAGCGTGCCACCCGCCTTCCGGACCGGTCGGATCGTTCGGTACTCTCCGTCGGACTTTCAGCTTCGCGGGGGTACTGCGGCGTCTGCGGCCGCCCCCTCGCGCCCGGGCCTCGCCCGGACACTTCCGTGAGGTCTCCTTGTCCATACGTCGCAGTCTTGCCCTTGCCGGAGCCGCCGCGCTCGCGTCCTCGCTCGTGCTGGCGGGCGCCCAGGGCGCCATGGCCGTCGGCACCCCCGGCACCCCGTCCGCCGTCGCCTCCCAGGCCGACAAGGCGTCGCACGCGAGCCTCGACCTCTCGCTGAACAACGTGCCCGGCACCTTCATCGCCGGCGGTGACGCCCGCGAGTTCACCTTCAAGGTCGACAACCGGACGAAGCACGACTTCGTCTTCATCCCGCTGCTCAAGTTCAAGAGCAAGGCGGGGTCGCTCCAGGCGAAGGACCTCAAGGTCCAGTACCGGCTCCCCGGGGGCGAGTGGCAGACCGCCGTGGTCGCCCCCGACAAGAGCGGGGAGAAGAAGAACGACTCCGTCCTGATGATGCTCGGCACCCTCGACGCCGACGGCAACCCGGTCGGCGACGACCTGCTCGGGGTGAACCGCGGCAAGAACGTCCCGATCAAGGTCCGGGCGTCCTTCGCCGACGGCTCCCCGCTCGGCCGGGCCGGCGTCGTCCCGGTCGTCTTCGCCGCCCAGCTCGACGACTCCAGCCACCAGCCGGTCGACAACGGCCACCTCAGCTGCGACGGCGGCGTGGGCTTCGTCATCAAGGCGCCGGGCGGCAAGCCGACCCCGACGCCCACCTCGTCGCACACCGGCAAGCCCAGCCCGACGCCGACCCAGACGGGCAAGCCCAGCCCGACCGCGAGCAGCTCCCCGTCGGCCACCGCGACCACCACGCCGACCGAGAAGCCGACCGAGAAGCCCACCGGCAAGCCGACCGAGACCCCGACCGAGAAGCCCACCGAGCAGCCGACCACCCCGGCCACCGGTACGCCCTCCGGTTCGGCCACCGCCCCGGCCCCGGCCGAGAGCACCGGCGACACCGCAGGCCCGATCGACTTCCCGGTGGAGCCCCCGGTCATCACCCCGCCGCCGCTGACCCCGGCCGTGGTCGACAAGGCCAAGGCCGCCGCCGACGGCGCCGACAAGGCCCTGGCCCAGACCGGTGGCGGCGACAACACCACGGTCATCGCGGCCACCGGTGGTGCCGTCCTGGTCGCCGGCATCGGCACCCTCGTGGTGCTGCGCCGCCGCAAGTCCGCGCAGCAGGGCTGACCCGAAGCGCTGACCGGGGCGCTGCCCCGAAGCGCTGACCCGAGGCGCTGACCGAGGCGCCGCCCCGAAGCGCTGACCCGGGCGCGCCGCCGAGAGCGCGCAGGCCCGGTCCCGTGCCGCCCGTGCCGCCCGCACCGTCCCGTCGGACGGATCCGCGGGCGGCACGGGCGGTTCTCCTCCGTCACATAGGATGTCCGGCCGGAGGGGGGCGGAACGGCGGGGAGAGGACAGGTGCGGGTAGTACGCACGGCACGGACCACCACCGACTACGAGGCGACCACCGGGCGGATCGCCGGACTGCCGCTCCGCAGGCACCATGTCCTGCTGGCCGCCTGGACGGTGCTCTGGTTCCTCCTGGTCGAGCCCAGCGGCGGCTTCTCGTGGCACTACCTGCGCCAGGGCGAGCAGCTGCTCTTCAGTGACCAGCCCGACGGCGGCCTGTCGCTCTACGCCCGCCACCCGGAGCTCCAGATCGGCCCGGTCAGTCTGGCCGCGGCCAGGCTCACCGCCCCGTTCGCGCCGCACACCGGCGAGCTGATCGCCGAGGCGGTGAGTGCCGGGCTGGGCCTGGTGATGCTGGTCCTGGTCGGCCGCACCGCCGCCCTGTACTACCTCGGCACCGGGACCAACCACCGGCGTCTCCAGCAGCGGCTGCTGATCGCCGGGCTGGCGTTCATCCCGATGTGGGTCGAGGTCTCGGTCCGCTTCGCGCACCTGGACGACGTCCTGGCGCTGTTCTTCACCACCCTCGCTGCGCACGCCCTGGCCCGCGGCAAGCCCGTCCAGGTCGCGGTGTTCCTGGCGCTGGCGGTCGATTCCAAGCCCTGGGCGATCGCCTTCGCCCCGCTGATCCTGGCGCTGCCCAGGCCCGCCTGGCTGCGCACCGCGCTCTGGTTCTGCGCCCTGGTGGCGATCGCCTGGCTGCCGTTCTACCTGGGCAACCTGGACACCATGGCGGCCGCCAAGTTCACCATCCCGAACCAGCCCGCCTCCGCGCTGCGCTGGTTCGGGGTCACCGACCCGGCCACCCCCTGGTGGGACCGTCCGACCCAGTTCGCGCTCGGCATCGGGCTCGGCTGCGTCGCCGTCTGGCGCGGCCGCTGGCCCGCCGTGGTGCTGCTGGGCGCGGACGCCCGCATCCTGCTCGACCCGAGCGTCTACACGTACTACACGGCCTCGATCCTGCTCGGCACCCTGCTCTGGGACGCGGTCGGGCAGAAGCGGCTCGTCCCGTGGTGGAGCTGGATAGCGCTGGCCTCGCTGTACGGCGGCACGCTGTTCCTGCCGTCCGACGCGGCCCGCGGCTTCGTCCGGCTCGCCTTCGTGGTGGTCTCCGCCTCGTACGTGCTGCTCTGGCCCACCCAGCGGTCCCGCCGGCAGCGGCCCGGCGCACCGGGAGACGGCGGCGGCCGCAGGGGTGGTCGGCGGCGCGAGCGGGTGCCGGTCGGCGCCGGGGTCCGAGAGGGGCGCGCCCGCGCCGGCGCCACGGCTTGACCCTCACGCGACGTGAGAGCCGAGGGTGGTGGTCAGCACCAGGGAGGAACTCCGATGACCAGTGAGGGCTACTCGGTCGGCGCCGTGGCGAAGATCGCCAAGGTGACGGTCCGCACCCTGCACCACTACGACGAGATCGGCCTGCTGTCCCCGGCCGGCCGTACCCGCTCCGGCTACCGCCGCTACGGGGACGCCGACCTCGACCGGCTGCAGCAGATCCTCTTCTACCGAGAACTCGGGTTCCCCCTGGAGGAGATCGCGGCGATCCTGGACGACGACTCGGTCAGCCCGACCGAACACCTCCGGCGGCAGCACCGGCTGCTCACCGACCGGATCAGTCACCTCCAGGAACTCGCCTCAGCCGTCGAACACGCCATGGAGGCACGGAGAATGGGCATTCAGCTGACCCCGGAGGAGAAGTTCGAGATCTTCGGCGAGGGCTACCAGGAGGAGTGGGAGCAGGAGGCCGAGCAGCGCTGGGGCGACACCGAGGCCTGGGCCGAGTCGCAGCGCCGCACCGGCGGCTACTCCAAGGCCGACTGGCAGCGCATCCAGGCCGAGATGACCGGGATCAACGACCGCCTGGCCGAGGCGGTCACCGCCGGCGAGCCCGCCGACGGCCTGGTGGCCACGGACCTCGCCGAGGAGCACCGCCAGCACATCTGCCGGAACTTCTACGACTGCACGTTCACCATCCACCGCGGCCTGGCCGAGCTGTACGTCTCCGACTCGCGCTGGACCGACACCTACGAGAAGCTCGCGCCGGGCCTGGCCCAGTGGCTGCACGACGCCATCCTGGCCAACGCGGACCTGCGCGAGGCCGACCTCGAGGCGAAGCGCGAGGCGTGACAGCGGGCGCGCTCAGGCCACCCCGCATGCTCAGGCCACCCCGCGCGCTCGGGCCGCACCGCACGCAGGCCACCCCGCGCGCTCAGGCCGCCCCGCGCCCGAAGGAGCGCCGGTAGGAGGTCGGGGAGGTGCGCATCACCCGACCGAAGTGGTGGCGGAACGTCGCGGCGCTCTCGAAGCCGACCGCCGCGGCGATCTCCTCCACCGTCCCCTCCGGCGACTCCAGTAGCGCCAGACTGGCCGCGATGCGCTGGGTGACGACCCAGCGCATCGGGCTGGTCCCGGTGCGGGCGGTGAAGTGCCGCAGGTACGAGCGGTCCGACATCCGGGCGGCGCGGGCCAGTCGGGAGATGGTCAGCGGGGAGGACAGGTGGTCCAGCGCCCACTGCATGCTGCGGGCTATGCCGTCCTCCTCGTCCTCGACCGGGCGGACCGCCGCCTCGACGAACTGGGCCTGACCGCCGTCCCGGTGCGGCGCCACCACGAAGCGCCTGGCCACCGTGTTCGCCACCTTGGCGCCGTGGTCCCGGCGGACCAGGTGCAGGCAGAGGTCGATGCCGGCCGCGCTGCCCGCGCTGGTCAGCACGTCGCCGTTGTCCACGTACAGCACGTCCGGGTTGACCCGCACCGCCGGGTGGCGCTGCTGGAGCAGCTCGGCGTACCGCCAGTGGGTGGTCGCCTCCCGGCCGTCCAGCAGCCCGGCGGCGGCCAGCGCGAAGGCGCCCCCGCAGATCGACACGATCCGGGCGCCGCGACCGTGCGCGGTGCGCAGCGCCTCGACCAGGGCGGGGGAGACGCCCCCGGCACCGCGGCCGGGAGGTGCCCCGACGCCGCCGAACACGTTGGGCACCCCGGGGACGATCACGGTGTCGGCGGCCGCCAGCTCGTCCAGCCCGTACGGGGCGGTCAGCGTGAAGCCGCCCACCGCGTCCAGCGGCGTCCCGGGCTGCTCGGCGCACACCTTCAGCCCGTACCAGGGCGCCGCCAGCAGGCCCGCCAGCTCGGGCCGCGCGAGCCCGAACACCTCGACCACCACGCCGAGTTCGAAGGTCGCCATGCCCGGGAAGGCGTACACCGCGACGTCGTGCACGGGCTCCGGGCGCCGGCCGATGGTGACGGACACCGGCCGCGACGCGGTGGCGGCGGCCGCGGCCGCACCCACGGCCGTACCGGTTCCGGCACCGACCGGGCCGTCGATGTTCTGCTCGGCCATGCGAACCCCCTGCTCACGGGTGGCGGAATGCCGGTGAGTGTAGCCGTCCGGACCCCCTCGGAACTTTCTTCGAACCCACCTGCAACCTCCGCTCCCGTCACACGTCCTTGACTACGGGGGGTGGAGGGAACCCGGCCGAGGGCGGGCTGGGATGATCCCCCCGATCACGATCTTGATCAGGTGACCTGACGGAACGGCGGCCGCCGTCACCGTCCCGGGGGAAAGCGGAAACGCAGATGTCCATGGCCATCGGGCCGACCGCCGTGCAGTCGGGGGGACGCGGCTTCTCCGTCCGAGGAGTGGTCGCCGCGCTGTTCGGGGCGCAGGAGGTCGGCGAGCCGCTCGCCGACGTCGTCACCGAACAGGACGCGAAGCAGCGCCGTTCCGGCTTCCGCCTGTTGCGCGGCGGCCGCAAGCCCGCCGAGGACCGGCCCACCCTGACCGACCTCTACCACGCCCACCGGCTCGGTCTGGTCCGGATGGCGGTCCTGCTGGTCGACCACCAGGACCTGGCCGAGGACGTCGTCCAGGAGGCCTTCACCCAGCTCTACCAGCGCTACGGCGAGGAACTGGACGACCTCGACAACGCGCTCGGCTACCTGCGCACGTCGGTGGTCAACGGTGCCCGTTCGATGCTGCGCCGCCGCAAGACCGCTCGCGAGTACGTGCCGCCGCACGTGGCCGACGCCCCGTCCGCCGAGGACCACGCGGTGCTCAACGACGAGCACCGCCGGGTGCTGGTGGCCCTGCAGGAGTTGACTCCCCGCCAGCGCGAGGTGCTGGTGCTGCGCTACTGGTCCGACATGTCGGAAGCGCAGATTGCCGAGACCCTGGGGCTGTCCCGGGGTGCCGTGAAGTCCACCGCCAGCCGCGCTCTGGACGCCTTGGAAAAGCACCTGGAGAAGGTTCGATGACCGACAAGCTCCCCCGCCGCGCCGGCGGCGACGGCGACGGGCCGGCCGAGACACCCACGGAACGGCTGCTCCGCGAGGCGTTGACGGCCCGCGCCTCCATGGTCACGGCGACCGGCCTGCGCCCGGCCGCTCCCCCGAAGAGCCGGATCCGCCGACTGCGCCCGGTGTACGCCGTCACCCTGCCGCTCGGCCTGGCCGCCGCCATGGCGATCGGCGTGCTCACCTTCCACGGCGAGCCGGTCGCCCAGGACCAGGTCCCGCCGCCGGCCGCCACGCTGACCTCCGTGCCGAGTCCGACGCCCGAGCCGACCGGCGCCCCCAGCCCCGCGCCCGACCCCACCGACCCGGGCACCCCCGCCGGCGATGCCGAGACCGGCGTCCCGCTCGCCGACGGTGCCTCGTCCACGACCCCCGCCCCCAACGCCGCGACCGGTGCGGCGAGTTCGTACACCCTTCGAGGCGTCAAGTTCAAGGTCCCGGGAGGCTGGAAGGTCGTGCCGCGCTCGGCCGACCGGGTCTGCGTGCTGAGCCCCGGAGCGCCGACCGAGCCGCAGCAGGGCTGGACGCAGGCGGACTGTGAGCCCTACGGCGTCATGGTCGTGGTCTACAGCACCCCGGACGAGACCGACATCGGTGCCTGGCCGACGATGAACGACCTCGCCGCCCCCGACGGCTGGGGCCACCAGCCGAACTGCCCGGTCTGGGGCCGGCCCTACTTCCCCGACAGCGGCTACTCCTCGATGGGCGCCCCGGTGCGGACCAAGTCCACGGTGGGCGGCAAGTCGATCGACAAGACCCAGTGGAACGTCACCTGCAAGCCCGGGGACAGCTTCACCGCCCAGCTGTGGGGCATGGGTTCGGACCAGGTCTTCGTGGTGGCGAACGGGCTCAGGAGCGACTACCAGGCGGGCCTGACGTCGATCGTCAACAGCCTGGACGTGAGCGGCCACAAGCCGCCGATCGGGGTCGCGCAGAGCGGCAAGGACATCGCCATCACCGTCGACGGCGGCATCGGCGCGGGGCAGAAGGTGTCCAACGGCGGCACTCCGGTGACCTTCTCGGTGACCTACCGGAACACCGGCCAGAAGAGCTTCGCGAAGGTCCAGCCGCTGGTCTACACGAAGGAGTACGCCGGGACGCCGCCCAGCGAGATGGTCATGATGAACCAGGGCAAGCTGGAGCGCCAGGACGGCGGTGGCTGGACGGCGCTCCCGCTGTCGATGGGCGGCGGCATGGACTACGCGAAGACGGGCGAGAGCGCCGCGTTCTCGCTCGCTCCGGGTGAGAGCAAGAAGGTGACGTACCGGATGACCCTCGACCCGGTGGACGGGCCCGGGACGATGCCGGTGGCCGTCCAGGTGACGCTGCCGTACACCGGCACCTCGCTGAACGTCCTGAACGAGTTGACCGTCCCGGTGACGGTCGTGAAGCAGTAGTCCCAAGCGGGCCGTCGAGGCGCCGTGGCCGGGGTTCTCCCCTGGTCACGGCGCCTTTCGGCGTTCCGGGGCGGGTCGCGGGAAATTTCTTCGAACCCGGGTGCAACCCCCCGGCGGGATGGACGTCTATCAAGGTGAGAGGCGGGGAGAGCGAGCCGGCGAAGCCGGGGGGCTCGGGCCGGCTCCTCGGGGCGCGACAGTAGGCGCCCGCTCATCCGATCAAAACCA